>CAYYVZ010000049.1:0-16347 GCA_964475235.1 uncultured Myxococcales bacterium | reverse complement strand
TCGTCACCGCGCGTTTCGCAGGTCCCGGGCCGGACGGCCAGCCGACCGGAGCACCGGGCGAGACCTGGGAAATTGCACCGGCAGCCGGCGTCGCCGGTTACGACGACTCGTCGTGGACGGTCATCGAAGCAGACAGTCTTTCGAAGCGCCGCGGCAACGGGCGGCTGAGCTTCAACTGGTATCGCCTGACGTTCGTCGTGCCCGAGCGCGTCGGCGGTGTGGCCACGGACGGGACGGCGGCCGTGTTCGAAACCTCCGTCGACGACTACGCCGAAGTCTGGGTGGACGGAGAGCTCACGCGCGCACCCGCGCAGTCGGGCGGCTCCGTCGTGGCCGGATGGAATGCGACCAACCGCCTCGTCGTCGCGCGGCACGTGCACCCGGGCCAGAAAATCGTGCTCGCGGTCTTCGGTGCCAACGGACCCCTGTCGAATCCGCCGACGAATTTCATCTACGTCCGCTCGGCGAAGCTCTCGTTCCACGCGTCGCCGGCCGGCGCGGTCTCCGTTCCGGCGGCCGAGACCAACGTCGAGGTCCTCCGCAAGGACCCTGCGCTCGACGCGATCGTCGGGCCGAATCCCAAGCTTTACAAGCTCGCCGAAGGCTTCGAATTCACCGAAGGCCCGGTCTGGAACGCGGCCGAGCGTGCACTTCTGTTCAGCGACCCGAACAGCAACGTGATCTATCGCTACGCTTCCGACGGCTCGCTCACCGTCGCGAAGAGGAACAGCGGCTACGAAGGCCCCGACATCGCGGAGTACCGCCAGCCCGGAAGCAACGGACTCGCGATCGACCGCGAAGGGCGGCGGCTCGCCGCCGAGCACGGTCGACATCGCATCTCGCGCACCGAGAGAGACGGCTCGACCACCGTCCTTGCGGCGAGCTTCGACGGCAAGCGCCTGAACAGCCCCAACGACCTCGTGCTTCACTCGGACGGCACCGTGTACTTCACCGATCCGCCTTTCGGACTGCCGAAGGTCTTCGGCGATCCCCGCAAGGAGCTCGCGTTCAGCGGCATCTATCGCGTCGTCCAGCCGGGAAAGCCGGAGCTGCTCGCGTCGGACCTGACGGGGCCGAACGGGATCGCATTCTCACCGGACGAGAGCTTTCTCTACGTGGGCGACTGGGACGAGAAGAAGAAGGTCGTGATGCGTTACCCGCTGCGCGCCGACGGCACCCTGGGCGACGGCCGTGTCTTCTTCGACATGACGTCCGCAACCGGCGAGGACGCGATCGACGGCATCGAGGTGGACCTGCGCGGCAACCTCTACGTCTCGGGCCCGGGCGGGCTGTGGATCCTGTCGCCCGAGGGCACCCACCTCGGCACGATCGTGACGCCCCGGCACGTACACAACATGGCGTGGGGCGACGACGGCAGGACACTCTACCTCTGCGCGAGGAGCTCGCTCTACCGCATGCCGCTCGGCATCGGGGGGTTTCGCGGGAAGCCCGAAGTCGAACCGTAGCCGGTCGCGCAAAAAGGACCTGATCGTGCGCGGCAGCGGGCCCGGCAGCACGCTCGACGGCGGGGGGCGGACCTGTCGTGCGCCTGGACCGGCTCGACGCGGGCAGCCGCGGCTCAGTCGGACGAGCAGACTCCCCAGCTCGTGCCCGGGAAGCCCGAATTCGAATCGTAGCTGCTCGCGCAGGTCGTCGTGCTTACCCGGGGCAGCGAGCCGTGGGCAACGTCGGCGCAGGTCTGCGAGACGCCGCAGGACGGGTCAGTGCCGTTACCCGATGCGGTCGTACCTTTCACGCCGAGCCTGGCGTCGGGATTGTCGACCGCCGAACCGTCGATTCCGTGGAGCCCGTTTCCATTCGCGATGGAATCGGTAACCCGGAGCTGGCGAGTGCAGGAGTACGGCGAGCTGACCGTGAATCCCTCTCCGCTGTTGTTCGAAGCTTCCGACTCACGGACTTTGATCGTACGGCTGCCGGAGGAGAAGCCTGTGCCGGTATTGCCGTCGATGTGGCTGCCCAGGACGCTGGCGGAGCCGCACGGATACTTCTGGGGTTTGTCCGGGTGATACGAGACCCATTGCCCAACGTCGGAGACGCCCCCTTCGCCATTGCCCGAAACCGTGGAATCGCGGAGGTCGATACCGGAGATCACCTCGATCCCGGTGCCGCCGTTGTCATTGATCGTGCAGTTGCTCACGCGCGTCCGTTTCGGACACAACCCATCGCCGGGGGCGGGTCCGCACGGCACGTTGGCGATCTGACGGATCCCGTCGAGGCCATTGCCCGAGATATCGCTGTCGCTTACGTCGATGTTCCGGCCATAGATCCCCGTACCGCCGTTACCGGTCACGTCGACGTTGATGATGTTCGCCCTGCATTCCCCCGCGCCGATTCCGCTGCCCAGATTGTTCGCGACGACAGAGTCCTGGACACGCAGCGAGATGTCGCCGCAGTAGATGCCGCCGCCGTTGTCATGGACCGCCACGTCGGCGCCGTCGGTTCCGAAACCCCCGCCGTAGATCCCCCCGCCGTTCCCCTGGATGTCCAGGTTGCTTACCGTGAGCAGGCCGGTGCCTCCGTTGATCGCGGCGCCGGCCGCCCCCTGCACGCTGCCGATGCCGCCGGTGGAGAAGATCTCACAGCTGCCGACGCACTGGATTGCGTCCGCATCGCCGCCGGTCAGAGTAAATCCCTTGAGGTCGAACATTCCGGCTTCGAGGACGACGGCGGCAGTGGGGAACCCGCTGCAATCGAGGTCGGCTGCCAGCTCGCCGCCGGCCGCGACGATCTGGCCACATGTGCTCACCACCGTGGCGGCCTGAGCAGGGTTCGGCAGAAGCGCGATTGCGACCAGCAAAGACAAGTAACGCATGGGGTCCCTCCAGGGCTCCAGACCCTATTGGAATGGCCACCTCCCACGCAACGGCCAACCGGTGTTCCGTTTCGGAATGGAGAGCCGATTCACACGGGCACTGTCGTCCGAAGGCCAGCCGCGCTTCGTCGGGCGCGACATTGTCCACGGGGACGATTCGCGCGGCGCGGGCAATGAGCCGCAACGATCCGGTCAGGAAGAGGTGTGCCCGAACCCGCCGCTGCCGCGACTCGTATGGTCGAGCTCATCCACCTCTTCGAGCACGCACTGCGCGACCGGGCAGACGACGAGCTGGGCGATGCGCTGCCCCGGCTCGATCTGCACAGGGTCCTGCGAGAGGTTGATCAGGATGACGCCGACTTCGCCGCGATAGTCCGGGTCGATGGTGCCGGGTGCGTTGGGAATGCTGAGGCCCTGCTTGAGCGCGAGCCCGCTGCGCGGCCTGACCTGGCCTTCGTAGCCGCGCGGGATCGCGACCGCGAAGCCGCACGGAACGAGGCGCCTTTCCCCCGGCGCGAGCGTGATCGGCGCTTCGATGGCCGCCGGCAGGTCGAATCCGACCGAACCGTCGGTCATCGCACGCGGAAGCTCCACGCGCGCACTGCCGACGCGCTTCAGGCGAACGCGGACTGGCTCGGCAGGCGTGGGCACGGAAGCGTCAGGCAGCCGGAAGCTGCATCGCGTCGGCTTCGAGATCGCCGAGCAGCACGGCCGCGGCGCGGTCGAAGCTGAAGATCTCGGAGGCGAGCGAAAGCATGTCTTCGTTGGTCACGGCCTCGATCGCGCTCGTGATCTCCTCGAGCTCGATCGGACGGTCGAAGTAGAGAACGTTGCGGCCGATGCGCGACATGCGGCTGTCGGTCGTCTCGAGCGACAGCGGAATGCTGCCGATGAGCTGGGTCTTGACGCGCTCGAGCTCGCCGGCGCCGAGGCCTTCCTTCACGATCGAACGCATCTCTTCGAAGATGAGGCTGCTCACCTCCGCGACCGAATCGCGGCCGCAGGCGGCGTAGACGCCCGTGTAGCCGATGTCGCGATAGGGGCCCTGGAACGCGTAGATCGTGTAGGCCTTGCCCCTCTCCTCGCGCACGCGCTGGAAGAGGCGCGAGCTCATGCCGCCGCCGAGTGCCGCGATGAGGACTTCGCCGGCCTCGCGGCGCGGGTCCTGGATCGAAAGTCCGGGCATGCCGATCGTGAGATGGGCCTGCTCGATCTCGCGGCGCACGTGGAAGAGGCCGGGCCGGAAGTCGGGACGATCGAGGCTGCGCTCGGTTTCCGCGGACGGCTCGAGCGACCCGAAGATCGTACGACAGCTCGCCACGAGCTCGTCGTGGTCGACGGGCCCCGCGGCGGAGACGACGAGGCGGTTCGGGCGGCGGAAATCGCGCAGGAAGCTCAGGATGTCGTCGCGGTTGATGCGCTCCACGCTCGCGACCGAGCCCGCGACCGGCCAGCCGAGACGATGCCCCGGCCAGTAGCTCTCGAGCAGGAAGTCGAGCGAGTACTCCTCGGGGTCGTCCTCGACGTCGAGGATTTCCTGGATGATGACCTCGCGCTCGAGCTCGATGTCTTCCGGACGCGGCTCGGCGTGAAGAACGAGGTCCGAGAGCACGTCGAGGGCCGTCGCCGCTTCGCCGGCGAGCACGCGTGCGTGGTAGCACGTGTACTCCTTGTCGGTGAAGGCATCGATCGAGCCGCCGCGGCGCTCGATCTCCTCGGCGATCTGACGCGCCGAACGGCGCGAGGTGCCCTTGAAGAGCAGGTGCTCGACGAAGTGCGAGACTCCGACGATGCGCTCGTCTTCGAAGATCGATGCGGTGTCCGCCCAGATACCGATCGAAACGGAGGGCACGTCGCGCACCGTTTCGGTGACGACGCGCACTCCGTTCTCGAGCCGGGTAGCGCGGAGCAAGTCGCTCAAGCGCTCGCCTTCTCCTGCTGGGCAGCGAGCTCGCGCTTCGCTTCCTTGAGCGAGAGGCGGATCTTGCCGGAGCGGTCCACTTCGAGGACCTTCACCGGGATCTTGTCGCCTTCCTTCAGGAAGTCGCGCACGGCTTCGACGCGCTTCTCGTCGATCTGCGAAACGTGCAGCAGGCCGTCCGTGCCCGGGAGGATCTCCACGAAGGCGCCGAAGTCGGCGATGCGCCGCACGGTGCCGTTGTAGATGCGTCCCACTTCGGGGCTGGCGGTGATGCCCGCGATGATGTCGAGAGCCTGGCGCATGGCCACGCCGTCCGACGAGGCCACGAGCACGGTGCCGTCGTCCGACACGTCGATCTTGCAGCCCGTCTGCTCGACGATGCTGCGAATCACCTTGCCGCCCGGTCCGATGAGGTCGCGGATCTTGTCGGGGTGGATGCGCAGCGTCTCGATGCGCGGCGCGTGCTGGCTCATCTCGACGCGCGGGCCTTCGATCGACTTCTCCATCTCGCCGAGGATGTGGAGCCGTGCCTTCTGCGCCTTCTCGAGCGCGTCCTTCATCACCTCGCGGGGAATGCCCGCGATCTTGATGT
The DNA here is from genome assembly GCA_964475235.1 of uncultured Myxococcales bacterium. Lineage (GTDB taxonomy): Bacteria > Desulfobacterota > Binatia > UBA1149 > CAITLU01 > DATNBU01. Next base: position 11,001 of record CAYYVZ010000049.1, on the reverse strand, counting down.
CCATCTGCACGGCGGTGACGCCCGTCTTCGTGCCGGCGACCTTGAAGTCCATGTCGCCGAGGTGGTCCTCGTCGCCGAGGATGTCGGTCAGCACCGAGAACTTGCCGTTCTCCGCGATGAGGCCCATCGCGACGCCGGCCACGGCCGCCTTGATCGGCACGCCCGCGTCCATGAGCGAAAGCGAAGCGCCGCAGACCGAGGCCATCGACGAGGAGCCGTTCGACTCGGTGATCTCCGAGACGACGCGCAGCGTGTACGGGAACTCTTCCTGGCTCGGAAGCACGGGCAGCAGCGAGCGCTCCGCGAGCGCCCCGTGGCCGATCTCGCGACGGCCCGCCGAGCGCAGCATCTTGGTCTCGCCGACGCTGTAGGGCGGGAAGTTGTAGTGGAGCATGAAGCGCTTCTTGACGTCGCCGAGCAGTGCGTCGATGCGCTGCACGTCGGCCGAGGTGCCGAGAGTAGCGACCACGATGGCCTGGGTCTCGCCGCGCGTGAACAGCGCGCTGCCGTGCGTACGCGGCAGGATGCCGGTCTCGATCGCGATCGGGCGAACCACGTCGAGGCTGCGGCCGTCGACGCGCTTGGCGTGCTCGACGATGTCGCCGCGCACGATGTCTTCCTTCACGCGCGAGTAGGCGCGAGAGACTTCCGACCCGTGGGCCGCGAGGTCATCGCTGATCGACGCCTTGAACTCGGCCTTGGCCGCGTCGAGGTTCGCGTAGCGCTCGAGCTTGGCCGTGTGAGAGTAGGCCTTGCGCAGCAGCGGCTCGGCGATCTTGCGAACCTGCGAGAGCACGTCGTCGGAAATCGACGGCGGCACGAAGACGCGCTTGTCCTTGTTGCCGGCGAGCTTTCTCAGCTCGTCCTGGAGCGCGCAGATCGGCACGATCTGGTCGTGGCCGAAATAGAGCGCCTCGAGGAGCTCGTTCTCCGGAATCTGGTTGCCGCCGCCCTCGACCATGACGATCGAGTCGCGCTTGGCAGCCATGAGGATGTTGAGGTCGCTCTTCTCGAGGTCGTCGAGAGAGGGATTGGCGACGAGCTTGCCGCCGATGCGGCCGACGCGGACCCCCGCGATCGGGCCGTCGAACGGAATGTTCGAGATGTGCACGGCCGCCGACGCCCCGATCAGGCTCGCGACGTCCGGAGCGCCGGCCCGGTCGGCCGACAGCACGGTCGCGATGATCTGCGTCTCGTACATGTACCCTTCCGGGAACAGCGGACGGATCGGCCGGTCGATGCAGCGGCAGATCAGGATCTCGTCCGCGCTCTGGCGGCCTTCGCGCTTGAAGAACCCTCCCGGGATCTTGCCGGCGGCGAACGCCTTCTCCTGGTACTCGACGGTGAGCGGGAAAAAGTCCTGGCCTTCGCGCATCGAGTGCGCGGAGACCGCGGTGACGAGAACGACGGTGTCGTTGTACTTGACGACGACGGCGCCGTCGGCCTGTTTGGCAATACGGCCGGTTTCCAGCGATAGCCGGCGGCCGCCTACTTCGAGGGCTACTTCATGCCTCATGGTGATCTTCTCCTAACCCTTGGTTACTTCGGTCGGGAGAAGAGGACGTATGGTACGGGGCGATCGGGCCTACTTGCGGATACCGAGTCGGTCGAGCAGCGACACGTACACGGAGTGGTCCGTCCTCTTGATGTAATCAAGGAGGCGACGACGCTGGCTCACGAGCTTCAGGAGTCCGCGGCGCGAGTGGTGGTCCTTGGTGTGGACCTTGAAGTGCTCCGTGAGGTGCGTGATGCGCTTACTCAGCAGAGCGATCTGCACTTCGGGTGAGCCGGAGTCACTGTCGTGCCGCCGGTACGCCGAGATGAGCTCTTTCTTCGCTTGATTCTGTTCGAGACTGTCAGTCACGACGATTCGCTTCGTTCCTTTCCTCTTCTTCCAAATGCGAGACGGCCGGAGGTAACACGAACCCTGCGGGAGGGCAAGGAGCGGAGCCCCCGGTCGCTGCAGTTGAAGAAAAAGCGTCTGTGGATGGTTTCGCGAAGACCCTGTCGAGCTCCCAGAGCCGGCCCCGGAAGGTGGCCACGGCCACGAGGCCGCCGGCCGCGACGATGCGGATTTTCTCCCCTTCCCCGCCCGGCGGGATCCGCAGCAGGGGCGCCTGGCGGCCGAGGCGCAGGGCTTCGGCCTCGCTGGCCGCGAGGTCGATGCGGCGAAGATGGCCGAGGCTGTCCTCGAGCGGCACGACGCGGCTCGCGGGGTCTGCGAGCGCTTCGAGCGTATCGAGCGGCGTGGAGGCGTCCACTTCGAGGTCGCCGACCCTCGTCCGTCGGAGCTCCTCCAGCACGGCGCCGCAACCCAGGGCGGCGCCGACGTCGTGAGCGAGGCTGCGCACGTAAAAGCCTTTCGAGCAGTCGATCACGACCCGGAGGCGGTCCTCGCCCGATTTGCCGAGCTCGAGGCGATCGACCCGCACGACACGCGGCTCGAGCACCGGCGCTTCGCCGCGCCGGGCGAGCTCGTACATCGGGCGGCCACCACGCTTGATGGCCGAGTAGCTCGGCGGCACCTGCTCGATCTCCCCGCGGAAACCTGCCGCGATCGCTTCGAGCTTCGCGTCGTCGAACGCCGGCACGGGCGACGTCGCGGTCACCGTGCCGGTGCGGTCGAGCGTGTCGGTGGTCACGCCGAGACGGATCGTGCCTTCATAGCTCTTGTCGGCGTCCGTCAGATACGTCGCCAGCTTGGTTCCTTCGCCGAGGCAGAGCGGAAGCAGGCCGGTCGCGAAGGGATCGAGCGTGCCGGTGTGGCCGGCTTTCACGCCGCCGAAGAGCCGCCTCACGCGCGCCACGACGGCGGCCGAGCTGATGCCGGCCGGCTTGTCGACGAGCAGCAGCCCGCTGGGCCCATCGGGATTGTTCCTGCGGCGTCCCACTACGTGTCCTCCCGGTGCAGGAGCTTCTCGATGCGCTCCGCCGTCTCGAGCGTTTCGTCGTACTCGAAGTGAAGCGCCGGCACGTAGCGCAGCGACAGCTCGTGCGCGAGCTCGCGGCGCAGGTACCCCGAGGCGGCCTTGAGGCCTTCGGCAGCGGCGTCACGCGCCGCGAAGTCCCCGAACACGGTGAAGTACACGCGCACCGAGCGAAGGTCGTCGGTCGCGTTCGCCGAAGTGAACGTGATGCCTTTCAGGCGCGGGTCGTGCACGCCCGACTCGACGACGTTGGCCAGTGTCTGCACGACCTGGCGGCTGACTCTTTCTGCTCTTCTTCCAGGCATGCTGAAAACGGGGACGGATCCCGATTTCCCCCACAATGTCATTCCGATTCCACAAGGACGGTCCGGGGGAAATCGGGATCCGTCCCCTGATCGTATCGAAGTCAGTAGTTCGTGAACTCGTAGCGCTCCCGGCCGGGCTCGGCCAGGCCGAGCGAACGGATGTACTCGGAAACCCCGCGCAGACAGCGGTCCACGTGGTCCCGGTCGTTCCCCACCTGGGCGATGCCGAGGCGGATCGTCTGCCACGAGTCGTGGTCGTCCGTCTCGGCGACCGACACGTTGAACTTCGCCTGCACGCGCGCCTTGATCGACCGGAGGACGGCGCGCTTGCCCTTGAGCGAGTGGTTCTCGGGCAGGTAGAGCGTCAGCTCGAGGACTCCGATGACGAGGGCCACTTCGGCGCGGCCTTCGGGCTCAGGCCCGCGCCGCCTGCTCGAGCTTGGGCGACGACAGCGTGCGCTTGATCTCGTCGATGCGGAAGCACTCGATCACGTCGCCGACCTTCACGTCGTTGAAGCGCTCGAGGCCGATGCCGCACTCGTAGCCCGTCTGCACTTCCCTCGCGTCGTCCTTGAAGCGGCGCAGGCTTCCGAGCTTGCCCGTGTAGACGACACGCCCGTCGCGGATCACGCGGCACGACCGTGCACGCGTGATGGTGCCGTCGATCACGTAGCAGCCGGCGATGGTTCCACCCGGAATCGTGAACGTGTCGCGCACTTCGGCGCGCCCCTCGTAGACTTCCTTCTGCTCCGGTGCGAGCAGGCCCTCGAGCGCCGCCTTCACCTCGTCGATGAGCTCGTAGATGACCGTGTGGGCGCGGATATCCACGCCTTCCTTCTCGGCGAGCTGCCTGGCCTTGCCCTCGGGGCGCACGTGGAACCCGACGATGATCGCATTCGACGCCATGGCGAGCTGGACGTCCGACTCGGAGATCGCGCCGACGCCGCCGTGGATCACGCGCAGCGTGACTTCGTCGTTCGACAGCTTCTCGAGCGCCGTCTTGATGGCCTCGACCGAGCCGTCCACGTCGGCCTTGATGACGATGCTGAGCTCGAGCGCCTCGGCCGTGCCGCTCATGCGGCGCTGCAGGTCTTCGAGCGACATGCGGGTGTTCGCCGACATCGACGACTTGCGCGTGCTCTCGCGACGATACTCGGCCACCTGCGCCGCCTTCGACGGATCCTCGACCACGACGAACGGATCGCCCGCCGACGGAACGCCGTCGAGACCGATGATCTCGACCGGCGTCGAAGGACCGGCCTGCTTGACGGGCCGGCCGGCGTGGTCGCTCATGGCGCGCACGCGGCCGACGATCTCGCCGCAGACGAAGTGGTCGCCGTGCTTGAGAACGCCCTTTTGCACGAGCACGGTCGCGACCGGGCCGCGGCCGCGGTCGAGCAGCGCCTCGACGACGGCGCCGACGGCACGCGTGTCGGCCGGGGCGCGAAGGTCGAGGATCTCGGCCTGGAGCGAGATCGCCTCCAGCAGCTCGTCGATGCCCGTGTGCTGGAGCGCCGAAACGCCGAGGTACTGGGTCTGTCCGCCCCACTCTTCGGGCTGCAGTCCGTACTCGGTGAGCCCCTGCTTCACGCGGTCGGGGTTCGCTCCGGGCTTGTCCATCTTGTTGATGGCGACGATCACGGGGACTTCCGCCGCCTTGGCGTGGTTCACCGCCTCGATCGTCTGCGGCATCACGCCGTCGTCTGCCGCGACGACGAGCACGACGATGTCGGTGATGCCGGCGCCGCGCGAGCGCATCGCCGTGAAGGCCGCGTGGCCCGGCGTGTCGAGGAAACAGATCGGACCGATCTTCGACTCGACCATGTACGCGCCGATGTGCTGGGTGATCCCGCCGGACTCGCCGGCGATCACGTTGGTGTCGCGGATCGCGTCGAGCAGCGACGTCTTGCCGTGGTCGACGTGACCCATGACGGTGACGACCGGCGGCCTCGGCTCGCCTTCGCCATCCGTCTCCTCGGACTCGGTCATCTCGAGCAGCTCGTCGACGTTGACGGCCGTGTTCTCGAGCGTGTAGCCGAACTCTTCGGAGATCAGCGTCGCCGTGTCGACGTCGAGCACGTCGTTGGCCGTCTTCATGGCGCCGAGTCGCATCAGTGCGCCGAGCACCTCGCCGACCTTGACGCCCAGTGCGCGTGCCAGCTCGGAGGCTGTGGTGCTTTCGTTCACGCGCACGACGCGCTTGCTCGCCTTGGGCACGGTGAGCTCGGTCTTGCGCAGCTTCTGCCCGGGCGACGCCTTCTTCTTGCGCGGCCGCACCTGGTGGGCGCGCTCGAGCGCGTCGAACAGGTCTTCCTTGCGGACGACCTTGCGCTTCTTCTTGCGGCCGCGCTCCGCTTCGGTGGTCTCGCCTTCCTTGGCCGGCTTGTCGGTTCCGGGAGCCGCGGGGGTGGCGGCTGTCGCCGTCTTGGCGGGAGTCGGCTTGCGCGTGAGGTCGATGCGACCCAGCACGCGGGGCCCGGAGCGCTTCGCCGCGACCTCGCCGCCTTCGGCCACTGCGGATGCGGGAGCCGCCGCCTGCTCTTCCTTGCGGCTGAGCAGGTCGCTGTACGCATCGGTGATGCGCTGGGCTTCGTCGGCCGAAACCTTGTCCGAGTACTCTTCCTCTTCGCGAGCCGACTTCGTCGAAGCCGGCTCTTCCTGGAGCGGCGCGGACGCCGGCGCAGCGACAGCCTCCACGACTTCGGCCGGGGCCTCGGCAGGCTCCGTTTCCAGAGCGGCAGGCTGAGCAGCCTGCTCTTCCGGTTCGGGAACAGGCGGTGCGGGCGGCGTTTCGACGACGGCGGGCTCGGCCGCGGCGATGCCGTCGGTGACGGCTGCCGCCGACTCGGCCGTGAACGACCCGAGGCCGGAGGCGTAGCCGAAAGGACTCGGGTCGAAGAGCGCGAGCGTCTCCGGTGCCACGTCGACCATCGTCGAGACGCGCCGGTTGCCGATATTCAGCGTGGAGACCGCCGCCGGTCCGCCGTCCTCGTCGGTGCGCTTGCGAACGCGCCGGATGACCACGGACGGCGCCGCGCTTTTCGCTGCGGCTGCGGCTTTCGTCGCTGCGGCTGCTGCTGCGGACGCCTTGGGCGACACGGCCGCCCTGGCTGCTGGCTTTCCCTTCTCGATGCCGATGCGAGTCTCTGCCATACGCTTTCCAGTTCGTGCGCGGCCCGCGGACGGGTCTTCGCGCGACGAATTCAGTCCTCTCTTCCTGGTTCCGCCGTCCGATGCGGCCCGGCTGCAATCTGGGCTTCGAGCGCGGCGACGAGCGCAACGCGTGCTTCCTTCGCGACTGTCTGGCGAAGCGACTTCACCAGACCCTTGCTGCGCACGAGGCCGCGCACGCAATCGCCCGCCGCATGCACGTACGCGCTGCGTCCCGTGCGAACGGCACTGTCGGTTCCGATCCGGCCGTCCCCGTCGCGCCTGAGGCGCAGCATCGCGGACTGCCGGTCACGGCGGCCGCAGCCGACGCAGGTACGCGTCGGGGAAGTGTCGGTTCGTCCGATGCTCACGCCTCGCCGGCCTCCGGCTGTGCCACCGCGGCGTCGCCGGGCGCGGGCGCGGCGGCGGCTGCGGCGGCCTCCGCTTCGGCGGCGGCTGCACGCGCGAGCACGGCCGCGGCGGCTTCCGAGACGGCGCCGGTGATGCGATGGACGATCTTCTCGCGGCGCTCGAGCTTGTCCGCAATTTTGGCGGACTCGATGAGCGGCAACGTCTCTTCGACACTGCACTCGAGCACCTCGGCGATGTCCTCGGGCTTGCTCGCGGCCAGCTCGCCGGCCGACTTGTAGCCGTCGGCGAGCAGCAGCTCGGCGCGCAGATCCGACAGGCCCTCGACGCGGCGGAGCGAAAGACGCGACTCGCGCTGCCAGCGCTCGTACTCGCTGTCGCTGTGCACGTCGAGCTTCCAGCGCGTCAGCTTGCCCGCGAGGCGCACGTTCTGGCCCTTGCGTCCGATCGCGAGCGAAAGCTGGTCGTCGGGCACGATGACTTCCATCGAGTGGTCGGCCTCGTCGATGACGATGCGGGAGACCTTGGCCGGCGACAGGGCACGGCACACGAACTCGGTCTCGTCCGGCGTCCACGGGACGATGTCGATGCGCTCGCCGCGAAGCTCCTGCACGACGGCCTGCACGCGGCTGCCGCGCATACCGACGCAGGCGCCGACCGGATCGACGTCGCTGTCGTTCGACACGACGGCGATCTTGGCGCGGCCGCCGGGCTCGCGCACGACGTCCTTGATCTCGACGATGCCTTCGTAAACTTCGGGAACTTCCTGCTCGAAGAGCTTGCTCACCAGCGCGGGATTGGTGCGCGACAGCACGATCTGCGGACCGCGCGCGTTCTCGTCCACGCGAAGAACGAGGGCGCGGATACGGTCGCCCTGGCGGTAGCGCTCGCGCGGAATCTGCTCGCGCTCGGGCAGGATGGCATCCACGTTGGGGCGGAGCTGGACGATGAGGTTGCGCTTTTCGAAGCGCATCACGACGCCCGACTGGATCGTGCCCTCGTGCTGCTTGTACTCGCTGTAGATCATCGCCCTCTCGTGCTCGCGCACCTTCTGGACGATGTTCTGCTTGGCGGCCTGGGCGGCGATGCGCGAGTCGGGAGGGTCGAGCTTGGTCAGCAACTCGTCGCCGATCTGGCACTCGGGATCGAACTGGGCGCGTGCCGACTCGAGGTCGATCTCGATCGCGTCGTTCTCGACCTCTTCCACCACGATCTGGATCTTGAAGAGGTCGATCTCGCCGGTCTGGGGATCGAACTTCGCCTCGACGTTGATGTCGGCGCCGTGGGTCTTCTTGGCCGCCGACTTCATCGCCTCTTCGATGGTCTCGATCACGAGGGCACGGTCGATGCCCTTCTCTTTGCTGACCGCGTCGATGACCCTGAGAAACTCTGATTGCATTCTCGTCTTCCTGCCTCAGCGGCGCTTCTTCTGACCCGACGGCCCGCCGGTCGGCTTGCCTTTGGTCCCGCGCCCGGGCGTGTTCTCGAACTCGTACTCGAGGTTCGCCTTCTCGATCTCCTCGAAGGCGATCCGGACCGCTTCCCCGCCCTCGACGGCGACGGTGACCGCGGACTCGTCGGCCGCCTCGAGGCGGCCCAGGAAGGACTGGCGCAGACCGCCCGAAACCTTCACGCGAACCCTGACTTTCTGGCCCAGCACCCGGCGAAAATGCTCGATCTTCTTCAGGGGCTTGTTCACCCCGGGGGAAGAAACCTCGAGCATGTAGCGGCCGCTCACGGCCTCGTACGCCTCCAGCGCATCGCCGACGCGCTGGCTCACCGCCTGGCAGTCGTCGATGCCGACGCGGCGGTCCGCGTCGGGACTGTCGAGAAGCACCCGCACCAGAGGGTTGGAGGCCGTCCCTCCGATCTCGATATCGAGTACTTCGAGGCCGCGCTCGGCAGCGATCGGCTCCGCGATCGCCAGGATCCTGGAGACGTCTCTACCCACCGTTCCCAAATTGCGCTGCCCGATTCGGCCTGTCCGGGATCGGGACCCCGGTTCGGGGGCCACAAACAAAAAGAGGCGGGCGACGGGCCCACCTCCACTCCTGCCCCGAACTGAACGACCGCGTTCGTACCACGGGCCGGGAACGCCCGCAAGGCGCGCGGCGCGGCGCGGCATGCCCGGACGCCCTTGGCGACCGATGCTAGGCCTCGCCCCGTTCGTGGATCGTCTGCAGGCCGACGACCTGGTACTTTTTGCGCCCGTTCGGGAGCTGGATGGTCACCTCGTCCCCTTCCGTGCGCTTGAGCAGGGCCTGCCCGACCGGGGACGTCAGCGAGATCTTGCCGGCGGCCATGTCGACCTCCTCGGCGAACACCATTTCGTAGGTCACCGAGTCCCCGCTGTCGAGGTCTTCGAGCTCGACGATGCTGCCGTACCCGACGACGCCCTTCGGGATCGACGAGATCGTGTACATCGACAGCTCCTTGATGCGCGCCTCGAGGCCGCCGACGCGCGCGCTGACGATGCCCTGCTTCTCCTTGGCGGCGTGGTATTCGGCGTTCTCCTTCAGATCACCGTGACCGCGCGCCTCTTCGATGATCCGGGGAAGCTCGATGTTGAGCTCGCGGCGCAGGACCGCGAGCTCTTCCTTGAGTCGTTCGACAATCTTGAGCTTCTGCATGTTCTCCGAGTCCGGGGCTGCTGCGCCGAAGCGCAGGATCAGCCCGCCAGGATGTCCTTGGCGAGGCCGCTCGCCGTCTTTCCGTCGTACTGCCCCGCGTACCGCTCGCCGAGCGCCTTCATGATGGGGCCGAGCGAAGTCGCGCGGGTTTCGCCGACGATGGTGCGGATGGCCGCCGCGAGCTCTTCGTCGCTGAGCCCCTTCGGCAGCAGGCTTTCGAAGATCGCGAGCAACTCTTCGTGCTCGGCCACCTGGTCGGCGCGTCCGGCCTTCTGCGCGAACTCGAGCGTTTCCTTCGTCTGCTTCACCTCGCGCTGGATGAGCGCCGTGATGTCCCGCTCGGACAGCTCGCCGCGCACCTCGATCATGCGATTCTTGACGAGGGCGAGCACCGCGCGCAGCGCACGCAGCCGCGGCGCGTCCTTGGCCCGCATCGCAACCGTCAGCTGATCCCGTAGATCCTTCTCCGTCATCGATCCTCTCCGATCCTTGAAAATTGTAAGGCGAGGCGCTTCAGGTGCGGTACGCCGCCGCATGCACGCGCAGGCTCTCTTCGAGCGACAGCACGAACGGCTCGAGTTTGTCCCAGTCCGTCCCCCGAAGCACGTGCCGGTCCCGCCCGCCCCGCCCGCGCTTCTCCGCCCGGACGTATCCCATTTCCGTGTAGCGGTTCAAGGCGGTGCGCAGGGTGGTTTCGGCGGTGCCTTCGGACTTGGTCACTTCGCCGAGCAGCAGGCAGGTCTTGTAGTACTTGCGGACCTCGTCGAGCAGGGCCTTCTCCGACATGCCGCCTTCGCCCAGGCGGTGGAGGATGGTCAGTGCCACCACGTAGTAGGCCTCGCGGAAGTTCTGCAGCACGTTTCTCAGCGCGGCGACGAGAGGATGGGCATCGTCGAGCTCGCCTTCGTCCCATGCCTCGACCTGGTCGAAGTAGACGAGCAGGCCGTCGATCTGGGCGCCGAGCTCCTTCTTCGACGGCAGCGGAAACTCGTAGCGGAACAGGTCGAGCCACGACCAGACCTTGTCCATCAGCTCTTCGCGCGCCGCTCCTTCCTTCAGGCAGGTGACCACGAGCGACGGCACGAGGAAGGCGTGGATGAGGTTGTTCTTGTAGAAATCGAGTGCGACGCGCCGGCCCTGCCGCACGATGAGGACTTCTTCCCGTCCGCGCGTGAGCACCTCGATCAGTCCGTTGCCGCTCAGAAAGCCCATGCTCTCGCGGAACGTGCCCACGTTTCGAACGAGCGACGAAGTCGGCCGGATGCCGAGGAAGGACGTCAGGAGATAAAGCGCGTCGGCCCGTTCGCGGAATGCGCGGTAGCGGAACCCCCAAAGCGGAGCGCCGAGCAGCACCGTTGCCGAGATCGACGTGGCGCCCGCGACGGCCACGCGGTTGACGTCGCGCAGGATGCGGAACCCGAGACGCTGGATGAAGCGACGCTTCTCCTCCTCCACCTCCGGGGTTCCTGCCTCGTGCGCGAAGCGCTCCTTGCGCTCGCCGAGCTCGTCGCTGAGCGAGATGGGCTCGGCGAACGACACGTAGACCGAGCCGTACTTCTGCTTCAGGAAGCGGCGGGCCCGCATGAGGCCCGACATGCTCTCGGCTTCCTTCTGCTCGCC
>CAYYVZ010000048.1:0-18054 GCA_964475235.1 uncultured Myxococcales bacterium | reverse complement strand
CCGAGAAACGTCCGACATCCTTCCAGACTCCGCCGCCCCACCCCCACGAGTCTGAGACCATGGATGCGGCGGCCACGAAGCCTGCCGGAAGAACAAGAACCCGCGGCAGAGCCCGCCCAAGGAGAACCGTTCCCATGCGCACCCGTTCCAGGATGATCACCCTCTTTCTCACCACCGCCCTCGCGGCGGCCCAAGCCGCGCCCGCGGCGGCCGCTTCGGTCAACGTCGCGAGCTGGGGAGCCGACAGCGGCAGCTGCGGCGCCTCCTCTTCGCCGTGCCGCTCCATCACCCAGGCCATCGCCAACGCCGCGGTTGGCGGATCCATCGTGGTCGGCCCCGGCGTCTACGGCGACATCGACAACGACGGCACCCTCGGCGAGCCCGGCGAGGAGACGCCCGGCATCGGTCAGTACGGCCCGGCGATGATCGACGTGACCAAGGCCGTCACGATCACGTCGTCCGCCGGTGCGTTCGGGACCGTGATCTCCCCCGGATCCGACTCGTCGCTGACCGAGACCTTCGCGGTCAAGGAGTCCGGCGTGGTGCTCGGCGCTGTCGGCAAGGGCTTTACGGTGCTTCCGACCAGCAACCCCGGATTCTCCATCGGCGTGTCGGTGTTCGACATGCTCAGTGACACGGTGGTCGCCGGAAGCGTGTTCCCGCTCACGTCCGTCGGGACCGGCATCCTCACCTATTCCGACTCCCAGATCGTCGGCAATCGCTTCGTCGGTCCCGGCGCCGACATCGGCACGGCCAACGGACTGATCGCCAACGACCATCTCGCGAGCGTCATCGGGAACTCGGCGTCGGGCTGCTACTCCGGCCTCTTCATTGCGAGCGGCACGGACGTGTTCACCGGCAACATGCTCAATGGAAACAACTACGGCCTCTACGCCGCCGGCGGCAGTTTCCAGATCACGAAGTCGTCTTTCGTCGGCAACCGGAAGGCCGGCCTCTACATCACGAGCGGGGCGACGATCACCGTGACGGGGTCGAACATCGCCGGCAACGGCACGGACGGCAGCAACTGCGGCGCCGATATCGACCTCTCCACCCTGACGTACACCGGCAACTGGTGGGGTGCGCCGACCGGCCCGGGAGCCGACCCGGCGGATCTTTCGTGCTTCGGGCCCACCGATACGGCGCCGGCTTCCGCGCCGTTCAAGATCAAGCTGAAGGGTCTGCGCTGAGACTCCGCGTACGGGACGGCGACGCCTGTCGCTGTCCCGTACGCGGCCTCCAGACCCGGCCGTCGCGTGCTCGAGGGGTCCGCGATGGACCTCTCCGTCTCACGCCCCCAGCCCAGTGAACGCATCGAGAAGAAGATTTCGCCAGGGTTCCAGTCGCGCGCTCGCCCAAGGACCCGGAACCGCCAGATCCAGTTCTTGCGCGAAGGCAGGATCTGCACCCGCCGGGACGAAGGGCGGGCCTGCGCGTCGTGTCCCCGGGCGTCCCGGCAAGTTCGCACGCATCGTGGACGCGATCGGTGATCTGGTTAACATCACGGGCAAAGCCAGACTCTGGAGCGGAGACCTTCGAGGGCGGTCCTGCTTCGAGGTGGCCGCTTGAAGTCCGTATCCCCGGCACCTGCAGAGCCGGGTAGTGGCCGAGGGCGACGGCGTCAGCTCCGAGCACGACCTGCTAGTCTGGACCGAACCGTCGCGCAGGTGAGTCGGTATGGGTGCCGGGGTGGCGCCGGCGATCTGAACACGAGCCTCCGATTCCGACCGGGTGCAGCCGCTAGCGTTCGCGAAACGCTTTTGGCGCCGACTTCAGCGCGGCGAGATCCAGTTCAAGCGCCGTCAGAGTGTCGAGCACGATCGCGCCCACGGTGAACGCTCCCCATACCGTCGTCGCGTACCTTGCAACGGAGCCTTTCCCTTTCACGCGAACCTGCGAAGGCTCGAACGTTGGGTGCAGATGAAACTCGACTTCCCGGACAGGAACGTGCGAGTCGCCCTGTACGGCGAGCTCGAGGTCGAACCAGTCGTCGTCGATCGTCGTGACCTTGGCCGTGAGACGGAATCCATCGCGCTCGCTGTCCCCACCGAACCTGCCGCGATGGGGATCGTCTTCATCGAAGTTCGTCGTCCGGCTACGGGACATCATCGATTGGCGCAGGAAATCGGAGAGCCTGAGCACTTCCGATTCGAATTCGCCGGTTGGGCTTTCGGAGCCTTCGACGCTCTTGAACGTGAACCCGAAGATTCGGGAGATCTCCGGCAAGGGTGCTCTTTTCGATGTCAGACTCGACCACTCGAATCCGGGAGTAAGGATCGGGATGATCCTCTGTCCGCGCGACAAGGCGTAGGAAGCCTCGCGCAGGGCCCACTGCGTATTGACATAGTTTTCGCTGAGGAGAAGCAGAACGGCGTCTGCCTTGCTGATCGCCGAAGACAGCGTCGCTTCCATGTGATCGCCGCCGCGCAGGATATTCGTATCGCGCGTGATCACATTCCCGCCAAGAGAGCGGTCGAGCGATTCGACAAGCCTGTCGGCAAACTCGCGATCCTTGGTGCTGTAGCTCAGAAAGCAGGGCCCGATCGGCGCCGCCGAGACCTGATCGACGATTCGCGCCCTCTTTTCCTCGTCGATGCAGCCCAACTCGCGGATCTCTCCGCCAGTCAGATATCGGGTCAGAGCCTCGAACGAGGACAACAACGATCCCTTCTGCCCGCGACGCTCCGCAAGCACCGCGAGGATCTCCTCGTAAGCAAAGAAGGGCTGGTACGCGACCTCGACGGCCCCCCAGTAGTCGTTCCTCTGCCTCGGCGACATCTTGTAAAGGAACTTCTGGAACCGGTCGCGGAACTCCTTTCGAGCGCGCTCGAGCCGGTCTTTCTCTCCTGGCTCCACGCGCGTAGGCACCGGCCACACTTTCAGTCCCGGCTTTCGAGACGGCGTCATGCGCTGGGAGAATGCCGACTCGGCGGTCCCGGCCACACCACGAATGCTCTGGTTATTGAGCGTGAAACAGACAACCAGCTCGTCCGGCATCTGGATCGTGCAGATTCCCGACGTGTCCGAGATCCCGGTACGGCTGTCGATCAGGATGTAGTCGTATTCGGCGCGGAGATTGCGCTTGACGGCCTCGAGGAAAACACCTCCTCCCAGTTTCTCGTAGAACCCGCCCCAGTCGAAGCGGTTCACGAAGCTCGCGTAGGACGGCCCCTGGCGTCCAGCGGGAATGAAATCCACCGTTCCCTTGTCGGGGAACTCCCAGTCGAGCGACACGGCATGCCTCGCGAGGTGAGTATACGGTTCGAACCATTCGCGACCGGCCGCCTTGCCCTGCGAATGCGCCCCGAGCACGAAGTCCGAGAAGAAATCGATCAGGCCCGAGCTGTTGTGAAGCTCCTTGTCCTGAAGGAAAGGCTGAAAGTACCGATGGAGCCCGGGCGCCTCGAAGTCCCAGTCGATCGTAAGCACTCGCATTCCGTTCGACGCGAGAATCCAGGCGACGTTGGCGAGAGACATCGTCCGTCCGGTGCCCCCCTTGTAGGAGTAGAACGTGATGATCCGGCCCTTGGGCTTGCGCGGCGTCTTTGGCGCTCTGGATTGACGCTCTTTCATCTCGGTGTTCCCGAATCGAGAATGGGCTGGCTGGAAGTGGGGATCCCGCTGGCCAGTGCTGCTGCTTCGAGGGAGGGCGCCTCGGCCCGTGCCTGAGGTTCTTCCGACGCGAGCAGATCCTGCCTCGCTCTCACGAGACGCCGTTCGATCTCGGATGCGAGCATCTCCGTATCTGTGGCGGCGACGCACGTATTCGCCGCCGACAGGCTTTTCCACGTCGTGAACTTCTGGTTTCCGAGCGAGACCAGGCCTGCGGCCGCTTCGGCGGCATTGGGCGATGGGTCGCCGAAAACCACCACGGAAGAGGTAACGTCGAGCGAATCCGCGATCTTCGCCAGCAACGGCGCGTTGAGCGGAGAATTCAGCGAGTCGCGGTCGGCGACTACGAACGGAATCTCGCGCCCCTGGATCGACAAGAGGATGTCCGCGGCAACGTCACCGGCGAGGCGGATCTCGCGGATCGGAATTCTTGCGCGCTCGGCAATGGTCAAAATTATTGCATCGAGGGCGGAAGCGCTCGCAGAGAAAGGCCGCACCCGCTGCTCGGGCGTCGTCAGCAGGATCGCGGCAGCACCGTATCGAACAGGTGCCGGATCGTGGAACGCACTGGCTAGCGCATCGAAAGAGAGGATCGGTGGACCTTGCGGCAAGTTCACCGTTTGAAGTGTTCTGGCAACGAGCTTGGTGAGCTCGTCGAGGACCGTCTGGTACGCGACGCGGCGATTGGTTTTCACCGCGAGCGAGTGCAGACCTTCATTCACGTAGTGCTTCGGCATGTTGCCGTATGTCTGGAACCGGCTGAGTGCGGGTGGGATGGGATCGTGCGGAATCCAGATCACCGGGATGATTCCCTTGTCCACGATCCCCGCGTTCCCCGGTTGCTGTTCCCATCTGCGAATCCGCTCGAGGAACACCTGCACTTCGCGACCGCTGTACTCGCTCGTGAAATACGGAAGACTGTAGAAGCAGATGCAGACCCTGCAGTTGCGTGTCGCGCTCGAAAGCCGGTCCATCCAGTCCTGACCGGTACTGATACTGCTCTCGTCGAAGAATGCTACATCGGACTCTTGCGTACCGTGAGGAAGGTGGCCGGGTAGCTGAGCCTTCAGCTTCTCGACGAACTTCTTGAGATGGCCGTCGAGGTTGTTGTTCCGCGCGTAACTTATGAAACAGAGCTCCATGGCTTCCCCATTTCGCCGATCGATCATCCCCGAACCAGGGACTGTCAGTCCTTGATCTCTGCGAACCGCTCCAGCAGACGGATCAGCGTGGCGGTTGCGGCCCGCTCTGCACCGGTGGCTCTCTCTCCGTATCGCTGCACCACGAACACCGCCTGGTCGTATACCGAATCCCAGTTTCCTTTTCCCGGAACCCTGGCTTTGAGGTCCGTGTATTCGCGGACGACGTCGCCAATCACGTCGGCAAGTCGGCCGGCCTGGATCGCCTCGTAGACCTTGAGCTCGGTCTCGCCGGCTACGCTCCAGAAGTCGGGATCGTTTCTCACTTTCGATGCCAGCGAGGCGCGAACCTCGTCGACGACTCGCGGATCCAGCCTGGGACTCGCCCCGAGGAGTTGAGCGGCCATGCGGTTCATCGCGGGATAGAAGAGGTCGGACAGTCCTGCCTCGCGGCCGCAAATCTCGGCTTTCGCGTACGCTTTCTCCATCTCGCCGATCGAATCGGTTTCGGCTTTGTGATCCCCGAGCTCGCGTTCGATCATCGCCAGGCGCTTGTAGGCCGAGCCCCGGATACTGTGCCGCTCCATGGTCTGCTTGATGACCAGAAGCGTATCGACGAGATCGACTGCCTCCTGGATCCTGGCCTTTGCGGACTTCACCGCCTCGGTGAACTGATCGTCGAGCGGTTTCTTGCGGCCGCTCGCTTTCTTTCCCCGCGATCGTCCTCGCAGTTCTTCGCGAATCGCATCCCACGCGATCCGCGCGTTCAGGTTGCCGAGCTGCTCGGCGGCGCGCAGGGATGCCGAGCCATCGTTGGCCTGCATCGCACGGGCATACCATTCGACAGCGTCCGGCCTGCTTCCGGCGGCATTCCACGCCTTGCCGAATGCGGCCGCCACGGCCCCCTGCGACTGCCACGCAGAGAAGCGGCTCTTCAGGTAGCTCAGCCGGTCCTGCTGCTTGCGCTGGTTCGCTCCCTGGAACTCGCTGCGTACGGCGATGGTGTCCAGCGCCAGGACCAGCTCGGCCGGCGACGCGATGCCGGCGTACTCCTCGGAAAAGGGCCTCGGCTTCTGCGAATCCCCAGTCTCGCGGTTCAGCGTCCAGTCGGGGTCGCCGTAACACTGATAGGCAGCCCAGGTGTTGCCGCCAAGATTCCGGGCAGCACGACGTGCATCCGTCACGGCCTCCATGAAGCGCAAGCCGCGCAGGAGCGAACCGTAGAACGTCGTCGCGAAGGCGCATGCCGCCTCGTCTTCGACCGCCCAGCCTGCCGCCACGACGCAGCGCACTCCGATCCTGATGAGCTGCTCGGCGACGCTGGCCGCGAAACTGGCGCGATTGCCGCGGAGCAGGTTCTGGATGTCCGTGGCTGCGAGATGACAGCAGTTGATAAACACGAGCTCCGGAACAACGCGCAGGCTGCCGATCTCGCGAGGACCGAGATAGATCGACTTCGACAGCACCACCCCGCGCGGATCGCCGCACGTGGCGAGATCGCCGTGTCCCGAGATATGAATCACTCTCCAGTTCCGCTCGTGAAGAGCCTTGATCACCTCGGGCCCGTCGGGCCCGACGTCGGGCTCTTCCGGACTGATCATCGGGTGCACCTGGCGATCCGAAGTGGTGGGCGATTGCGTAAGTCGCTTCACGATCTCCCGGGCTTCGCGACGGGCGGCGGGAAGCCTCGGGAAATCGGGATCGTCGCAGTAGGGCTCTCCGATCACGAGAATGTGGGCATCCGGATCGGCGGTCGTCACACGCGGCCGGAAATCCTTCAGGCGAAGCTTTCGGAGCAGCTTGCAGCGGATCGCCCAGGGCTCGCCTTGCGGCCTTCCCTGCTCGAAGTCCGCGTCGAGCATCTCCCAGGGTATGCCGGCTGTTCCCTGGTCGAGCTCGATCAACATCTCCGAGCTGCCGCTCAGGAACGGTTCGATGTCGATGGGAACGAGCAAGCGAAACAGCGTGCGACCGATACGCTCGTCCGTGGACCTGTCGTTCGAGCCGAGAACGACGAGCTGCTCGACGAGATTGCGCTGCAGCTCTTGTTCGGTGATCTCCGAGCGTGCGCGCTTCGTGTCGAGGCGAAATACGATCTTGTCTTCCGCCTCGTCTCCGCAGTCCTGCGTGACGGCGGAGATCAGATCGTACTCGGCGCCGCGATAGCCTGCGTCGATCGGTCGTGCGAGGCCGCCCTGCCCCGTCGTGATCACCGCGTCGAGCGAAAAGAGCCCGGGAGCCGAGTCCGCCTGAACCTTGAGCGAGCGCCATGCCTCGGTTGCACGGTCGAGATAGATCTCCACCACGTGGAGGTGACCGACGCCGGGCCAGCGAAGCTCCGGTCTGTCTTCGGGAATCTTGTCGTTCTCGCGCTGGATCAGCGCGTTCGCGCGCTGGACGCCTTGCACGATGGACTGTGCGGCGCTGCCGACCGAAACACCTGCGCCGCCACTGCCGATCAACGTGACGGCGAGCTCGAACTGTCCGGCGTAGTCGTTCGGCTGCTCGACGAGTTTCTGGCTCCAGGCAATGACGCCCTGCTGGACTGTCGCCGTGAGGTCACTGGAGCGAAGGTTTCCTTCCTCGCCCAGGCCGACGACGATGACGGATTCGGGACGCGGCATCTGCAGGGGGTTGCGGCTGTCGAGGCCGCGATTCGAAAAGACCTGGCTCGTGCCTGTCGGAACGGGATAGCGGCCGCGTGCCAGCGACTGGCCCATCGTGCCCCCGACCATCCGGTCGAGCACGGCTTCCGTACCGGTCAGCTTCAGCGCGCGATAGTGTCCGACCATCAAGGGCTGGCGCACGAACTGCAGGTCGCCGTGGATGACGGAAATGCGCAGCGCGGGGATCGCCGAAGCAGCTTCCATCGGCTCGGACCAATCCTGCTCCAGTGAATCCCGCTCGCTCTGCGGCGGCGACGATCTCTTGCGCGAACGAGCGGGACGGCTGCGGACGTGGACAACTTCTGAAGAACCTTCCCCTGGCTTCGCTGCTCGCGTGGCTCGCACCGCCTGCTGTGTTTCGAGGCGCGTCGTCGTTCCGGACTGGAGCAGGTCGAGGTAGGCAGCGAAGGCCTCCTCGCGTTCGGGCAAGGCCCCGTGCTTGCATTCGAGTCGCCACGTCGGAACACCAGGAAGCATCGCGCTCGAGTGACTGACACGCCCGTCCCCGGCGCTCGTGGCATCGAGGTACTCGAACCCCTTGCTCCCGACATGGTAATCGTCCGGCGTGAACTTCGCGTTGCCTACTACCAGGCAGAGTTTGCCCGCGAAACCCGGTAGCGCCCTGCGGACCTGCTCGTCCAAGCGGCGACGAAGAGCGACGGCAGCGTCGAGCGTATCCTGGCTCGGAACTCCCCACTCGCAGTTGTCGAGCTGCAGCTTCAGCCTGTGCCAGACGCTCGCATTTCGGAGAGCGTTCAGGTCGTCGGCGGCCAGCTTGGCCCACTTTTCGCTCGAACTGAGATTCTTCGACTCGTCCAGCAGCCCCGCCTGGAGCTGAAGAAACCCGGGAAAGCCAGCCATGATCGCTCTCGCCTCGTGCTCGCGGAACGGTGCGCCGGCGAAGGAAATCAGGTTTCCAAACGAATCGTCACCCGAGAGCACCTGCATCGGAGCCCAGGAGCCGCCGTTCGGCGTCCCGAGCATCACGAGCCGACTCCCTTCCCTGGACATCATGCTGTTCCAGGTATCGGGCGCAACGAGCTGCATGGTGCGCGCAAGCAGTCCGCCCATCGAGTGGGCAAGCAGGCGAACCGGCTGTTCACTCTCGGCGCGCGCGTTCAGCGCTTCGTCGACAGCCTTGGCGAGGCGCCTGGCTTCGATTTCCATGGGCTTGCGCCAGTCGAAGGCGAACTCGATCACCTCGTGCGTGCGGGCGAGAAAATCGGAGAGGTGATCGTAGCTCTTCTCGATGACGCCGTCGCTTTCGACATCGCGGCCTTCCGCATCAGGATACTTGAGACGGTCGAGGTTGTTGGCGAGTCGCAGGCTCAGCCATACGCGCTTGTCGTTCACCTTGAGGTTGCTTCCGAGGATACCCGGCAACAGGAACACCGCGGGCTTCCTCGAGTCGCCGGTCGTTCGCGCGGGACCACGAGCGGCGCGCAGACCGTCAGAGGCCTGGCCCGACCACGACAGCGGACCGATCACTCCGTAGGATTCCGGAGTGTCCACTGTCAGTCCGTCGAGAATGGCCGCGACGGATTTGTGGTTCGCGAAATAGGTAAAGTGGGTGACGTTCCCTCCCTGGAAGAACCGGAACTTCGCTCCGCCGAGTCTCGGCACCCCGCCGTACATCGAGCTCGTCTGCACGACCAGATCGTGATCCGTCCAGTAGAAAGCATCGGTCACGAGGGTTTTCAGCCAGCTGATGACCGAGTCGCCCTCGATGTCTCCGGCAACCACGCGAAGCTCACCGGAGATCTCTCCGTCCGGCTGGTGCAGCCACTTGACAAGCGAGCTGTCGGGAGTCTGCGCGGCCAGGCCGGGAAGCAGCTTTTCGTCCCTGCCATGCGAGGCAACGGCCGCCAGGAACTTGATAATCTGCGCGCCGACCGCCATTCCGGCGAGCTCGAGCGACCATTTGAAAACCGAGAGGTAGGCATCGAGCCGGCCCGACGCGAGCAGGGTCCCCCGCGAAGGGCACGCGACACGCACGATTCGATCGACGTGAAGGTCTTTCTTCTTGACGATGTCGGTCAGCTTCTTGAGCGCGGCGCGATCGTCCTTCGAAAGACCGGAATCCTTCGAAACAGGCGCGTCCGGCTGGCCGCACACCTTTGCGAATACCTCGGCAACGAGACCGCCACGAGAGTGCGTGAGCAGGTGCACGCGCGCACCCGCCGGAAGCGCCTCGGCCAGAGTGAGCGCGTTGTCGATCGGGCTGCTGCCGAGTGTGGGATGATCGAGAGCGTAGACCTGTTCCTTGTAGTACTCGAAAAGCTTGCGGATGCAGTCCGTACCCCAAAGTCTCTCGAACGTGGATACCGTATCTACGAACGTGCCGTGAACGAGCACGAGCATCGGCTTTCCATCGCCGGCGCCAACGGCCTCGGCAACTTTCGTGCTTCCCTTGAGGGACTTCAGTGAATCCTTCGACAGGAGGTAGAGGCCGGCATCCACTTGCGAATCGATCGCCTTTCCGAGCAGCGCCACCGATGCGACGGCTGCGACGTCGATGACTCCACCCGACGCGTCGCTCTTCGTGCCGTCCGTGAAGAGGTCGGTCACGATCTCGATGGTCGCAATCACGACCTTGCCGAGGAACCCTCTCCCCTTGCCGCGCGTTGCCGCACTCTCTTCGAGGCCCTCCCAGACGAGCTCCGCAGGAACTGCGACCTCGCCGGGCCGGGCTTCGTCCTTCGCTGCGCGAGTCGAATCCTTGCTGACGACCTGGGAACGAAACAGGTCGCGGGCGTTCTCCGGATGGAGATAGAGAGTCGGCCCGCCGTCGATTCGCAGGACGACGACGTCGTCTCCGGGAACTGCCGTCAGTCGCTGCTCGAGGCCGCGAGCACGCCGCGCTCCGACTCGGACAGAGTCCTTGATCCTGCCGCCGAGCTCGCTCGGCTCATCGGGGACCGGCGGCGCTCCTGCCGAACGTGTCGTGCCGACGCGCTCTCCCGGGACGACGAATACGATGGGGCCCTTCGAGTTCTCGCTCATTTCCGCTCGTTAGCACCGGCGGAGATTTCCGTTGGCCGCGCGCACGCGGCGCTGCGCGGGGCAGCGCTCACGAACGAGCGCCAGGAGAACGGGCGCCGGTGAAGCCGATTGACTACAGCGCGGACTGACTCGACGCGAGGCCTGCCGAGTGGCATTCGTCACTCACCCACCGACAACACCGGCGTGCCTGGAGGGCAAGTGTCGAGACGAGGGGAATGAAGAGTCCGCACCCGGCCGGACCTCAGTCCATCGAACAGACGCCCCACGTCTGCGTGCTGTCGTCGACCAGACTCGTCCCGCAGGTGGAGTTTGACAGCGTTGTCGAGGGTCTCGAGCTGCGCGAGCTCGTCGCGGGGCTTCGCCACGTCACCGCGGTCGTCACGCCGCCTGATGGATGTTGTGGGAATCTCCGTCGAGAGGCCGGTGGCCGAACTCGCAAGCGCGGAGAGCGCGATGAAGCCTGAGGCCCAGTCCGCCGTCCGTCCGAATTCTGCGGAGGTAGACACGGACAGCAGCCGAAAGCGCGCCGAGCGACAAGTCGGACTGCACTTGCTCTTTCGCAGCGCGCGGCAGGCCGTGTCGCCCCTGGCCGCCGCCACTTCCGAAAGATGACGCTTTCGGCGCTAGGAATCTCCCGCTCTGATCGTTGCGCCTCTGAACGAGCCGGGGACGTCTGGTCTCCTTCTTGCTCGTTCCCCGCAAGTGACAGGGAGATGTCCTCATGAGTGACCGGTCCGTCGGAACCACACGCCGCGTTTTCGTGGTCGGCGGCGTCGCCGGGGGCGCTTCGTGCGCCGCAAGGCTGCGTCGTCTCGACGAAAACTGCGAGATTGTCGTCCTCGACCGCGGTCCCCACGTTTCCTTCGCGAACTGCGGCCTTCCCTACTTCGTGGGAAACGTTATCGCGGATGAGAAAAACCTGCTGGTCGCGTCGCCCGACCTCTTCCGCGATCGCTTCCGCATCGAGATCCGCACGGACACCGAGGCGGTCGCGATCGACCGGGAGCGGCGCCTGCTGACGGTCCGCGAGCTCGCGAGTGGACTCACTCGCGAGGAGCATTACGACGCGCTCGTACTTGCCCCCGGCGCCGCGCCGGTGCGTCCTCCGCTTCCCGGCATCGACCTCGACGGCGTCTTCGCGGTGCGAAGCATTCCCGACACTCGCCGCATCCGCGCGTGGATCGACGACCGGGCCGCCCGCCGGGCGGTCGTGATCGGAGGCGGCTTCATCGGGCTCGAGATGGCCGAGAACCTCGTGCATCGCGGCCTCGAAGTCACGGTCCTCGAAAAGCTCGCGCAGGTGATGCCGCCACTGGACCCGGAGATGGCGGGCCCCGTTGCGGATCACCTTCGCAGCAAGGGCGTCACGCTGGTGCTCGGCGACGGCCTGGCTTCGATCGAGCTGCGCGGCGATTCACTCGCCGTCATCACGGAGGCGGGATCCGCTCTCGACGCGGATCTCGTGATTCTCGCCATCGGTGTGCGACCCGAGTCCCGGCTCGCGAAGGAGGCGGGCCTCAGGATCGGTCCCCGCGGCGGCATCGTCGTCGATGCGCGCATGCGAACCGACGATCCCTGCGTGTGGGCGGTCGGCGATGCCGTGGAGGTTCACGACGTCGTAACGGGCCAGGAGCTCGTGCTTCCCCTGGCCGGCCCGGCCAACCGCCAGGGGCGCATCGCCGCCGCGTCGATCGCAGGACGCGAAGCGAACTTTCGCGGAGTCCAGGCCACGGCGGTCGTCGGAGTTCTCGGCATGACGGCAGCCTCGACCGGCGCCAGCGAGAAAGGGCTTCTTCGCGCCGGAGTCACCGATTTCGAGAAAGTCTACCTGCATCCCGGTCATCACGCGGGTTACTATCCGGGCGCGAAACCGATTCATCTCAAGCTGCTCTTCTCCGTTCCGGACGGACGCATCCTCGGTGCGCAGGCGGTCGGGTTCGAGGGAGTGGAGAAGCGCATCGACGTGATCGCGACCGCGCTGCAGTTCGGTGCGACCGTGCACGACCTCGCCGAGACCGAGCTCTGCTACGCGCCGCAATACGGCGCCGCCAAGGATCCGGTGAACCTGGCGGGAATGATCGCGGCGAACTTCCTCTGCGGCGACATGCCGCTCGCCGCCTGGGAGAACCTCGGCAAGGACGGCGTACTGCTGCTCGACGTTCGCGAGCCCGGCGAGTTCGCGGCCGGCGCGATTCCCGGTGCCGTCAACGTTCCGCTTCCGCAGCTTCGTACGCGTTTAGCCGAGCTGCCGCGCGAGCGGCCGATCGACGTCTATTGCGGTGTCGGCCAGCGCGGCTACTACGCCGTGCGTTTTCTGCGTCAGAACGGCTTCGAGGCCCGCAACCTGAGCGGTGGCTTTGCGACCTATCGCATGAGGGACGCGGCCGGACTTCAGGCGGACGCGAGACGGGGCATCCCGGACAGTCAGTGAGGCCGGCGTGCCCGTAGGGTCCCGGCGAGCTTTTGCCAGAACTGCGCGAGACACGCGGAGATTTTCCTCGAATCGGGAACCAGCCCCCCGAAACGCCTGCCGATTCAAGACGAACGGGCATGGCACCGGACTTGCTCATCGACAGCAGCAGGCGCGGGCGTGGATCCGCCCCTGGAGGACATTGTCATGTGTAGAAAAACCCGCGTCGCTCTCTCCGCTTGCGTCGCCGCGTTGCTGGCGATCGGCACGGCGCATGCCGCCATTTCCCCCGAACAGCAGTGTCAATCGGCCAAGAACAAAGCCGCCGGCAAGTACGCAGCCTGCCGCCAGAACGCCGAAGCGAATCTCGCGAAGACCCTTGCCACCGCCGAGGACCTGACGAAGTACAACGATGCGCTCGGCAAGTGCGGCACGAAGCTGACGGACGCGTGGGCCAAAGCGATCAGCAAGGCTTCGGACGCCGGCGCCGCCTGTCCCGACGCGCCGTTGACGGTGGGAGACTTCCAGTCCGTCATCGACGATCACACCGTCAACGTTGCGACCGCACTCGCCGGCGACGGCTTGAGCAAATGCGGGAACGGCTTGATCGACTTCGACGAGCCCTGCGATCAGAACAACCTCGACGGACAGACGTGTGTGACACTGGGATTCGCGTTCGGAACCCTCACGTGCGGTGCTGGCTGCGTGCTCGACACGACCGGCTGCTATTCGCCGCCGCGACTGTCCGACAACGGCGACGGGACCATCACCGATCACGAGACTGGCCTCGTCTGGGAAAAGAAGGCCGACCTGGACAACGTTCCGGTCAACTGCACGACCGCGTTCGATTGTCCCGACCCGCACGATGCCGACAACCTCTACACCTGGACCGATGCCGATACCCCGACCGACCTGCCGACGGGAACGGCTTTTACCGTCTTCCTGACGCAGCTGAACAGCGGCGGAGGATTCGCAGGACACACGGACTGGAGACTGCCGACACTGGCGGAGTTGCACGCCCTGGTGGACTACGCCGACTCGACGAGTCCGTTGGTAAACGCGGCCTTCGACTCCGGTTGCACGGGCTCCTGCTCCATCACGACCTGTAGCTGCACACTCCCCGATCGTCACTGGTCCGACTCGTCGGTCAGCAGCACACCGACAGACGCCTGGGTCGTTGATCCCGGCAGCGGCGAAATCGTCTGGGATACCAAGGACACGAACTACGCCGTGCGCGCAGTACGCTCGGGGCCGTGAACGCGCACGGCCCGGGATAGCGCGTCGTTCCACGGAGCGGCATGGAGGTCCCCATGGAAACTCTCTTCTTCCATCCCAAGCTCGTTCATCTTCCGATCGCGCTCGCCGTGCTGATGCCGCTGGTCTCGGCAGCGCTCATCCTCGCCTGGTTCCGCGACCTGCTTCCGCGCCGTGCATGGATCCTCGCGGTGGCGCTCCAGGGCGTGCTCGTGCTCTCGAGCATTGCCGCCATGCGTTCGGGTGAAGCCGACGAGGAACGCGTCGAGCGCGTGGTCGCGGAATCTGCCATCGAGGCTCACGAGGAAGCGGCCGAGCTCTTCACCTGGTTCTCGGGTGGAGTTCTGTTGCTGTTCGTCGCGGGCGCGGCAATCCCCGGCGCAGGCGCAGCACGCATCGCGGCGTGTGCAGCAACGGCGGGAAGTCTGGTAGTGCTGTTTCTCGGTTATCGCGTCGGCGAAGCCGGCGGAGAGCTCGTCTACAAGCACGGCGCCGCTTCGGCCTACACCAGCGGCGCTGCAGCAGCCGGCGGTGAAGTCAGCGCGTTCGCCGGAAAAAAGGCCACGCAACGCGAAGAGGACGACGACTAGCGCACTCGCGCGTCTGCGCACTCGCTCTCCTGCTCCGCCGGACAGCCAAGTGGCCCCCCTCACTCCGCTTTTCTGCCTGCAACGACGTTGCGGTGCCGCGAAGCGGGGCCAGAGCCCGCTCGCAAGCGCCGGTTCTGCCCTCGCCGCGTGAGTCGAAAGCCGAATCCCGGCTTGTTCCCGCGACCCCATGTCCATAAGGGTTCAAAGGATGGAGAAGGATGCGGAGTCGGGTGGTAACGGGAAGGCGCTCATTCTTGTCGTCGACCGCGATCCGCACGTCCGCGAGCTGGAGTCGCACTTCCTGAACCAGGCCGGCTATTCGGTCGGATTCGCGCAGGATGGAGATGGGGCGCTCGAGCAGGCTCAAAGGCTCCTTCCCGACATCATCATCACGGAGATCCTGGTTCCGACGCTCGACGGATTGACGCTCTGTCGCCGGCTGAAGGCGGACCCCCGCACTCGCGACATCGCGGTGCTCGTCTTCAGCATCCTTGCAGCAGCCGGGCGTGCCCGGGAAGCGGGAGCCGACGCGTTCCTGCTCAAGCCGCTCGCCGAACACACACTCGTAGAGACCGTGCAGCGCCTCCTCGACGCGCGCAGCTTGCGAATGAGGAGAATGCAGAATGGATAGCGAGTCGGAAACTCAGTTCAAGCGCCTCACAACCGGGAACCCCGAGCTCGACGAGATTCTCGGAGGCGGGATTCCCCAGAACTCGATCAACATCATCATGGGCTCTCCCGGGTCGGGAAAGACGACGCTTGCCGAAGAGCTCGTCTTCGCCAACGCCAACGACGAACGCCGGCCCGTCCTCTATCTCACGACCCTCTCCGAGCCGCTCGACAAGGTGATCAAGTACCTTCAGCAGTTCGAGTTCTTCGACGTCAACAAGATGGGGACCAGCGTCCACTACGAGGCGTTCGGCTCCGAGCTGGCGACGAACGGCGTCGGCGCGCTATATCCGAAGCTTAGGGACACGATCAAGTCGATGTCGCCGAAAGTCATCGTGATCGACTCTTTCAAGGCGATCCACGACCTCGCGACCTCGGCCCAGGAAATGCGGCTGATGCTGCACGAGGTCGCCGGGCTGCTCGCTACGTACGACACGACCGTGCTTCTGGTCGGAGAGTATCGCCACGAGGACATTGCGACGTATCCCGAATTCGCGGTGGCGGACGGGATCATCGAGCTGGCCCGGAACTCCCTCGGGACGCGCGACGAGCGATACCTGCGCGTGTTCAAGCTGAGGGGCAGTGCCTACCTGCAGGGGTTTCACGCCTTCGACATCACGAAGGCCGGCGTGCAGGTCTATCCACGTCTCGTCAGCCCGATCGAAGCGGCCACCTACGAGCGGGATCCGACACGTTCTCCGTCGGGAGTCCCCGGTCTCGACGCCATGCTCGACGGCGGCTTCTGGACGGGGAGCTCGACGCTCCTGGCCGGGCCCACCGGTGCCGGAAAGACGACGCTCGGCATCCAGTTCATCATCGAGGGGCTGCGCCGCGGCGAACGGTGCCTGCTCGTCAACTTTCAGGAGAACCCGACGCAGCTCGCGCATCAGATCGAAGAGATCGGCGGCGAGTTCGACGAGCTCACTCGGGCGCGTCTCGATCTGCAGTACTATTCGGCCGTCGAGCTCTCCATCGACAGGATCGTGGTCAGCATTTTCGAGGCGATCGGCCGCACCGGGGTCCGCCGGGTGGTCATCGACGCGCTCGGCGACCTGGCCATTGCTGCCGGCGATCCGACGCGCATGCACGGCTATCTCTACGCGATGGTGCAGCATTTCGCAGTCATGGGCGTGAGCAGCATGCTCACGCTCGAAACGGACCCGCCGATCATGGCCAGCGACGACCACCATGGGCGGCTGAGCCACATGACGGACAACATCGTCTTTCTCGAGTTGCGCGCCAGGAACGATGTCGTCGGACGAACCCTGCGCATCGCCAAGGCACGGGGTGTCGCCCACGACCTTCAGGCGCGCAAGCTGCTGATCGATTCCCGCGGACTCAGCATCCTCGAGGCCCAGGGGTGATCGAAGCAGAGCCAAGCCTGGAGGAGCGGCTGCAGAAGCTCCGCAAGCTCACCGAAGTGAGTCGCGCCCTCACGTACGCGGCGTCGCTCGACGAGCTTTTCCAGTTGACGGTCGATCGCGGCGCCGACCTGCTCGGGGCAGAGCAATCGCTTCTCATGGTGGCGAACGAGGACGGCCTGCTGACGCTTCGCGCCTCTCACGGCGTCCACTCTTCGCTGACGGAACGCTTCAGCGAACCGCTCAGCGAAACTCTGGGCCCCCGCCTGGCGTATCTTCTCGATGTCCCGCCGGAGAGCTTTCTCGGAGTCCCTCTCGTCATTGCGGGAGAGGTCAAGGGAATCCTCGTCGTGCTGCGTCCGGATACTTCACCCGTCAGCGAACACGACGAGTGGCTGCTGTCCGCGCTCGCAGACCAGGCTGCCGTTGCGCTGGAGAAGTCGCGTCTCGACGAGATCGGCGAGTTTCGAGAGCAGCTCCTGGGAATCGTCGGCCACGACCTGCGCAATCCGCTCACCACGATTCAAATGGCCGCGCACATCCTGCTTCTTTGCGAAGGACTCGGCGAGAAGGAAACCGACCTGGCAAGGAAGATCACGCGCAGCGTGATCGTGGCGACGCGGCTGATCGATCAGCTGCTGGACCTGACCAGGAGCAGACTCGGCGGCGGCATCTCGATCCGTCCGACGCTTTTCGACATCACGAGCGTGTGCCGGCAGGTCATCGACCAGACGGAGCTCGTACACCCCGACAGGCCGATGCGCGTCGATTTCCGAGGCGACCTGACCGGAGTATGGGACAGCGACCGCATCTACCAGCTGCTCGCCAATCTCGTCGGCAATGCGGTCACGCACGGTGAAGCGCGATCCGCGATCGACCTGAGAGTCGACGGCACGCAGAGCGAAGTCGTCATCGAAGTCGCCAACAAGGGGGCACCGATTGCGCCGGAAGCGCTCCCGTTCATCTTCGATGCGTTCCGTCAGGGACGGAAGGCCGATGCGTCGCGGGCGCAGGGTCTCGGACTCGGGCTCTTCATCGCGCAGCAGATCGCCCATTCTCACGGCGGCTCGATCGCCGTGACCTCGACGAGCAACGAAACGCTGTTCCGTTTCCGCCTGCCGCGCGACGCGGTGGCCCCCGCCCAGTAACGGCTGCCGGGCCTCCATCGCAGGCGAAGCGACGCGACTGCGATTACTCTGCGGCTGTGTCTTCGAGTAGTCGTGAACGAGAAGGTTCAGGCCGGATCGTCGAGAACCCGCACCACGGACTTTCCGCGCAACGCCTTCGTCTCGAACGCCTCGCTAGCGCGGTCGAGTGGAAAGACCTGGTCGACGCATGGTCGAAGGATAC
>CAYYVZ010000047.1:0-18222 GCA_964475235.1 uncultured Myxococcales bacterium | reverse complement strand
CAAGGTCCAGGCGCAGACCGGCACCGATCCGCGCGAGCTGCTCGACGACGTGAAAGCGCGCGTGGACTCGATCGACACCTTTCCCGAGGAAGCCGAAGAACCCGTCGTCAGCGAGGTGGCGCTGCGCTACCACGTGATCTCGGTCGCGATCTCGGGCGAGACCGACGAGCGCACGCTCAAGCGGCTCGCCGACCAGGTGCGCGACGAGCTTTCGGCGCTTCCGGAGATCAGCCAGGTCGAGCTCGTGGGCGCGCGCCCCTACGAGATCGCGATCGAAGTCTCCGAAGAGGAGATGCGCCGCTACGGCCTCACGTTCGACGAGGTCGCGCAGACGGTTCGGCAGGCTTCGCTCGACCTTCCGGGCGGGTCCGTGCGCGAGAACTCGGGCGAGATCCTGCTGCGCACGAAAGGCCAGGCCTACCTCGGCCACGATTTCGAGCGCCTCGTGCTGCGCACACGGCCCGACGGCTCGCGCCTGCTGCTCGGCAGCGTCGCCAAGGTGCGCGACGCCTTTGCCGAGACCGACCAGGGGGCGCGCTTCGACGGCCACCCCGCCGTGCTGCTCGACGTCTTCCGCGTCGGCGAGCAGAGCGCGCTCGCGATTTCCGCGGCGGTCCAGGACTACACGGCGAAGGCGGCGCTGCGCATGCCACCCGGCATCCGCGTCGAGACCTGGAACGACGAGGCGGCCATCCTTCGCAGCCGCCTCCACACGCTCGTCAACGACGGCATCCAGGGGCTCCTGCTCGTCTTCATCAACCTCGCTCTGTTCCTGCAGATGCGTCTCGCGCTGTGGGTGACGTTCAGCATCCCGATGTCGGTGCTCGGCACGATATGGCTGATGCCGACCCTGGACGTGTCGATCAACCTCCTGTCGCTGTTCTGCTTCATCATGGTGCTCGGCATCGTCGTGGACGATGCGACCGTGATCGCCGAGAACGTCTACAAGAAGAAGGAACAGGGGCTGCGCGGTCTCGACGCGGTCACCAAGGGCGCGACCGAGCTCGCGGTGCCCGTGATCTTCGGCGTACTGACCACGTGCGCGGCTTTCCTGCCGATGGCGTGGCTGCCCGGCGCGACGGGCAAGATCATGCGCGTCTTTCCGCTCACGGTGATCCCGGCGCTGCTGTTCTCGCTCGTGGACTCGCAGCTCTGCCTTCCCGCGCACCTTCGGCACGTGATGGACCGCGTCGAAACTCCCGTGCGAGGCATCGGGCTGCACTGGCGCCGCGTCCAGGACTTCTGCAACGACGGCCTGCAGACCTTCATCGACAAGCGGTACCGGCCGGCGCTCGAGCGCGCGCTCGAGTGGCGCTACGCGACGGCGGCCGGCGCCTTCTCCGTCGTCCTCATGACGGTCGCGGCGGTGGCGGGCGGCTGGGTCGGCATGACGTGGTTCCCCGAGGCGGAAGCCGACAACGTCGTCGCGCTGCTCACGATGCCGCAGGGCACCCCGAAGGAAGTCACGGCCGAGGTGCTGGCGCGTCTCGAAGCCTCGGCGGCCGTGCTGCGCGCGGAGCTCGAGAGCGAGAGCCCGACCGAGGGCGGGCCTTACCGTCACGTGCTCGCGTCCGTCGGCGAGCAGCCGTATCGCGCGGCGCAGCGCCAGCACGCCGGTCTCGGGCTCGGCAGCGGGGGCGGCGGCTCGCATCTCGGCGAGGTGAACATCCAGCTCGCGTCGGCCGAAGAGCGGCGCTTCGACAGCAACGAGGTCGCTCGGCGCTGGCGCGAGCTCACCGGCCCCGTGCCCGACGCGGTCGAGCTGCTCTACACCGCAAGCCTCTTCAATCCGGGCCCCCCCGTCTCGATCCAGTTCGCGAGCTCGCACCTCGAGGATCTTCGCGATGCGTCTGCGCGTCTCAAGGCCGCGCTCGAGGGCTATCCGGGCGTTTACGGCGTGAGCGACTCGTTCCGTCCCGGCAAGCAGGAGATGCGCATCGCCATCCGTCCCGAGGGCGAGGCGCTCGGCCTCACTCTCGCCGATCTGGCGCGGCAGGTCCGCCAGGGCTTCTACGGCGAGGAAGTGCAGCGCGTCGCGCGCGGACGCGAGGACATCAAGGTGATGGTGCGCTACCCCGAGGAGCGGCGCCGCCGCGTGGCGACCCTCGAGGACATGCGGGTTCGCACGCCGTCCGGCGCCGAGGTCCCGTTCTCGACGGTGGCGCGCATCGAGCACGGCCGCGGCTTCGCCTTGATCGAGCGCTCTGACCGCCGCCGCATCGTGACCGTGTCGGCCGAGGTCGACGCCGGCGTCGGCAACGCCAACCGCATCGTCGCCGACCTGCAGCGGACGACGCTTCCGCAGCTCGTGTCCGATTACCAGGGCCTGACGTGGGACTTCGAGGGCGAACAGCGCGAGCAGCGCGAGGCCCTTTCGAGCATGCTCGCCGGCCTCGGCGTGAGCCTCGTGATGATTTTCGGGCTCATGGCGATTCCACTGAAAAGCTACGTGCACCCGCTGATGGTGATGAGCGCGATCCCGTTCGGGCTCGTCGGCGCCGTGTTCGCGCACTGGCTGTTCGGGCGCGACCTCTCGTTCCTGTCGATGTTCGGCATCGTCGCGCTCGTCGGCGTGATCGTGAACGACTGCCTCGTGCTGGTGGACTACATCAACGAGAGGAGGGAAGAGGGGCAGCCGGTGCGCGAAGTCGTGCGCAACGCCGGTCCCGCGCGCTTCCGCGCGATCTTCCTCACGTCGTCCACGACCTTCATCGGCCTGGTGCCGATCGTGACCGAGCGCAGCCTCCAGGCCCAGTTCCTCGTGCCGATGGCGATCTCGCTCGGCTTCGGCTCGGTGGCCGCGACCTTCATCTCGCTGATCCTGATTCCGTGCCTCTACCTCATCGTCGAGGACGTGCGCGAGTGGCGGGAGTCGGGGAGGGGGGTGGCGGTGGGGATCGCCGACGGCGCCGGTGCCGCGGATACGGCCGGATAGCGTGTTCTGAAGGAAAGGGGAGGTCCGGCGACGCCGGGCAGCCTCGCGCGACTCTCTGCTCGTCGGTTGCCGCCGCGCAGGCAAACCAAACCCATCGCAGCGTGGTAGAGCGCGATCGAGTGCCGTCGATCGTTTGGTGGACGCTGGCACGAAGAGTCACGCGGCCGCATCGCGGTCTTGCGACGCTGCATCTCTGCGTTCGGGCCTGCAGAATCTTGCAGGGCGCCGTGTGCTCCGGGGCCGAACTTCACGTCGTTGTCACGCGTGGAAAATTCCCGCCGGCGCGATTCTGAAGCCGCTCGTCTGCGATTTCCCCGTATAGTTCCGCGAGATGTTCCCCGGCAGCGTCTTCCGCGGCCGTGCGTCGTTCGAGTGTTGCGGGCTTCGGCACACGGATTGCTGTGTCGGCGCCGCACGCATCGCGGAACGGGTCCGCGACGCGAATCGTTCGACGGAGAAACGCAACCGATGACCACTTCCACTCGGCCCCGCAGGGGCCACGTCGCCTTCGCTACTTTCCTGTCCCTCCTGTTTCGCCTCCATCTCGGCGCGGCCGCGGCGCTGCTCCTCGCGGTCGGAGCTCCGGCACCGATCGGTAGCTCGCCGGTTCACGCCGAGGTGGTCGATGACGTCGATGCCGACGACGACGGCATCGAGAACGAAGTCGACGAGGACGACGACAACGACGGGATTCGTGACGATCACGACGCGGACGACGACAACGACGGCATCGCCGACGACGCCGATGCCGACGACGACAACGACGGCCTGGAAGACGACGAGCTCGAGGCCGACGACGACGACTTCGACGACGACGGCCGCGTGGACTCGCGCGACAAGGACGACGACGGCGACGGCATCCGCGACGGCGCCGATGCCGACGACGACAACGACGGCGTGGTCGATTCGCAGGACATGGACGACGACAACGACGGCCTGCTGGATGACGAAGACGACGACGACGTGGACGACGACGACTTCGACGACGACGGCACTTACGACGAGTCCGACGGCGACGACGACAACGACGGGATCCTGGACGACGACGATACCGACGACGACAACGACGGCCTGACCGACCGGCGCGATCGCGACGACGACAACGACGGGCTGAAAGACAAGACGGACGACGACGAAGACGGCGACCACGTTGCCGACGACCGGGACGGCGACCTCGACGACGACGGGATCGAGGACGACGTGGACGACGACGACGACAACGACGGGCTCGACGACTCCGAGGACGCGGACGACGACGACGACGGGATCGACGACGACGTGGACGACGACGACGACAACGACGGTCTCGATGACGATGTCGACGACGACGACGACGACAACGACGGCGAGGACGACGACGAGGATGACGACGACGACAACGACGGTGTCGACGACGACAGCGACGACGACGCGTCCGACGCCTGACGTGTGAAGGTGCCGGCACGGCCACGAGCGGTCGTGCCGGCTCCATGGCCGGTTTCGAAGAGCGGCGCCGGCAGCCGTGCGGTAACGGGTTCCGCACGGCATCGCGCCGTCTCGACCATGAACAGATCGCAGCGGTTCTCCAGGGGCCGCGAGGACCGCGCGGCCGGTTGCCGCCGGGGAGGAAGACGATGCTCTATTCGTTGAATGTCAACGGGATCAGTTACCAGGTGAACGTGTCCGACGGGAGCACCCCGTTGCTGTGGGTGCTTCGAGACATCCTTGGACTCACGGGAACGAAGTACGGCTGCGGAATCGAAGTCTGCGGAGCCTGCACGGTGATGATGGACGGGCAGCGCGAGCACTCGTGCGTCATCGACATCAGCTCGGCCGCCGGCAAGCAGATCGTGACCATCGAAGGTCTCTCGCCGACGGACAGCCATCCGGCGCAGAAAGCCTGGGTCACGCACCAGGTGCCTCAGTGCGGCTACTGCCAGCCTGGCATGCTCATGAGCGTGGCCTGCGCAATGAAGGCCGGTCACTCGGGCTCGGAGATCCTCTCCGAGTGCAAGAACCTCTGCGTCTGCGGGACCTACCAGCGCGTCCGCAACGCCGTGAAGACGCTGTAAAGCGAGCGGAGAGCAATCAGATGAGCGACAAGAAGAACGAGGACATCCTCGAAGCGACGCAGCATTCCGGGGTCGGCCAGCTGGAAGCCTGGATGGACAAGCCGCTCTCCAGGCGCAGTTTTCTCACGACGATGGCCGGCGGCCTGGTCGTCGGCTTCCTCCTCCCGCTCGGCGGCCGCCTCGGTGCGACGGATGCCGCCGCCGCGACGCTCCTCCCGGAAGATCTCGACGACGCCGCGACAGCGATCAATGCGTGGGTGCGCATCCGGCCCGACGGTGCCATCGATCTCCTCTTCGGCGGCTGCGAGATGGGGCAGGGGACGATGACCGGCCTCGCCCAGATCCTTGCGGAAGAGCTCAAGGTGAACTGGACCCAGGTCGTCCTCCAGCGGCCCGACACGAGCGAGAACACGAACAGCCCCTCCACGCCGTATCCTTCCGCGTATCTGCAGAAGACGACGTTCCGCTACCTCACCGGCGGGAGCAGCGGTGTCGCGCGGCGATGGCTTCCCCTGCGCATGGCGGGTGCACAGGCGCGCGAGCTGCTGGTGGCGGCGGCCATGTGGAAGCTCGAGCATCCCGATTCGCAGGCGACTCCGTCCGTCCGCGACTACACGCGCGGCAACTACGTCGCGGCCAACGCGAAGGTCACGCACACACCGACCGGTCGCTCGTGGACCTACGGCGCGCTCGCGACGACGGCGGCTTCGAGCGACGCGCGAGCCCTGGCTCCGAATCTCGACGACCCGGCGACGCTGCTGAGCGACCCGGCTTCTTTCAAGGTGATCGGCCAGAAGGTCCAGCGTCCGGACATCCCGCTCAAGATCAACGGATCGGCGAAGTTCGGCATCGACGTGTGGATGC
The DNA here is from genome assembly GCA_964475235.1 of uncultured Myxococcales bacterium. Taxonomy (GTDB): domain Bacteria; phylum Desulfobacterota; class Binatia; order UBA1149; family CAITLU01; genus DATNBU01. Next base: position 12,372 of record CAYYVZ010000047.1, on the reverse strand, counting down.
CGGGAATGGTCTTCGCCGTCGTCAAGCACTGTCCCACGGTCGGCGGCGTCCTGGCGACTCCGCCGTCGCGTCCGTCCGGCGCGATCGCCGTCGTGCCGCTCAAGGCCTTCGAAAACCGCGGCGCGGTGCTCAAGGATACGTTCAACGCCGTGGCCGTCGTTGCCGACAACACATGGAAGGCGAAGAATCTCGCACGCAACCTTTCGGTGAGCTGGTCGCTTCCCGCTTCGAAGGCGTCGGTCGACACGACGACGATTCTCCAGGTGGCGAAGCAGCGCGCGGTGACGCCGGGGCCGGTCACCTGGCAAGCCGAGCCGGCCACCACGAGCGATCCGGCGCTGGTCGGCGCTGCCCGCAATGCGGTTGCCGCGGCGCTGGCGACTTGCAGCAAGACGGTCGAGGCGACGTTCGAGCTTCCCTACGTGGCGCACGCGACGATGGAAGTGCTCAGCTGCACGGCGGACGTCGTCTTCGCCGGATCGACGCCGGTGAGCTGCGAGATCTGGGCGCCTACCCAGAGCGCGTCGGGCGTGCTCGCCACGGCCGCGGCCATCACCGGCCTTCCCCAGGAGAGCATCGTCGTGCATACGACGTTCCTTGGCGGCGGCCTCGGGCGCAAGATCGAGCAGGACTACATCGCGCAGGCCGTGCAGACGGCCATGGCGGTGGCCGGTCCGGTCAAGCTCACGTGGATGCGCGAGGAGGACTTCGCCAACGACAACTTCCGGCCGATGGCCGTCATCCAGGCGAAGGCGGGCCTCGACGCGTCGAGGAACATCCGTGCGTGGTCCTTCCGCACGGTGACGCCGTCGATCTCGTGGCAGCGCGCAACTGCGACGAACAACAACAAGACGAGGCTCGACGGCCAGGCCATCGAGGGGGCCATCGGGCTTCCTTACGCGCGCGGAACCGTCGCGACCGAATGGGTGCCGCTCGACAACGATGTCGCGGGCATCCCGGTGGGCTACTGGCGGTCGGTCGGTTCCTCGCTCAACACCTTCGCCGTCGAGAGCCTCGTGGACATGCTTGCCGTGGCAGCCGGCCAGGATCCGTTCGTATTCCGCTCGGCCCGCATCACCGATGCCAGGACTCTGGCCGTGCTGGCCGCCGCCGACACGCTGAGCGCGTGGCGAAAGACGCTCACGACGGGACACGCGTGGGGGATGGCCCTGTCGAAGGCGTTCGGGACCATCGTTTGCGAAGTCTTCGACATCTCTCAGCCGGCGACGGGTTCACTCAAGATCCATCGCGTGGCCTGTGCCGTCGATTGCGGGATTGCCGTCAATCCCGACTCGGTCGAGGCCCAGATGCAGGGCGGCATCGTCCACGGCATCAACGCGACACTGTGGGGACGGTCCACTTTCGTCGCCGGAGTGGCCCAGCAGACCAACTTCAACCGTTCGCGGATGATGCGCCTGTCGGAGTGTCCGACCATCCAGGTCAAGATCGTCCAGAACAACTTCGACCCGAGCGGGACCGGAGAGCCCGCGGTGCCGCCCGTCGCACCGGCGATCGCCAACGCCTACGCGCGACTGACAGGAACCCGCGTCACCAGGCTGCCGTTCTTCCCGACTGCCACCATGGGCGGACTCTGACATGAACGAGCTCGCTGCCATCCTCGATCGTTACCGCGAGGAGGACCGACGGCTGGGCGAGGCGGTGCTCGCCACCGTGGTGCACGTGCGCGGATCGGCCTATCGCCGCCCCGGCGCGCGCATGCTCGCCTTCGGTGACGGTACGCGCATCGGCACGATCAGCGGCGGTTGCCTGGAGACCGAAGTGGCGCGCAAAGCGTGGTGGTGGACCGACGAAGGGGCGGCCTTGCGCGTTTTCGACAACAGCGTCGAGGACGCTGCGCGCGACTTCGGGCTAGGCTGCAACGGGGTCATCACCGTGCTGCTCGAGCGCGTGGCGGACCCGTCCGTGCTCTCCCTGCTCGGGTTTCTCGACGAGCGGCAGCGCCGCGGCCAGGCGTGCGTGGTCGCGACCGTGATCCGATGCGACGAGGCCGGCGACTGGCGGATGGGCGACCGCGACCTCTGCGACGCGGACGGTCGTGTGGTGGAAGGACAGCTTTCGTTCGACGATCGCGTTGCCGCCGCGGTGTCGGCGACTGCGCGCGAGCGTCGCAGCCGCCTCCTGCGCCTCCGGGATGCGGAGATCTTCGTCGAATGGATCGCGCCTCCCCAGAGACTGGTGATCTTCGGCGCCGGCCTCGATGCGGTACCCGTCGCGACGATGGCGACGATGATGGGCTGGAACGTCACGGTGGCCGACGCGCACCGGGCCTGGATCGATCGGTCGCGCTTCGCGATGGCCGAGCGCCTGGCGGTCGTCCCCGCGGACGGCGACATCTCGGAACTGTCCGTGTCGGCCTCCGACGCCGTGGTCGTCATGACGCACAACTATCCGCAGGATGCCCTGCTCCTGCCGCAGCTGCTGGCCGCAAGGCCGAAGTATCTCGGGCTGCTCGGTCCCCGCACCCGCGCGGAGCGTCTCCTCGCGGAGATCGGCGCCTCCCCCGACGCCGACTTCGTTCACGCTCCGGTCGGACTCGACGTGGGCGGCGAGCAGCCCGAGGCGATCGCACTTTCGATCGTCGCCGAGATCCAGTGCGTGCTGCACGCGCAGAGCGGCGCGCAGTTGCGGAACCGCAAGGGAGCAATCCACGAGCCTGCGCTCGAGACCAGCGCGGAGAATGCGGCACCACCGCAGGTGCGCCCGGAAACGGTGCCGGTCGTCTGCAGCGTCGCCTATGGCTGACGTCGCCCTGATCGTGCTCGCTGCCGGCGCCGCGACTCGGATGGGAGCGGTCAAGCAACTCCTGCCGATGGACGGCCAGGCGATGATTCGCCGGATGGTGCGGAAGGCGCTGGCGTCGCGCTGCAGCCCGGTCGTCGTCGTCACAGGAGCGCAAAGCCGGGCCGTACGGGCCGCGCTCGAAGACCTGCCGGTTCTGCTGGTGGAGAATCGCCGCTGGGGCCGCGGCATCGGAAGCTCGATCCGTGCCGGAGTGCGCGAAGCGATCCGCCATGACGTCGGAGCTGCCATCGTCACACTCGGCGACCAGCCCGCGCTGGAGGCGTCCAACTGGGACCGGCTTGCCGCCGAATGGGAGAGCACGGGTTGCCCGGTGGTCGCATCTTCGTACGACGGGACGCTAGGAACCCCGGCGCTCTTCGCACGAGCGCTGTTTCCGAAGCTGCTCGAGATTCCCGAGCAGAACGGTTGCAAGCCGCTGATCCTGGAGCAACCGGCCGGACTGGTCGCGCGTTGCTGGTGCCCCGAGGCCGCCGCCGATCTGGACACACCGGAGGACTACCTTCGCTGGCAGGCGACCGGCGCCTGATCCTTTCCGCGCCGACTTGCGGCCGCGACTCGCTCCACTACCTTCGTTCGCGTTACCGAAAGCCCCGACACGCACGAACCAAGGAGACGACGATGGCCCGCAGCGCTACCTCAACCCTTCTCACCCTGACTCTTTCGATGGCGACGGCGGACATGGTCCTCGTGCCTGCCGCCGCGCGGGCCGCCATCGAGCTTCCGCGGCCCAGTCCGGCGGCCACCGTTTCCCAGCGCGTCGGCCTCACCGACGTCAAGGTCGAATACAGCAGTCCGGCCGTCAAAGGCCGCAAGGTCTGGGGCGACCTCGTGCCCCTGAACGAGCTTTGGCGCACCGGCGCGAACGCGGCAACGACGATTACGCTCAGCCGCGACGCCAAGGTCGCGGGCAAGGACGTCAAGGCCGGCACCTACGCGCTCCTTACGATCCCGGCCGAAGGCCAGTGGACCGTCATCCTGAACTCGGATGCGAAGCTTCCGGGCACGCGCGGCTACGACCAGGCCAAGGACGTCGCGCGCGCATCCGTCTCGACCGCGGCGATTCCGAAACGCGAGCGCATGACGTTCCTGTTCGCCGACACGACCGACAACGCGACCGAGCTACGCCTCGAGTGGGGCGAACTCGCCGTGCGCATTCCGATCGAGGTTGCTACGGAGCAGCAGTCGCTCGAGAGCATCAAGGGCGCGGGCGGCGACCTGTCGCAGGCTTCGCGCTACTTCCTCGATGCGAACAAGGAGCCGGCGCGCGCGCTTCAGCTCGCCGAATCGGCCGTCGAGATCGATCCGAGCTGGATCAACCTCTACGTTCTCGCCCGCGCCCAGGCCGCCAATGGCAAGTTCGCCGAAGCGGTCGCGACGGCGAAGAAGTCGCAGGAGCTCGGGCTCAAGGCCGAATACTTCTTCTGGAAGGAAGACGTCGAGAAATCGATCGCCGAGTGGTCCGCCAAGAAGTAGAAATCGGGGACGGATCCCGATTGCGCGGAGCGCAATCGGCTCGCCGCTCGCCAGCTCGCGACTCCCGTCCCCGATTTCATCCGAGGACGCGGCGGTAACAGGATTCGTAGGCATCGACGGTCGCGGATCGCGCGAAACGCCGGACGGCGCTTTCGCGCGCGGCCTCGGACATCGCGCGCCACTTCGCGTGATCGCCGAGCAGCCCGCCCGCGGCAGCCGCGAGCGCATCGGCGCTTCCAGCCGGCGTGAGAATTCCCGTCTCGCCGTCGGCAATCACTTCCGACACTCCGCCCACTTCCGTCGAAACGACCGGCACGCCGCAGGCCTGCGCTTCGAGCGCGGCCAGGCCGAAGCTTTCGCTGTCGCTTGCCTGCACGAACAGATCGGCTGCCTGAAGAACGGGAACGCAGTCCTCGCGGTTGCCGAGAAAACAGCACTGCCGCTGAAGCCCGAGCGAGCGGACCTCCGCCTGGACGGGTCCGCGCTCCGGCCCGTCTCCGACGAGCACGAGCACGGCGGGCCTGGCTGCCGCCACTCTTGCGAACGACTGGACGACCAGATCCACGCGCTTGACCGCGCGGAAGTTCGAGATGTGAACGAGCACCGCCGTAGACGCCCAGCCGTCCGCCGGCCGGCAGTCCGGAAACAGCCAGCCGAGCGTGTGGTCGCGCCGGCTCCGGTCGGGCACGAATCGGCCGGTGTCGACGAAGTTCGGAATCACCTCGATCGGCCGCTCGATTCCAATCTCGTGCCGCGTCGCCTCCGCGAGATAGTGCGAAGGTGCGGTCACCGCGTCGCTCTGCTCGATCGAAAAGCGCGTGATCGGCAGGTAGCTCGCATCGTTGCCGACGATGGTGATGTCGGTGCCGTGCAGCGTCGTCACGAGCCGCGGCGCGCGCGCGCCGAGGATCTTCCGCGCCAGATACGCGCTCGTAGCGAGAGGCACGGCGTAGTGGACGTGCAGCAGGTCGAGCCCTTCGTACTCGGTGACCTCGACCATGCGCGACGCCAGCGCGAGCGCGTAGGGCTGGTCCTGGAACAGCGGATACTCGCGCGGCTGCGCCGAATGGAAAAAGACGTTCTCCGCTTCGGCGTCGAGCCTGGCGGGCAGGTCCTGACAGATGAAGTGCACGCGATGACCGCGCCGAGCCAGCTCCTGTCCGACCTCCGCCGCGACCACCCCGCTGCCGCCGAACGTCGGATAGCACGTGATGCCGATTCGCAGCCGGTCTGCCGTCACAGCGCGAGCTCCTTCGTTCGTCCGTCCATGGGCCAGGCCGCAGCTCGTGCGGCGGTCGCGAGCTCGTCGAGGCCGTGCTCTGCCGCAAGCGAGACGAACGCGAACACGCGCTCCTGCGGCACGCCGTCCGGAGCAAGCGCGGCACGAACCCGGTCGAGCCTCTCGACGCGGACTCGGTCGCGCAGGAGGAAGCTGTGGCGATACTTCTCGACCAGTCGCGCGACCGTGTGCTCGACCGATGCGGCCGCTTTCTCGATGGGACGCGCCAGCGATTCGTCGACGGCGAGGACGTGCGGAGCGAGCTCGCGGAGCCGATCGCCGAACGCACGCACGAGCTCGCGCCCGATCGTATCCGGGTCGAGCCCGCCTTCGTCGCGGGCCGCGAGCGCAGCGAGAACCGCATCGCGGTCGCCGCTCACCTCGTCGAAGCGAAGGTCGAGCTGCTCGAGCCGCCGCCGGCTGCCCGCCGACGTGACACAGAACGACGGTCGCGGCACGACGAGCGACGGATCGATCCCGAGCATCGGGTAGAGCGGCTGGATCTGGGCGAAGTAGGCGATCTCGCCCGGGCCCGCCACGTACATCGCATTCGGCAGCAGGGCGTCCTGCACGAGAGGTCTCAGCAACGCGGAAGTGCTCGCGCACAGAGGCTGGGCGGCGATCGCGCGCTTCAGCTGCGACCCCGCAATCTCGCGAGCATCGTCGTTGCCGCAAAGACGCCAGCTCTCGCCGCGCGGTTCGATCCGGTAGCGCGGACCGTCGGCGCCGTCGGGATGAAAGAACGCGAGCGGCGATCCCTCGCGCACCGGCACCTGCACGGCAAAACCCGCGCGCTCGATCTCGGCCGAGCGACCTTCGAGCGAACCCGAGATCGCTCCGGCTTCCTCGATGCTCCTCGCGAGCCACGGCCCGGCGACAGCGGCAAAGGCCTCGGTGCGCGGATCGAGGAAAAGCAGGCCGTCGCCGGCAAACAGCTCGGCGAGCATCCCGCGAAACGCGCCGGCCGGGGTGGAGCCGGTTCGATAGTGACGACGCAGCAGCTCGGTAACACGGCTGCGGTCGGGCCCCGCCCCGAGTGCCTCGTCGAGCGCGCCCACCGCTTCTTCGATGCTGCCGTCGAAGCCCCTCGCGGAAACGGAAGCGCGCGCATGCGTGCTGCCGCCGCTGGCGCGAATGCGTTGCGCGCGGTCGTCGCCGCTCACCATGCAATGGTCGATCTCGTCCCAGTCGTGGTCCTCGGTCTGGAGCCAGAACACCGGGACGCACGGCACGCCGCTCTCCCGCTCCAGCTCGCGCGCGGCCGCGACTGCGCCGAACGCCTTGTAGAACGTGAAAGCCGGGCCTCCGAACAGGCCGACCTGCTGGCCCGTCACGACGGTCGCCGCGCCGCCGCGCCGCAGAGCATCGATCGAACGCAGCCTTGCCGGTGCGGGCGGAAGCCCGTCGTTCTGGCGCGCGAGCTCGTCGAGAAGCTCGGTGCCGGTTCGGCGCGAGGCCGCGCGGCGCGTGGCCTCGATACAGTCCTCGGCGTTGCGAAAGCCGTCCGGAAGCAGCGCTCGCGCAGCTTCTTCTCCGGACAGCCATGCCGGAGCGAAAGCGCGAAGCGCGGCGCTGCGCGGAGAACCGGACACCACACGCTTCTACCAGAGCCGCACCGTACCGCGAGTTGCCGCTTGCCCAGCCTCGGGATATCCCCGACCGGCGTGAATCGCCGCGTCCTGTCCACAGTGCTGACCGGCGCGATCGCGTTCGCCGGCATCGCCTCGCCGATTGCCTTCCCGATGGTCGCCGCCGCTTCTCCTCCAGGGCAACTCAGCGCAGGCGAGCTCGCCCTTGCGGTGGCCCACCTCAGGGTCGTCGGCAACGTGCTCTACGTCGCCGCGCATCCGGACGACGAGAATACTCGCCTGCTCGCGTGGCTGGCCGGCGAGCGGGGCGTACGCGCGGGCTACCTTTCGCTGACGAGAGGCGACGGCGGCCAGAACCTCATCGGGCGCGAACAGGGCGATCTCTTCGGCCTCATCCGCACGGCCGAGCTGCTGGAGGCGCGGCGCATCGACGGCGCCGAACAGATGTTCACGCGCGCGATCGACTTCGGCTACTCGAAGTCGACGGACGAGTCGCTCAGGCTCTGGCGCTACCCGGAAGTCCTCGTCGACGTCGTGCGGGCGATCCGAACGTTCCGGCCCGACGTCGTGATCGCGCGCTTCTCGGCGGCCGACGCGAAGACCCACGGCCACCATTCCGCTTCCGCGCGCCTCGCCGAAGAGGCCTTCCATGCCGCGGGCGATCCGCTGCGCTTTCGCGAGGAGCTTCCGGGGCTCGAGCCGTGGCGCGCCCAGCGCCTGCTCTGGAACAAGAGCACGTGGTCGAAGCCGCCCGACGAGGACTGGTCGAACGACCTTCCTACCGACGTCGGGACCTACAGCCCGCTGCTCGGAGAGTCGTGGGGAGAGATCGCGGGGCGCAGCCGCAGCATGCACAAGAGCCAGGGCTTCGGCGCCGAGCAACAGCGCGGCCCCATTCTCGAGTACTTCGAAGTGCTCGAAGGCGAGCGCCCCGAAACCGACATCCTCGCGGGCATCGACATGACGTGGGCGCGTGCCGGCGGAGACGACAAGCTCGTCTCCCTGCTCCAGCAGGCGTCGCAGAACCTCGTCGGCGCGCTGCCGCACGAGATCATTCCGCTCCTGCTCGAGGCGCGTGCGAGGATTCGCGCGCTCCCCGACAGCCACGACAAGAGGAACAAACTGGCCGAGCTCGACGGCGTCGTCGCAGCCTGCGCCGGACTGTGGCTCGAAGCGACGGCCGAGGGCTTCCTGCGGGCACCGGGCGAGGACGTCGAGGTCACCGCCACCGCGATCAATCGCTCCCCGATTCCCGTCGAGCTGGTGTCGGTGCGCGTCGGCGGAATCGCCAACGCGCGCGATCCAGCTTCGTTGGTGCCTGCCGATGCGAAAGGGCTGCTGGCCAACAACCAGCCGCGCGCGATCAAGACGCGCGTCGCCATCGCGAAGAATGCGGAGCCCACGACGCCGCCGTGGCTGCGCGAGCCGCCGGAGGGCGCTCTCTACCGGCTGCCTTCTCCCTCTCTGGTCGGGGCTCCAGCCGGTCCGGCACCGCTCGAAGTCGCCTTCGACGTGAAGCTCGGCGACGAGACGCTCACGTTCGTGCGAACGGTCGAATTCAAGTGGGTCGATCCGGTCGTGGGCGAGCGCCGCCGTCCCTTCGAGATCCATCCACCGGTCACGCTCACGCTCGATCGCAGCGTGCTCGTGTTCGCGAGTCCTTCTTCGCGCCGCGTTCGCCTCGTCGCCAAGGCGGGCGCCGCGTCCGCCGAAGGGCGCTTGCGGCTGGTTCTGCCGGAAGGCTGGAAGGCGGAGCCCGCCGAGCTGCCGTTCGCGCTCGCCGACCGCGAAGCCGAAGCGACGTTCGATTTCACCATTACTCCGCCGGCCGGCCAGTCGTCGGGCGTCCTGCGCGCCGTCGCCCAGGTCGGGGGACGCGAATGGTCGAATTCGCTGGTGCGCATCGAGTACCCGCACATCCCGATCCAGACGCTTTTCCCGCGCGCCGAGGCGAAGCTCGTCACGGTATCTCTGGCGCGCGACGGCAGTCGCATCGGTTATGTTCCCGGCGCCGGGGACGACGTCGCGACCGCCCTTGCCGACGTCGGCTACGACGTGACCATGCTCGACGACGACGCGCTCGCAGGCGATCTCTCGCACCTCGACGCGATCGTGCTCGGCGTCCGTGCGCGCAACGTGAATCCGCGCCTCAGGTTCCACCACGAACGCCTCATGAAGTGGGTCGAGGCCGGCGGTACGCTCGTGACGCAGTACAACGCCGTCAACCGCATCAGCGACGTATCCGGACCTCTCGGGCCCTGGCCTTTCGAGATCACGCGCGAGCGCGTCACCGACGAAGCATCGCCGGTTCGCTTCGACGATCCGGCCCACCCGGTCTTCCACCGGCCGAACGAGATCGCGCCGGCCGACTTCGAAGGCTGGGTGCAGGAACGCGGTCTCTACTTCGCCGACAAGGAGGACGCGCACTATCGCGCGCCGCTCGCGCTGCAGGATCCGGGCGAGGAGTGGAACAACGGCTCGCTCCTCGTCGCGGCCCACGGCAAGGGACGCTTCGTGTACACGGGGCTCTCGTTCTTCCGCCAGCTTCCGGCCGGGGTTCCAGGTGCGTACCGGCTCTTCGCGAACCTTCTCGCACACGGAGGCGAAGACGACGCCGCGCCGACGGGTGCCGTCGCACCCGAGCGGAGCGCCTCGGAACGGGCGGACGACCAGGCCGGTGTCCGCCACTGACGGAGATCCGGCGCTTCCGCGTGCCGTCGGCACCTGGAAGCGCGCCTATGCGCTGGTCCTCGGCGCGCTCGCCATCGAAGTCGCGCTGTTCTGGCTGCTGCGCGCCGTTTACGGGGGGGAGTGGTGAGCGCGCTCGACTGGGTCGTGCTCGCCGCGACGCTCCTCGGGATCGTGGCCTACGGCCTCTGGAGAACACGCCACGTCGACAGCAGCGAGCGCTACCTGCGCGGCTCGGAAGACGACTGGGCCACGATCGGTCTTTCGATCATGGCGACGCAGGCAAGCGCGATCACGTTCCTGTCGACTCCGGGGCAGGCCTACGAGGACGGGCTGCGCTTCGTGCAGTTCTATTTCGGGCTGCCGATCGCGATGGTGATCCTGTCGGCCGTGCTGCTGCCGGCCTACTACCGCGAAAAGGTCATCACGGCGTACGAGTTCCTGGAGAAACGCTTCGACCGGAAGACCCGCCAGCTCGCCGCATTCCTGTTCCTCGTGCAGCGCGGCCTCGCGGCCGGAATCACGATCTACGCTCCTTCGATCCTGCTCTCGTCGCTGCTCGGCTGGGACCTTCGGCTCACCAACGTGGTGACGGGAACCCTCGTCATCGTTTACACGGTGGCCGGCGGCACGCGCGCCGTCAGCCAGACGCAGAAACACCAGATGGCCGTGATGCTCGGCGGAATGATGGTGGCGGCGCTGTGGGTCGTCGCGTCGCTCCCTGACGGCGTCTCGTTCGGCGACGCCCTCGGCGTGGCCGGCGCACTCGGCCGCCTCGACGCCGTCGACTTCTCGTTCGATCCGGACAGTCGCTACACGTTCTGGTCCGGCATCACGGGCGGGACATTTCTCGCCCTGTCCTACTTCGGGACCGACCAGAGCCAGGTCCAGCGCTATCTGTCGGGCCAGACGCTCGCGCAGAGTCGCCTCGGGCTGCTGATGAACGGGCTGCTCAAGATCCCGATGCAGTTCCTCATCCTCATGACCGGTGTCATGGTCTTCGTGTTCTACCAGTTCGAGAAGCCGCCGGCGTTCTTCAACCTGCCGGCGCGAAACGTCGTCGCCGAAGGACCGGCGGCGGCAGACCTGTTCGCAGCGGAGGCCGCTTACGACGGGAAGCACGAGGCGAGGCGCGTGGCCGCGCTGCACTTCCTCGAGGAACGCGGCGGCACCGGCGAGCCGGCGGCGCGCACCAGCCTTCGCCTTGCCCACGACGAAATGGAGGCCGCACGCAAGGACGTCCGGTCGGTCATCGCGTCCGCGCGGCCCGGCGTCGAGGCCGCGGACACGGACTACGTCTTCCTTGGTTTCGTGCTGCGCTACCTTCCTGCGGGCCTCATCGGCCTCGTCCTCGCGATGGTGCTGTGCGCGGCGATGAGCTCGACGGCGAGCGAGCTCGCCGCTCTCGGCTCGACGACCCTGGTCGATTTCTATCGGCGCAGCTTCGTTACGGATGCTCCGGATTCGCACTATCTCACGATGAGCAAGGTGTTCACGTTCGCGTGGGGCCTTCTCGCGATCCTGTTCGCAAGCTACGCGAGTATTTTCGACAATCTCATCGAAGCCGTGAACATCGTCGGCTCGCTGTTCTACGGCAGCATCCTCGGAATTTTCGTCGTCGCGTTCTTCCTGAAGCGCGCGGGCGGCAACGCCGTATTCGCAGCCGCCGTCGTCGCCGAGCTGATCGTGCTCTCGCTCTGGATGACGAGCGACATCGGGTTCCTCTGGTTCAACGCGATCGGCTGCGGGCTGGTCTACGCACTGGCCGCGGGGTTCAGCGTGATCGAGTCGCGCCGGTCGTGAGGCGTTCCTCTCGATCTGCGGGCCGGAACATGGAATAGGGGCCGGCATGCTGGATTTCATGCACGATCTTTCGGGTGCGGCGCTCTCGGTCGTCGTCTGCGGGACCCTCACGACGTTCGCCTGGGCCGGCATCGTCGCGATGCGATGGGCTCGCACACGCCAGAACCCGGAGCACGCCGACAACAACCTCGTGTCTGCGTTCCTGTCGGCCTTTGGCGTCCTGTACGGCCTGGTTCTGGGGCTGATCGCCGTCGAGGTGTACTCGAACCATGACGAGGTCGATGCCACGGTCGCCCGCGAAGCGGCGGTGTTCGGCAGTATCTACCGCAACGTCTCCGCGTATCCGGACCCCGAGCGGTCGGAGTTTCAGCAACGGATGCAGACGTACGGCCGGTTCGTCATCGACGAGGCGTGGCCTGCGCAGCGTCGCGGGGAGATCGCGGACGGCGGCGCAGTTCTCGTGAATCAGCTCTCGCGCCTGCTCCACGACTACGAACCGGCGAGCGACCGGGTGATGGCCCTCCATACCCAGACGCTGAGCCAGTTCGACGAGTTCCTGCAACTGCGCCGCCTCCGCTTCCACTACGTGCAGACCGGTCTGCCGTCGATCATGTGGACCGTCGTCGTCTGCGGCTCGCTCCTCAACCTGGCGATGACCTGGTTCTTCGTGAGCGACAGCCTTGGGCTGCACCTGGCGCTTTCCGGAATCCTCGCCAC
>CAYYVZ010000046.1:0-18325 GCA_964475235.1 uncultured Myxococcales bacterium | reverse complement strand
CGACGCGAAACCTGTACCCGTCCCGGGTTTTTTTTACGCCGCGCGGGCTTCGGCGGCGGCTTTGAACTCGCGGACGGAGTCCTGGACGGCCGAGCTCTCGAAGGCCCGGCGTACGATGCCCGGCACCCACATCCCGACGTCGATCGACTGCGTGCAGGTGGCCTCCGTGAGGCCCGGCTCGAGCTCGACGAGCTCGTAGAGACCTTCGATCGCCTTCAGGTCTCCGGCCGTCATCGTCCACTTGAGGCGCGTGGGCCGCTCGCCCTCGTAGGCCAGCGTGTAGCGAACGGTCTTCAGGATGGCGTCGAGCTCGTAGGCGACCTGCCAGCGCCCGGCCTTCTCGTCGGCCGATTCGATCTTCGCAGCCGTGATCACGCGGAACCACTTGGGGTAGCTCGCGAAGTCGACGAGCGTGTCGAAGCAGAGGTCGATCGGGGCGCGCACGACCTCGGTGTGCGATCTCGATTCCATGCACGCGAAGCTAGGAGGCCTTCCTCGACTTGTCAAAAAACCTGTGGCGCTATCCGCACTCGTGACGGTGCGCGAGACGATCCTTCTCCTTGGCCGCGACGAGCTCGCGCGCGACGTCGTCCGCACGCTCGTCGCCGAGGACAGCGCCGTGCCTCGCGCGATCGTCGCGCGGACCACTCCGGGCGAGCTTGCCGGCGAGCGCCGCATCGACCCTTCTTCTGCGACGGCCGCGCGCGAGCTCGCCGATCTTCTCGGCGAGACGCACCCCTCGGTCGTCGTCCTGCTCGCGTTCTCGCAGTCGCCCGTCACGCCGGCTGAGCCGTGGACGAGCGACGCGGCGCTCAGCGACGTCGTCGTCTCCGCGCTCGATCGCCACGTCGAGCACGGCGGCCGGGCGCCCGCGCTGCTGCTGCTATCGTCCACGGCCGTCTACGGAACCTCGGTGTGGTCGCCGATGGTTTTCGACGAGCGCTGCTTTCTGCCGCGCGAGACGGTCTTCGATTCGGCACACGCGCGCTGGGCCGAGACGCTGCGCGGAGTCGAACGCGCCGTCGTCTCGTGGGCGGTTGCTCACGAGGCGCGCGTCGGCGTGCTGCGCGCAGCAAGCGTGCTCGGCGGGCCGATGGACAGCCCGATTGCGGCGCTGCTCGCGGCGCGCGTGCCGGTCCGCGTGCTCGGCTACGACCCCCCGTGCCAGGTGATCCACTACGAGGATCTCGTGAAGGCGGTGGCGCTCGCCATCGGCGGCGGTTGCGGCGAGGTGCTGAACCTCGTCGGACGCAGCGTCGTGCCGCTTTCGCGGCTGCTCGCCATGGCAGGCGTTTTCGCGCCGCCGCTGCCCGGGCCGGTGGCCGAGCGCCTCGCGCCGAGAGGCATGGACGCCGATCACCTGCGCTGGCCAACGCTCGCCGACGGGCGGCGCGCCGCGGCGCTGCTCGGATTCCGTCCGCAACGAAGCCTGGAGGACTGCCTACGTGGGTCGCGCTGAAACGAAGGGTCGCAGGAAGAAAACGCTGTCGAAGAGTGCGACGCCCGCGAGGAAGCCGGTCTCGAAGCCGGCGGCTGCGCCGAAGGCAAAGCGGGTCACGAAGCCGGCGACGGCGCCGAACGCAGAACGCACCTCGAAGAAGGCCGCCTCGAAGTCAGCGACCGAGCCGCCGTCGAAGCGCACCGCGAGGAAGTCCGCCGAGCCGCGCATCGAGCCCATCGTCTGGAAAGCCGGAAAGCTCCTGCTGCTCGACCAGCGCAAGCTGCCGCACACCGAGACGCATCTCGAGCTCCACGGCGCCGCCGACACGGCCCGCGCGATTCGCACGATGGTGGTGCGTGGCGCGCCGGCCATCGGCGTGACCGCCGCGTTCGGGCTCGCGCTCGAGGCGAAGCGCTTCCGGACGGGACGCGTCGGGCAGGACTTCGAGCGCGCCGCTGCGTTGCTTCACGCGGCGAGGCCGACCGCCGTCAATCTCGCGTGGGCGATCGAGCGCCAGCGCGCCGTGCTCGCTTCTCTCGGCAGCGCAGTCCCTCCGGAGCGTGCGGCGCGGGCGCTACGCGATACCGCCGAGACCATGTTCGCCGAAGACGTCGCGGTGAACCGCGCGATGGGCCTCGCGGGTGCCGCGCTGCTCTCGAAGGGCGACGTGCTCACGCACTGCAATGCCGGTGCTCTCGCGACGGCCGGCTACGGGACTGCGCTCGGCGTGATCCGCGCCGCGTGGGAGAAAGGCCGCCGCTTCGGCGTGTACGCGACCGAGACCCGGCCCTTCCTGCAGGGCGCGCGCCTGACCTCCTGGGAGCTCGTCAAGCTCGGCATTCCCGTCACGCTCGTCACCGACGGCATGGTGGGCGCCCTGCTCGCGAGCGGCCGCGTCGGCGCCATCGTCGTCGGTACGGACCGCACGGCAGCCAACGGCGACGTCTGCAACAAGATCGGGACCTACACGATCGCCGTGCTCGCGAGGCGCCACGGCGTACCGTTCTACGTGGCCGCGCCGACGTCCTCGATCGACCTCGACTGCCCGAGCGGCGCCGACATCCCCATCGAGGAGCGCGGCGAAAAGGAAGTCACGCACATCGGATCGAAGCGCGTCGCTGCGCGCGGTGTGAAGGTGTTCCACCCGGCGTTCGACGTGACGCCGGCCGAGCTGGTGACGGCGATCGTGACCGAGAGCGGGGTGGTGAAGGGGGACTACAAGCGCGGGCTGGCGAAGGCGGTCGCGAAGGCCCGCGGCTCGGCCGGGTAAGGCGGAGACGTCAGATCCGGGAAACAGACGGTTGGGCACGAAGCGGGTTAGGCCGTGCTCCAGCCGTACACCGGTGCTAAACTACCTCTCGTGCGAACGGCGATCAGAAAGCTGAAACTGGGAGCGGAAGAAGCCGACCCCTACCTGAAGTCTCTGTCGCCTTCCGAGCGTCTGGCGATGGTGTGGACGATCACGCTACAGGCCTGGATGTTCAAGACGGGGACGTCCGATGAACCGCAATTTCGAAGAGATGTTGGCCGCGTTGTTCGCGGCGGGCGCTGAATTCCTGCTCGTCGGTGCGCACGCCCTGGCGGTGCACGGCGTGCCGCGCGCCACCGGCGATCTCGATCTCTGGATCCGTCCGACCCCGGAAAATGCAGCCCGCGTGTTCGAGGCCCTCGTGTCGTTCGGCGCGCCCGTAGCCGAGATTTGTATCGCCGATCTGCACACACCCGATCTCGTATTTCAGATCGGGCTGCCGCCGTGCCGTATCGATCTGCTTACGTCCATCCCGGGAGTCGAGTTCGATTCGGCTTGGCAAAACCGCGTGGAAATTCCTGTCGCCGGCCTGATCGTGCCGTGTCTCAGTCGTCAGGATTTCGTTAGGAACAAGCGTGCGGCGGGGCGACCTCGAGACATCGCGGATGTCGCGATGCTGGAGGAGCAGGGGGACGAGTAACGATCGTCGCCGGTTTGCTGCGTGGCGCAGCCCCGCGGCTTCAGTTCTTCGCGGTCGGCACGAGAACCTCGAACGCGGGAAACCCTGCCGCCGCGAGGCGCTTCTTCAGATCCTCGAGTCCCGGCCCGCGCGGCAGGCGCCCGACGTTCACACGAAACAGCGGTTCGCCGCCGGACTGGACTTCGACGATGTCGACGTCCTCGAACGTCGGCGAGAGCGTTTCCTGGAGCGACTCGGCCCGGCTCCGCTGCCGGTACGCGCCGACTTGAAGGGTGCGAAGCGGAAGATTCGCCGTCGCGCGGACCGTCGCCGGGTCGGGCGGGGCAGGGGCGGCAGGTGCTGTCGGCGCAGCCGCTGGTGCAGACGCACCGGCGCTGCTCCCGGTTGCGGCGACCGCTGACGGCGCCGTTTCGCCCGAGGATGCCGGCGCGGTCTCACCGGCGACGGCAGGCGCTGCGGCGTCTTCGGCCTTCTCGCTCCCCGGCCGTTTCGGCGGACTGATCGTGACCTCGTAACGCTCCGCGCCGGCACCGGCCTGCGCGAACGCCGACGCAGCCGTCATGCAGCATATCGCGGTCAGTGCGGCCGCCCCGGTCAGGCGGCGTGACATCGAAGAATCACGCCTTCGCCGCAACGGTCCCGTCTCCCCGAAGCCGCGAGCAGAGCGCCGCATGCGAAGGAGCACCGATGCTCCCGCTCGCGATGGGCACACGCGAGAGTTTCTTCGAGCGTGCGAGCAGCTTGTCGCGCCGTGCGATCACCGCCGCCTGCATCGACTTCGTGATCTCGCCGCTCGCGAGCGCCTCCCGAAGCGCGCCGTGCGCCTCGCGGATCAGCGAGGGCGTCGCGCAGACCAGGCAGCCGTCGCAGCCGGCAAGGATCGACATCACGGCGGCGCGCCCGACGCTGTAGTTGTCGGCGACGGCCTTCATCTCGAGGTCGTCGGAGACGACGTAGCCCTGGAAGCCGAGCTCGCGGCGCAGGCATCCGTCGATCACGCGCGGGCTCAGCGTGGCAGGCACCGTCGCGTCGAGCGCCTCGCACACGACGTGGGCCGTCATGATCATCGGCACGCCCTGGGCAATCGCGCGCGCGAAGGGTCGAAGCTCGAGGCTGCGCAGTCGCTGCAGGTCGTGGCTCGCGGCGGGAAGCACCGGAAGCGCGAGGTGCGAATCGACGGCCGTGTCGCCGTGCCCCGGGAAATGCTTGCCGCACGACAGGATTCCGCCCTCGACGAGGCCCTGCATGTAGGGCAGCGAGTTGTGGATCACTTCCTCGGGCGTGGTGCCGAAGGCGCGGTCGCCGATGATCGGGTTGTCCGGGTTCGTGTGGACGTCGAGGCACGGAGAGAAAGTCAGGTTGAACCCGGCCTCGCGAAGCTCGGTCGCGTGCGCCAGGCCGACTTCCTTCATCAGGCCCGGGTCGCCGTGGCGAACCATCACCAGCGAAGGCGGGAAGTGGGTGAAGTCGGAGGGCATCCGGTGGACGCGGCCTCCTTCATGATCGATGGCAATGAGGAGGTTCGGCCGGCCCTCGCGGAGCCGGTCGGTCAGCCTGCGAAGCTGGCCGGTCGAGGTAATGTTGCGCCGGAACAGGATGACGCCGAGAGGTCGTACCTCGTCCAGCAGGGCCTCGGCCTCGGGGTCGAGCTCGGGGCTGGGCAGGCCGATGATGAGTAGGTCGCCGGCCGTGAGCTCCGCTCCGGCCGGCCTGAAAGTCTGTTTGGGGTACTGCTCGGGGTCCACTCCGCTACCGCTCCATCCTCTGCATCCGCTGCATAGTGCCGCTGGTTTCCGTGTCGGCGGAGGATAGCACGCGGTCGTCCGCCAGTCCGACTTCAGGGTGGCGCGGAACGAGGGATGCGAGCCGGTCCCGGGCGGCAATCTCCCGCGAACGCACAGCCGGGGAGGGGGCGGCGGCGTTTGTAGACTCCACCCCACCTGCATGATAGCGGGGCGCGTCCGGAACGCCCCGGGACGGCCGATGGCCGGAGCGGGGCGGTCAGAAAGAAGCCGCGGTGCCGCAGGAAGCTCGCTACATAGCGGTCGAGGGCGCGATCGGAGTCGGCAAGTCCTCGCTGTCGCGGGCGCTTGCGAAGCACTACGGCGCGAGGCTCGTCGGCGAGCCGGTCGAGGAGAACCCGTTTCTCCCGCGGTTTTACGAGGAGCCGGAACGTTACGCGCTGACCGCGCAGCTTTCGTTCCTGGTCGAGCGTTACCGCCAGCAGGAAGAGCTGGTCCAGATGGACCTGTTCGAACAGGCGGTGGTAACGGATTACCTCTTCGCGAAGGATCGCATCTTCGCGGGGCTTACGCTGTCGCCGGATGAGCTCGCTCTCTACGAGAGGATCTACGGGCTGCTCGACGCCAGGATAAGGAAGCCGGACCTGGTCGTCTTCCTGGATGCGGAAGTCGAGGTCCTGCTCCGGAGGCTCAAGAAGCGCGACCGGCCGTACGAACGCAAGATCGGCCGGGCGTATATAGAGAAGGTCGCGGAAGCCTACAGGAGGTACTTCCACGGCTACAGGGAGACCCCGCTCCTCGTCGTCAGTTGCTCGGACATCGACTTTGTCGAAAATGGCGCCCACCTGGGCGACCTCGTTCGAGAGATCGGATCGATGGGACAGGGAACCCAGGTTTACGTACCGCTTGGATCCAGTTGAGCGTCACCGGAATTTCCCGCTGACGCCTGCTCGACGGACCCCGTGACAAAGGGCCGGCGAGGACCGAGACGGAGGTCGAAAGTGAAACGGCAGTCTGGCACTGGCGCATCCATGCGTCGCTCGCCCTACCGCCGCAGCTACCGACACTCCGGATCGCTACAGGAGGTCGGACAATGGCTGCGGTATTCGAAGAATCCAAAGTAACCGTACCGGGCGTTCTCGGCGCCAAGGGCGAGCGCAGGCTGGCCATGGTGACCGCGTACGACTTCACGTTCGCGCGCCTCGCCGACCGTGCCGGTGCCGACATGCTGCTCGTCGGCGACTCGCTCGCGATGGTCATGCAGGGCGGCGAGAACACGCTCGGCGTGACGATGGACGAGATGGTCTACCACACCCGTCTCGTCACGCGCGGCAGGAAGCGCGCGCTCGTCGTCGCAGACCTGCCCTTCCTCTCGTACCAGGTGTCGGTGGCCGACGCGGTCGCCAACGCCGGCCGCTTCCTCAAGGAAGGCGGCTGCGAGGCCGTCAAGCTCGAAGGCGGCATCCACGTTGCCGACACGATCCGCCGTCTCGCGGACTTCGACATTCCGGTGATGGGGCACATCGGCCTCACGCCCCAGTCGGTTCATCGCATGGGCGGGCACAAGGTGCAGGGGCGCCGCGTCGGTCACGCGGCCGGCAGCCGCGACCGCCTGCTCGAAGACGCCCACGCGGTCGCCGACGCCGGCGCATTCGCGATCGTCGTCGAGGGCGTGCCGGCGGACCTCGCCGCAGAGATCACCGCTTCGATCGCGATACCGACGATTGGAATCGGCGCGGGTGTCGAATGCGACGGGCAGGTGCTCGTGATGCATGATCTGCTCGGACTCGAGGAGCGCATCGCGCCGAAGTTCGTGAAGCGCTACGCCGAGCTCGGGCGAGCAGCGACGGAGGCATTCGCGGAGTACGTTTCGGAAGTTCGCGGCGGACAGTTTCCGACCGAGGCGCACTCGTTCTCGGCGCCGCGACCGGTCGTGCGCGCGGAAGCGCCGCGCGCGGCGCGCCGCAAGCAAGCCTGAGCCGGCGACGTCACCCGGGAAAACAGAGTCGCTGCGATGAAGATCGTACGATCCGTTGCCAAGATGCAGGAGCTCTCGCGCCAGGCGCGCGCGGGCGGCCTCACCGTCGGTTTCGTGCCGACGATGGGCTACCTGCACGACGGGCACCTCGCGCTGGTGCGCGAAGCTCGCGAGCTCGCCCACGTCGTCGTGGTGTCGATCTTCGTGAACCCGACGCAGTTCAACAACGCGGACGACTTCGCGAACTACCCGAACGACACGGCCGCGGATACCGCGATGCTCGAAGAGGAAGGCGTGGACGTCCTGTTCATGCCCTCGGCGGACGACGTGTATCCGGCGGGCGCGGCGACGCGCGTGTCGGTGTCGGGGCTGACGGAAAAGCTTTGCGGCGAGTTCCGCCCGGGGCATTTCGAAGGAGTCGCAACGGTCGTTGCGGCGCTCTTCAACATGGTGCTGCCGGACCTCGCGGTGTTCGGGCGCAAGGACTTCCAGCAGCTCGAGGTCGTGAAGCGCATGGCGCGCGACCTTCACTTCCCGGTCCGCATCGTCGAAGGCGCGACGGTGCGCGAGCGCGACGGGCTCGCGATGAGCTCGCGCAACGCGCGGCTGTCGGCGGAAGAGCGGACGCTTGCACCAGCGATCCATCGCGCGCTCGACGCGGCGGCTTCGGCCTACGCGCGCGGCGAGCGGAAGTCGGCGGTGCTGGCCGCCGCAGCCTCCGGTGTGCTTGCCTCGTGCGACGCGTTTCGCGTCGAGTATCTCGAAGTCGTCGATCCCGACCGCATGGCGGCCACGGAAGTGGCCGACGACCGGTCGGTGATGGCGGTTGCCGCGTGGCTCGGCCCCGTGCGGCTCATCGACAACATCCACCTGGCCGAACATTCACAGACCGACCTCGATCGGACGTCGACCGACGCCTCCGCCCATGCGGCAGGCGCGGCGGTGAACTGATCCCGGGAGAAAGAGCATGCGCAACGATATGCGGAAGATGCTTCGCGGAAAGATCCATCGTGCCACCATCACCGGCGCCGACCTTCACTACGAAGGCAGCGTGACGATCGACTCGGACCTCCTGCGCGAGGCCGGGATCATCGAGAACGAAGCCGTGTGCATCTGGGACGTGAACAACGGCGAGCGCTTCGAGACCTACGCCATCGAGGGCCAGCCCGGCTCCGGCGTCGTCTGCGTGAACGGCGCGGCCGCGCACAAGGTCAACGTGGGCGACCTCATCATCATCGCCGCGTTCGGCTGGATGCCGGCCGAAGAGGCCGTGAAGTGGAAGCCGAGCGTCGTCTTCGTGGACGAGAAGAACCGTCAGGTCGATCTCGGCCGAAAACACGAGATCGGCGGCCAGGCCCTCCTCAAGAAAGTCTGGGGCTGAAAAACCCGGGACGGGTACAGGTTTTTTCGGGGTGCCACCGGTTCGCCGACGTCGCTCGAAAAAACCTGTACCCGTCCCGGGTTTCGGATAGCTTCGGCGGATGGCGAAGTCCGCGGGCAAGAAGACGAAGGAGACCAGCGGGCGCGTTGCGGACAACCGCAAGGCGTTTCACAACTACTTCATCGAGGAGACCATCGAGGCCGGGATGCAGCTCGCGGGGACCGAGGTGCGCTCGGCCCGTGAAGGCGGCGTGAACCTTACCGACTCCTACGTCCGCATGGACAAGGGCGAGGCCTGGCTGATCGGCAGCCGCTTCGATCCGTACAAGCCGGCGGGGCAGCAGAACCACGAGCCCAACCGCGCCCGCAAGCTCCTGCTGCATCGCCGCCAGATCGACCGACTCGCCGGTCGCATCAAGCTCGAGGGCCTCACCCTCGTCGTCACCAAGATCTACTTCGACAAGAACGGCCGGCTCAAGGCCGAGCTCGGCCTCGCCAAGGGCAAGAAGCTGCACGACAAGCGCTCGACCGAGCGCGACAAGGACGCCAAGCGCGAAATCGCTCGCGCGATGCGCCAACGCGGGTGAAGCCGGCGTTCACGGCGCCAGAGTGAACCAGAACGTCGAGCCCTTGCCGATCGAGCTGTCGGCCCAGACGCGGCCGCCGTGGTGGCGCACGATTCGGTCGACGGTCGCGAGGCCGATGCCGGTGCCCTCGAACTCGTCGGTGCGGTGCAGGCGCTCGAAGGGGCGGAACAGCTTCGCCTTCTGCGTCGAATCGAAGCCGACGCCGTTGTCGCGCACGAAGTACTCGCCGCGGCCGTTGCGCCCGAACGCGATGCGCGGTGTCGAAGACGTTCGGGTGAACTTCCACGCGTTCGACAGCAGGTTCTGCAGCACCACCGACACCATGCCCGCGTCGGCCACCGCCTCGAGCCCCTCCTCGACGACGACCTCCACCGCGCGCTCCGGATCGCCGGTCCGCAGCTCGCCGATGATGCCGCGCGCGATTTCCGACAGGTTCACCCTCGTGTCGGTACGCGTCGCGCGCGACAGGCGCGAGAGCGACAGCAGGCCGTCGATGAGGCCCGCCATGCGCACCGACGAAGCGCGGATGCGGCGCAGGTGCTCGCGCGACGACTCCGACATGCGTTCGCCTTCCTCTTCGAGCACCAGGTCGCTGTAGCCGGCCATCGCGCGCAGCGGCGAGCGCAGGTCGTGCGAGACCGAGTAGCTGAAGGCTCCCAGCTCGTCGACGGCGCGCTCGAGCTCGGCGGTGCGCGCGCGCACCCTCTCCTCGAGCGCCAGGTTGAGCGTGCGGATCTCCTTTTCCGCTTCGCGGATGTCGGTGATGTCGAGCGTCGCGCCGATCAGGCGCACCACGTTGCCCTCTTCGTCGGTCTCGGCGCGCGCGGTCGTGCGCACGATGGCTTCGCCGGCGCGAGTGACGTCGGTCTGTCGGTATTCCACGACCAGCTCGCGGCGGCCGTCCTGCTGCGAGCCCGCGGCGAGCTCCCGGATCACCCGCTCGCGGTCTTCCGAATGGATGAACGAGAACGCTTCGTCGAGGGTCAGCTGCATGCGGCCGTCGACGATCTCGCGCTCGAAACGCGGGTCGCCGGTAATCCACATGAGCCCCCGGCGCAGGTCCAGGTCGAACGTCACGATGCCGGCGACGCGCTGTGCCTCCTCCAGGCGAAGGCGGCTGCGGCGCAGCTCGGTCTCGTTTCGACGCCGCCTCGTCACGTCGTGGACGATCGTGAGCAGCAGGCTGCGGCCGCCGAGCTCGATCACGTACCCGATGATCTCGGCCTGCCTTTCGGTGCCGTCCCTGCGGTGGAAGGTGTACTCGGCGGGCCCCGGATCCTGGCCCTGTTGCAGAAGCCCGAGGTTGCGCGCGGCCAGGGCCAGTCCTTCGTCGTCGAGGATCCCGAGCTCGAAGATGTAGCGTCCCTCGCTCGCTTCGCGCGGCACGCCGGAGATCTCGCTTGCCGCCATGTTCATTCGCACCAGCTTGCCGTCGAGCTCGAGCAGGATGTAGCCGTCGGGCGCATACTCGAAGACTCGCTGCCAGAGCTGCTCGCTCTCCTTCAGGGAAGCCGCACGCCGTTCGGAGTCGTCGAGCGCTGCATCGGCTTCCGCCCAGAGCCGCCGCATGCGCAGCGTTCCGAGCAGGAAGAGCCAGGTGACGACGATTTCGAGCGATTCCTCGGCGAGGCGTGACGGACTGAAGACTACGGGTTCCCCAAGGACGTCGCCGGCCGCGATCACCCGCTCGAGCGCCATCAGCGCGAGCGCGGCCGAGAAGGCCCACCACACCGCGCGAGCGCGCACCGATCGCGGCGCCCAGAGCGCCACAACCGCGACGACGATCTGAAGGACCGCCGAGCAAAGCAGCAGCACCCCGATCAAGACGGACCTCCCGAACGGCCATCCTTACTCCCGGGGCCGGGGCCAGAAAAGGGAGCTTCGGGGCCGCACGGATCGCGGCCCTCCGGGGGGCTTCCATGGGAAAGAGCGGGGAACGAGAGGGAAAAGGCGGGGGCCGGCGAGGGGTCAGCGCGACTCGCGCCAGCGCAGCACGAACTTCTCTTCGGTCATCGTCTCGGGCGACTTGCGGCGCGCGAACACGGGGTCCGTCGCGCGCAGCTCCTTGAGCTTGTCGAGCGCGGCTTTCCCCGTCGCGATGCCGTGGCGTGCGAGGTAACAGCCGACGACGACACCGGTGCGCGCATTGCCGTTGGAGCAGTGCACGAAGGTGGGACTGTTGCGGCCGTCGATTTCGGCGTCGATGGCGTCGAGCACGAGTTGCATGGCCGGCTCGGTCAGCGTGTTCGCGTCTTCGATCGCGTAGCGTTCGATCTCGATCACGATGCCGCGGTCGTCTCCGATCTTCTCGAGCGTGTCTTCGTAGGGGTGGAAAACTTCGCCGGGCGCGTGCTCGAAGGCTTCTTCCTCCGACATCAGGTTGATGACGGAGTGGATGCCGGCGTCGACGAGGGCGGTCATGCGCTCGGCGGTCGTCCGGGCGTCCTTGCCTCCCGGATAGGCACCGGCGAGCAGAGTTCCGGGTACGACCCAGTAGGTACCGGGAAAGGGCGTGGAACTGCGATCGTTGCTCACGGGAAAATGCGGGGACGCGTCCGCGTCCGGAAGGGGTTTGTCGAACGATTCCTTTGTTACTTGGCCGTCCGGTCCACGTCAAGCAGGTTTGCCCGCGCAGCCCGCATCTTCATGGGCCCGCCCGAGTACCGGTCCCACCGGCCGATTTGTTGCTTGGCGGACAGGCCGAGCATAAGGTCCGTGCCGACCATCTACCGGCAGAGATGCCGCGTGGGCAAGAAGTTCCGGGGTCTCGGAACACCCCGAAGCCCCGCAAGATTCGCCGCGCTCACCGCGCGGTCCGCCGCCGCAAGGCGAGGATGTCATTCAACAGGAGGAACGCGATGAAGGAATACGGCCTGTTCATCAACGGCCAGTGGGAGTCCGCCAAGGGCGGCAAGACCGCTCCCTCGATCAACCCCGCCACCGAAGAGGCATGGTGCAACGTCGCCGTCGCCGACCGCGAGGACGTGCGCAAGGCCGTTGCCGCGGCCAAGCAGGCGCACGACAGCGGCGTGTGGAGGAACAAGTCCCCCGAGGAGCGCGGCGAGATCCTGCAGCGCGTCGCCGCGGCGATGTTCGAGCGCCAGGACGAGCTCGCGGCGGCCGAGGTCCAGGACGGCGGCGGCACGATGCGCAAGGCGATGAGCATGGACGTGCCCGGCGCCGCTCAGACGTTCTTCCATTTTGGCTCCTACATCCAGGGCGACGAGTACAAGTCGATGCTCCAGGAGGAGTACGAGGAGGTGGTTCCGATCCCGAGCAGGAACCTCGTCGTGCGCGAGCCGATCGGTGTCTGCGCGGGCATCACGCCGTGGAACTTCCCGATGATCATGGGCTCGTGGAAGATCGCGCCTGCGATCGCGGCCGGCAACTGCGTCGTCATCAAGCCGGCGTCGGTGACGCCGGTGTCCACGCTGCTCATGGGCGAGATCTGCACGCAGGCCGGCGTGCCCGCGGGCGTCGTCAACGTCGTCTCCGGTCCGGGCGGTGCGGCGGGCGAAGAGCTCGCGACGCATCCCGACGTCAGCAAGGTTGCGTTCACGGGCTCGACGGAAGTCGGACGCCGCGTGATGCAGCTCGGCGCCGGCACGCTGAAGAAGGTGACGCTCGAGCTCGGCGGCAAGTCGCCGAACATCATCCTGCCCGACGCCAACCTCGACACGGCGGCCCTCGGATCCCTGTTCGCGACGTTCATGCACCAGGGGCAGATCTGCGAGTCGGGTACGCGCATCCTCGTGCACGAGAAGATCCACGACGAGTTCATGGAAAAGCTGATCGCGGGCATCGGCCGCATCAAGATCGGCGACACGATGGATCCGACGACGGGCCTGGGGCCGCTCGTTTCGGCTTCGCAGCGCGACACGGTCGAGAAGTACGTCGGGCTCGGGCACGAGCAGGGCGCCAAGTGCGTCGCGGGCGGCAAGCGGCCCGACGGCATGACCAAGGGCTACTACTACGAGCCGACGGTCTTCGACGACGTCGACAACAAGATGCGCATCGCCCAGGAAGAGATCTTCGGGCCGGTCGTGTCGGTGATCCGCTACAAGGACGAGGACGAGGCGATCCGCATCGCCAACGACTCGGTCTACGGGCTCGGCGGCGCGGTATGGTCGGACAACACCGACCACGCGATCGCCGTCGCGCGCCGCATCGAGACCGGCACGGTGTGGATCAACGACTACCACATGATCAACCTGCGGTTCCCGTTCGGCGGCTACAAGCAGAGCGGCGTCGGGCGCGAGCTCGGCAAGTGGGGCCTCGCGGAGTACCACGAGCTCAAGCACATCCACGTCGGCCAGAGCACGCCCCCCGAAGGCAAGTTCTACTTCCAGATGCTGCTCAACTGACGAGAAATCGGGGACGGATCCCGATTTCCACGAACGGCGGTGGAGTCACCTCGGCCGTGCGGGAAATCGGGATCCGTCCCCGATTTCATTTTTGCATGACGAGGTTTCGGATTACGGAGCGGGCTCGCGCGGTGCTCGCGAGCGTGCGGGCGGAGCGCGGCGAGCGGCTCACGTTCATGATCGACGGCGGGTGCTGCGAGGGCACGGCGCCGCATCTCTACGAAGACGCGATCATCACGTCGGCCTCCGCGCATGCGGGCGAGGTCGACGGCGTACCGGTCTACCTTCAGGCGGCGATGATCGAGCCCTACCGCGATGCCGACGTCCTCATCGACGTCGTCGACGAGCCCCTGTCGGAAGCGATGTCGCTCGAGACAGAGCACGGCGTGCGTTTCGTGCTGCGCGAGTAGCCCTTCAGTCGAGCGATCGCGGCGCCGCGGGATCGAACGTCGAGAGCGGCGCCGCTTCACGATACGCGGCGAGATCCGCGCGCGCCCGCGCCAGCAGCGGGCTCCCCGTCCGCTCGTAGCACTTCACGCGCTTCTCCAGAAAATCGCGGTCCATGTAGACCCACGGCTCGATCGCCGCGAGCTCGGCCGCGCACTGCCCCACCGCCGCCTGGGCCATCGCGATCGTCGCACGCGCATGCCGCCGCCGATCCTCGACGACGCGAACCGCGAACGGTTCGGCGAGAGCATCGAAAAGACGGCGCGTCGAGTCCGGATGAAGCGTCGCCAGCCGCACCGCCGCGCTGACCGCGCGGCGAAGCAGGGGCCGGTATCCCCAGCCCGATTCGCGCATGCCCGCGAAACACCACTCGAGGTGGCGGGCCGCTTCGCCCGCGTCGCCCTTTCGTTCGGAGTATCGTGCGAGCACCGCCTCGGCATCCGCCGCGCTCCAGGCACGCAACTGCCCGGCCAGCGCGAGCGCCCGCTCGTCGGCTCCGTCGGCCAGGGCTTCGGCCATCATCACGACGTCGATCGGCTGCAGCGGCGCACTGCCTTGCGAGTCCCATTCGCGCACCGTCTCGGCGAGCCTGCCCGAGGCGTAGGCGATGCGGGCACGGTTGCGTGCCATCGCATCCGCGCTTCCTTCGAATCGGTCGGCGCTGAAGCCTTTCTCCTCGTGGATGGAGCGCGCCGGACGCAGCTCGGCCACGGCGCCCCAGACCATGCTCCCGCCCTCGGCGAAGACAGGCGCATAGTCCTGCCGCTTCGACGCGGTCTCGCGGATCTTCTCGATGAGCGTGTCGTCGGCGCGGTCGAGGCTGCGCGCGAACTCGAACTCGATCACCGTCGAGTCGTCCGTGTTGAGCCGGTCGGGCGGCGTCGCACGAAGCACCTCGCGCGCCATCTCCGGGCCCGCGACGAAGCCGGTGTAGAGGCCCTGCACGCCGGCGAGCCCCCACGCGATTCTGAGCGCCGAACGCCACGGCTCGTCGTTCACGCGCTCGGCGAGCCGCGCGACGTCGTGCGACAGGGCCTGCTCGCGCGCCACGAGAAGAAGATCGGCCCCGAGCTGCACCTCCCAGGCTTCGACGGCGTCGAACTCGGAAGCGATCGTCGCGACGACGGTCTTGATGGTGGAATCGCTCACCGCGTAAGCCTGCACCCACTGGGCGAAGACACCGCCGTCGGCGAGCGCACGGCGGGCCGCTTCATAAAACTCGGTCGTGAAGAGGCTGGCGACGCCGGCGCGGTACGGATTCGACGGCTCCGAAACGATGATGTCGTAGCGCTCGCCGGTCGTCAGCAGGTACTCGCGGGCGTCGCCGACGACGATGCGGACCTTCGGGTCGGAGAGCGCGCCGCGATTGATCGAGGCCGCGTCGCGTGCCGCACGCAGCACGGCAGGCTCGAGCTCGACGACGTCCACGCGCTCGATCGTCGGAATGCTCGCCAGCCAGCCGGCCGTCGAGCCCATCCCGAGCCCGATCACGAGCGCGCGCTTGGGAGACGGATGGAACACGGCGGGAACCATTCCCAGCATGATCGTCGTGGACGCATCGGCGACCGCGTTGCCGTCGGATTTGCCGTTCATCATGAGGCTGAGCCCGTCGGTCGCCGTCACGGCGACGGTGCTCTCGACGCCGTCCTCCTCCCAGACCAGCGAGCGGTGGGCTTCGCCGACCATGCTGCGCAGCGTATTGGCCGAATCGCCGAGGCTTCTGGTCACGAACGCGCCGATCGGCGAGTGTCGCCAGACCGCGGTCGGTCCGTCCGCCATTCCGAAAAGCAGCGCGAACGCCGCGACCGCGCCGACGCCCCAAACGGCTCGTGACGATCCCTCGCCTCGGCGCGACATCACGGCACCGACGGCGGCCAGACCCAGCAGCAGCATCGAAGAGAGACGCCACGCGCCGAGGGCGCCGAGCCCCGGAATCAGGCCGAAGCCGCCCGCGAGCGACGCCGCGATCGATCCGGCCGTGTTGCTCGCGTAGACGCGCGCGACGTCCGAGCCGACTTCGTCGCGATTCGCGCCGGCAAGATCGATGAGAAGCGGAAGCTGGTAGCCGGCAACGACCGCCATCGGCAACACGACGATCGCGGCGAGCGCGAACCACGCCGTGGCGATCGCTGCGAACCCCGCGACCGACAGCGAGCTCAGGGTGATCGCGAGCAACGCAAGCCGGTCGCCGATCGCGAACGGGACGATCGCGCAGAGCGCTTCGAGCGCCGTCACCAGGGCGAGGCGACCGAGCGTGAGACGGCGAGCCGACGGCGGCTCGAGCGCGTAGGCGAGGCCGCCGAGACCGATGCCGAGCAGCGCGACCGCGAGGATGATGCCGAACGTATAGGTGGATCCGCCGAGCAGCGGGGCGAGCAGGCGGTACCAGACCAGCTCCATCAGCAGGAACGCGAAACCCGCGATGCCGGCCGTGGCGATGACCAGGCGGGTCGTGGTCCGCCGGTCCGGCACCGGCGCGGCGACGGATTCCTCCACGGCGCGGGCCGCGGCGGGAGACCCGGTGCCTCGCGACGCGACCCAGGCCGCAGCGGCAAGGGCTCCGTTCAAGGCGGCGGCCGCCAGCAGCGTCGCGCGAGTCCCGAGCGCCTCGAGCAGCACGAAGTTGCCGAGAACCACGCCGGTCACGGCCCCGAGCGTGTTGCATCCGTACAGGACAGCCGTCCGCCAGCGCTGCTCTCCACCCGGTTCGACGGCTCGCGCAGCAGCCGGCAGCGTCGCGCCCATGAGAACGGTCGGAACGCCGAGCACGGCCGCCGACAGCAACAGCCTGAGGACGGTGGCGAGCCCCGAGCCGAGCTCGGCCGATCCGCCGGTCGCCAGGTAGAGACTGCGAACGAGGTCGATCAGGAACGGCGAGGCTGCCGCCGAAAGCGCGAGGCCGGCCTCGAGCGCGGCATAGAACCGCAGTGGGTTCGGGTGCTTGTCGGCCCTGCGGCCGAGAAGGAGCGCGCCGAGCCCGAGGCCGCCCATGAAGATGGCGAGCACCGCCGCGGTAGCCGCGGTCGAATGGCCGAAGACGAGCCGCAGCAGGCGGAGCCACGTGAGCTGATAAACGAGGGCGGCCGCTCCCGACACGAAGAGGAGCGAGGCCACGGTCACGACGCCGGAGGCCGCCGGGATCCTGCCAGCGGAAGACAGCTTCGCTTGCGTCGGCTTCCCCGGCCTTCGGCGCCCCCCCTCCATTCGGCCAAGCCCTACCTGCCGCGCCGCTCGAAGCAAGCGGGCCGCGGAGATGAGCCGGTCTATGCGACACGGTGCTCGATCGTTCCGGACCTGGCCCCGATCTTCTAGACGTCGAAAGGCTCGGCGGCCTCGGCGAGGCGGTTGCCTTCCATCAGCGCCTCGAGCTCGTCGGCAAGGCGGCCGCAGGCGGCGATCACTTCCTTCCACCGGCGTTGGCGCTCGGCGGTCTTCATCGTCACGAAGTCGTCGCGGTCGGGAACCTTCGCGCCCGGCAGCGATGCGACGAACTCGCGCGACGGCGCCAAAAACACCGTGCGGCGAAGCAGAGAGCCGCGCGCCTTGCGCCACCGAAGCGGCTTGTCGAACCAGCCCGGCACGATGCGGTCGAAGAAGTGCGGGTAGAGCACGAGCCCCGGCGGAGCCTCGAAGTCCATCGCGAAGTGATAGTCGGTGATGCCGCCGTCGCGGTAGAGGCCGCGAGGCGCGCCGCCGACGTCGGCGATCGCCGACATGACGAGCGGGATCGATCCGCTGGCGAGCGTTGCGTCGCGCAGGTTGGCGGCGTCGAGCCGCACGTGGCGCGTCGCGAGGTCCGGGAACACGAAGCCCGGCTCCTCGGAGGAATGGAAGACGAGCCGCTCGAAGAACGCGCCGAGCAGCCGGCGCGATACGGCGTTGGCCGTGGCCGCGAGGCCGAGGCCGACGAGCAGGGGCAGCTTTGTGTCGGTTGCGACGAGATTCCGGCTTCGTACGGCGCCTACGTGCAGGCGGACCAGCGGATGACCGAGCACGTCGCCGGCGCCGCCGGGGCCGAGAAGGGCCTCGAAAATGCGGCGGCTCTCGCCGGTGACTTCCGCCGGCGCCGGCTTCCTCTCGTAGGCCTGGGCTACGTACGCTTCCTCGAAACGGTCGAGCGCGGCGAGAGGATCGCGGTGCGAGAAGCAGGTGTGCCGGAACGCGCCGATCGAAGTGCCGAAAGCGTGGAGGGGGCGCGTGCGCGGGGCGATGAGTTTCCGCACGAGGACCCTGTCCATCGCGGACAGCGCGAGCCACTTCGGGCCGCCGGAGGCCCCGAGCAGCGTCGAGAATGCGTCTGCATCGAAGCCGTTCGACCGGATGGCGGCCAGAGCTTCGTCGCCGGCGCGGACGACCAGTCCTCGAGAGCTCGGCTTCGTCACGGGTTCCTCGCTACCGGCCGGCGCGTCGTGCACCGCCATGGCGACCGAGCTCTTT
>CAYYVZ010000045.1:0-18344 GCA_964475235.1 uncultured Myxococcales bacterium | reverse complement strand
CACGCCGAACATCGACCGCTGGTTCGGCAAGGAGGGTCGCATCTACACGCGGTCCTATTCGACCGAGGCATCGACCACCCCGAGCGTCGTCAGCATGCTGACGGGCCAGCTGCCGCAGCAGCACCGCGTGCGCATGCTCGTGCAGCTCGTTCCGAAGGAGCTGAAGCTGCTGCCGGCCATGCTCCCCGCCGGCTGGCAGAGCGCCGGCTTTGTCTCGAACATGATGCTGACGCAGGAGGCGAGCGGGCTCGGCGCCCACTTCGAGCACTACGACGACTTCGTGGACGAGCGCGAGCGCTACCGCGGCGACACCTTCGAGCGCAATGCCGAGCGCACGACCGGGGCCGTGCTCGACTGGCTCGACGAGCGCGGGAAGGATGCCGCCTCGAAGGACCGGCCGCTGTTCCTGTGGGTCCACTACATGGATCCGCATGGCCCCTACCATCCGCCCGATTCGTGGAAACGCACGTTTCGCCACGACACCCCGCTTCCCATCGATATCGAGCGCATTCCCGAGTACGAGCGCGAGCCCGGCGTAAACGACGGCCTCGCCTACGTGGACGCCTACGACGAAGAGATCGCCTACGTCGACTCCGAAGTCGGCCGCCTGCTCGAAGGCATCGACGAGCACCTCGACGCCGACCGTACCCTCGTCGTGTTCACCGCCGACCACGGCGAAAGCATGATGGAGCACGAGTTCTGGTTCCGTCACGCGGTGCAGGTTTACGACGAAATGGTACGGGTCCCGCTGCTCGTGCGCGGCCCCGGCGTGGTCGCAGGACGCTCGGACCTTCTGACCAGCGGCATCGACGTCGCACCGACGATTCTCACGGCGCTCGGGTTGCCGCTCGAGCCGCAGATGCCGGCGGTGGATCTCCGCAGCGGAAAGGGCCTCGACGCGTCGCGCATCGTCTACAGCGAGGCCTCTCTCAGCGCGCGCGACGGCGCTGAACAGTGGCGCTGCGCGGTCCAGGGCTCGACCAAGTGGGTGCTCGGCGTGCGCAAGGGAAACTGCGAGGCCGCGGCGCGCCGTTACGACCTCGCGAAGGATCCCGGCGAGCTCGTTCCGGCGCCGTGGACCGCCGAAGGCGACGCGCCGCAGTCGTTGCTCAAACTCTGCCGCGAAGATCCCGATCCGGCCGGCATCCCCGCGTCCTGGTCGTTCGGCAAGGGACTCAAGGGCCCGAAGCTTCCCGACATGAGCGAGGAAGAGCGGCTGAAAAGCCTCAAGGCGCTCGGCTATGCCGATGACTGAGCGGCGCACGGGGATCGCGTGCGTCGTCGCGCTCGTCGCGTGCATTCTGTGGGTACACTGGCCCGGGCTCTCCGGACCGGATCACCTCACCGCGCACCACGACAACCTCGACGGCACGGCGCCGCTTCGCGTCGAAGCCGCGCGGCAGTGGCGAAGCGGACAGGTTCCGCTGTGGAACCCGTGGAAACGCAGCGGCATGCCGCTGCTGGCGGATACGACGGCGGGGGCGCTGTATCCGGGAAACGCGCCGTTTCTTTTCCTCGACGCCGATCCCGCGCGTGCGGGCGACCCCTCGATCGACGCCGAGGCTGCGCGCACCGGCGGCGACTCGCCGGTCTTCCGCGCGCTCGACCAGGTCGCCGCAATCAACGCCGTGCTCGGCGGTCTGTTCATGTACGTGTTCCTGCGCACGATCGCGCTTGCGCCGCTTGCGGGCGCATTCGGCGGCCTCGTGTTCGCGTGCTGCGGAACGATGGCCTGGTTCGCAGCGTGGTACATGCAGATCCAGAGCTCGGTCGTCTGGCTGCCCCTCATCCTCGCGGCGGTGCACCGCGCGTCCGGCTCGGCCACGGCGTCGTGGACGACGATCGGAGCGTTCGCGGTTGCGCTTCAGTTCTTCGCCGGGTTTCCGGAGACGAGCTTCTACAGCGGCGTGATCGCGATCGCGTACGCGCTCCATCTGGCGGCGGTGCGCAGCTCGGCCAGTCCCGTCGCCGCCGTCGCGTCCATCTACGTCGCCGGGGTTCTGCTGGCCGCGGTTCAGTTTCTGCCGTCACTGGAGCTGCAGTCGCTGTCACGGCGGCCGGGCGAGCTCGCGCTCGACGTGTTCCAGTCGCTGCCCGCGACTCTCGCGATGTTCCAGGCGTGGGCAATGCCGCCGGCTGCCCCGGCCTTCGAGTTCCCTCCCGCGGCGGCGTACCACTTCGGCGCGATCGCCGTGATGGCTGCCCTGGCCGGCGCGGCCGGGTTCCTTCGAAAGAGCGCGTTCTTTCTCGCCCTGCTCGCGATCGGTGTCGTGCTTTCGCTCGGAGCGGCCACGCCCGTGAGCGCATGGCTGCACGAGCTGCCGGGGTTCCGCGCGTTCCGGCATCCGTTCAAGCACCTGTTCGAGGTGATGTTTGCGATGTCGGTGCTCGCCGGCTTCGGCGCGCAGCTTCTCGTCGGACGCCGCGAGGGGTCCGCGTCGCGGGTCCGGCTCGCGGCTGCTGCGTTCGGCCTCGCGGCCACCTGCGTTCTGCTGCGTGCGAACCACGCCGTCGTTGCGGCCGCGAACCCCGCGGGTGTCGACACGAGCGGCTCGCGTCCTTCCATTGCGGGAATGATCGAGCCCGGCTGGCGTGTGCTCACGCCGCGACAGGTCTTCCAGAAACGCGACCCGGAGTCGCTGATCGGCGACTATCCGAGCGGGTTCCGCGTCGCTGCCGTCCACGGCGCCGGGCCGTTCCTGTGGACGCCGATGGCCGGGACGACCGGCATGGTCGAGGAAGAGACCACGTTCCGCGCGGGCCTCTTCGACGCGCGCGACCGCACGCTCGCGCTGCTCTCCGGCCGCTACCTCGTCCAGTCGAAACAGAAGGAGCGATTCACACCGGCCGCCGATCCTTCCGCGTGGAGGATCGTGAACGAGACGAACGACGCGCGGCTGCTCGAACGCAGCGACGCGCTTCCGCGTGTTCGTTTCGTCGGCAACGTCCGTTGCGCCACCGAAGCCGAGGTCCGCGCGAGCCTCGACGGCAGCGCCGAAGGGCCCGACGACCTCGCGCTCGTCGATTGCGCGTCGCAGGCGGCACCCGCGGGACCGCTTCATGCCGCGCAGTCTCTTTCGCTGAAAATCGGGCACGACACTCCCGGCGCACTCGTGGTCGAGACGAGCGTTCCCGAAGGAGCGAGCGCCTTCCTCGTCGTCGGCCAGTCGGACTTCCCGGGATGGCATGCAGGGATCGACGGCCGCCGAGCCACGATCCGCCGCGTACACGGCCTCGTGCAGGGCATCGAGCTTCCGGGCGGCACGAAGCGCGTCGAGCTGCGCTACATGCCGCTTCCGTTCCTCGTCGGGATGGCGATGAGCGCGGCGACGCTCATCGTGCTGCTGCTCTGGTGCGTGGTGTCGACGGGGCGCGGGCGGGATTCCGCGGCGGCCTGAGGGAGCGTTACACCGGCGCGGCCTGAATGCGCGGCACCCGCACGGTAAACGTCGTGCCGCGGCCTTCTTCCGTGTCCACTTCGATGGTGCCGCCGTGGCGGTCGACGACCTTGCGGACCGTCGCGAGGCCGAAACCCGTGCCGGACTTCTTCGTCGTGAAGAACAGGTCGAAGATCTTCGGCTGCTTTTCGGCGGGGATCCCGGCACCGTGATCCGTGACCGACACGCGCGCCAGGCGTCCCTCGCCACCGGTGGCGATCTCGACGCGCGATCCTTCCGGCGCAGCGTCGATGGCGTTGGCGATGAGCTCGACGACGACCTGCTCGAACAGCGCCGCATCGACGCTCACCCACTCCACGGCCGGCTCGCCGGTGAGGAGCAGCTCGACGCCCTTCTGCGCGCCCTTGCTGCGCGAGATCTCGACGGCGCGCGCGACGAGGCCGAACAGGTCGGTGCGCTCGGGACGCGGTTCGAACGGCCGCGAGAAATCCAGCAGGTCGCGGATTCTCTTCTCGAGTCGGCCCGCCTCCGAGCTGATGTCGCGGAAGTTCTCGCCGGCCGGATGCCGCTCGAACTCCATTCCGCCGAAGTCGGCAGCCATCTTGATCGCCGCGAGCGGATTTCGCATCGCGTGCGCCACCGCGCCCGACAGCTCGCCGATGGCGGCAAGACGCTCGGCACGGATGAGCTGGCCCTGGGCTTCGTGCAGCTCGCGGTTGGTTTCCTCGAGCGCGACGGCCTTCGCGCCGAGATCCACGTTGAGGCGGCCGATCGTGTCGTAGGCCTGTGCGTTCTCGAGCGCGACGGCGAGCTGGTCGCTCATCGTGCGCAGCAACTCGGCGTCGTCGCCGGTGTGGTAGCCGCCCGCGCGCTTCGGACCGACGACGAGAAAACCCGTCTCGCGGCCTTCGAGGTGCATGCCGGTGGCGAGCACGCGCTCGACGTGGTGGCCGTTCTGCTGGTTGACCGGCATCGAGCCCATGAAGAAGTCCTGCTCACGCAGCGCGTCCACGACGGGAACGAGCTCCGGCGCGCGCAGGTCCGAGACGCTGATGCGTCCCGGCGAACCCGGTCCGTCCTCGTAGACGAGCGCCGCGCGCCGCACCGGCACACCGTCGGCTCCGACGGTGAACAGCTCGGCCGAGAGCGGCTGCACCGTCTCGTCGATCAGCTCGAGCGACGTGCGCACGAGCGCCTCGAAGTCGAGAATCGAGCTGAACCGCCGCGACGCATTCCTCACGACGTCGCGGTACTCGTAGCGGCGCCGGTCGTAGACGCGGTCGACGAAGGCCTGCATGCGGTCGCGGCTCGGGTTCAGCACCATGAGCAGGACGAGCACGATGAGGCCGGACGTGAGGCGCTCGGCCGTACCCGTCAGGTTCTCGAAGACGAACTCGAGCAGGGTGATGACGAGGCCGTAGCTGCCGATCACGGCCGCGCTGAGGAGAAGGTAAGCCAGCGCCCGCTTGATCAGCCGGTCGATGTCGAAAAGGTCGTGCTGCGCGATCGCGTAGCCGATGCCCACCGGGAACGCGACGAAGAAGACCGTCAGCACGTTGAAAGGAATCGTCGCACTGCCGACGTAGACCGCGACGAGCGCGAGCACCGGCAGGAAGGCGCCGAGGCTCGCGATCATGACGACCTTCGAGCGCTGGCGGACGTTCTGCTCGGGGCTGGTCGCGAAGTGCCACGAGAAGAATCCCATCGAGAGCAGGATGCTCGCCGCCAGGTAAACGTGAAACAGCCGGTCGAGCACGAGCAGCGACTCGCGGTCGCGGAAGAACACCACGTTGGACGCGATGCCGAACGCGACCGAGCCCACGGCGAGAAGTACGAGCACCGGAGTTTCCCAGGTCTTTCTCGTGCGCCCGATCGGAAACCAGCTCAGAACCGCGAACGCGCTCGTCGGCGCGGCCGCCGCGAAGAAGAAGTACGCCCGCCGGAAGAGATAGGGCCCGAACAGGTCGATGGCGGTCGCGAGATAGAGCGCGAGGGTCGTCGCGAAAATCGTCAGCGCCGTCGCGTCCGCACCTGTCGGCTTGAGGTAGAGCATCACGACGGCGAGCACCATGAGGGCCACCGCGTCGAAGAGAAAGATGCCCGTGCTCTCGACGTAGTGGCGGAGCGTGAACGTCTCGACCGGAACCTCGAGCGTGCGCGACTCGCCGTCCTTCGACACGACGTATCGAACGACGTCGCCCGGTTGCTTGCTGGCGAGGACCGCCTCGAGATCGCCCGCGTCGCGCAGCGGCTTTCCATCGGCCGACTCGAGCCACGAGTGATAAGGCAGTCCCGAGGCGACCCCGCTCCACGACGAAGCACCGATGGCCGGCACGAAAAGGTTCTCCCAGACAAAGAAGCCCGGGAACGGCCGGCCGATTCCGTGGAGCGAGTTGAAGCCGCAGATCGAGACGATGACGAGGGCCGCCGTCGCGACGGCGACGCGCCACAGCCCCGGCGCAAACAGGCGCGAGGCCGAAGGGCGGGCAGGTTGTCTCAGGGCCAGCGTCGCCATCGTCTCCGCGCACTATACACGCGGGGGCGCGGTCCGTAAGCCGCAGGGTGAACAGGCGTTTAGTTGGTGCTGACGCAGCGCACGGCGGTGAGTGTCGACGTGCACTTGAGGTGACGCGAGAACGTATCGTCGCCGACTGTCACCGCGAGAACCAGGCCGTTCTCGAGCGACTCGGCCGGTTCCGTGTCGACGATGTCGAACTGCCGCGCCTGCATCCTCACCTTTAGGCCGCGCCGCGTCGTGCGCAGCTTGGCGTGATAGACGCCGGAAAACGGTTTGGACGGATCGTCGTACTCGTACGTGGGGCGATCGTCGATGACGGTGAACACTCCGGGAAGCTGCGCGAAGTAATGGAGGCGGTCGCCCTCGGCGATCGTGACGTCCACCTGTTCGGCATCGGGCGCGAGGCTCTGGCCCTGCTCCAGACGCAGCAGGGCGCGCACGCGCACGACGTCTTCCTCGAGACCGGCGCGCGGACGGATGATCATGCGCGCACGCACGCTTGCGGCGCGGAAACGCGACGCCGCCTGCGGACATTCGATGCAGCCGGCGTCCGCGTCGTTGATGACGCACGAGCCGTCGCAGCAGTTGCCCTGGCCGTCGCCGTCGCTGTCGTTCTGCGAAGGATTCACGACCTCGGGACAGTTGTCGTCGCAGGGCTCGTCGTTCTGGATGTCGGCGGCCGAGCAGGGCCTGTCGCCGAGCGTGCCGCTTCCGTCGCCGTCCTCGAGCACGCCGTCGTCGTCGAGGTCGATGTCGCCGGTCTCGCTCACGAAGACGAGGGCCTGGTCGAGTCCGATCGGCATCGCGGGCGGCGGATCGTAGACGGAGATGCGCTGGCGGCCGAGCTCGGCGATGCTGGTGCCGATCTTGATCGTCACGCCCTTGGCCGTCAGCACGTTGATCGTCTCGACGTGCGGATCGCCGTCCAGGTCGGGATTCACGATGATGAGGCCGCCCTCGGCCGTGAGCTTCGTCGCGACGCCGCTCGGATCGGGATCGGCGATGTTGCCGAGCGAATCGACGGGCAGCAGCCGGAAGAACACGTTTTTGCTCTTCTTCACCGCGACTTCGCCTGCGGGCGCGACGAGCTTGCGCGCCGAGCTTCCCGCGGCCGGCGCAGGCCGGGCCACGAGCCGCGAAGCCGCGCTGAAGCTGGTCGGCGCGACGTCGCGGAAGAGACGCGCGCCCACGGCCGGGCCGCTCAGGGAGAGGAACTGATCGGTCGTACCGTTGCTGCCGTTGTTCGGCAGCGCGAACGCTTCGACCAGGTCCGGCGTCTGAGGATCGGGAAGGAAGAACTCCGACGGCTGGTAGAAGAGGATGTTCGGGCCGCTCGGATCCGGCGGATTGGGCTCGTCGAGGTAGACGACGGCGAGCGGGTCGAGAGGCGGGAAGAACGGCCAGTTCGTGAAGATCGGCGTGCCGTTCGTCCACAGCTGGCCGGGATCGTCGCCCGTGTACATGCCGGCGACGAGGGAGACGAGAAGCCCGCCGATGCTCGCGGGCGCGCCGATGCGCACGGCGACCTTGTTCGAGAAGCGATCGACGTCGATCTGTCCCACCTGGCGGCCGACGTGGCCGATGGCTTCCTGCTTCTGCAGCTCGTTGTCTTCGCCATCGTTGGGCCCGGTCGGTCCGACCACTCCGTCGCCGTCGAGATCGGCGTACGCGAACACCGCGAGCGGCCTCGTATCGAGTCCCGCGAGCGGAGCGCCGTACGGATACGTGCCCGGCCCGTCGGTCACGAAGACGGTGAAATCGACCGGCGCGCCCTGCGAAGAACCGCCGCCGCCGGCGACGTTCTGCAGCAGCGTCGGATTGGTCGCGCTTCCCGCGGGCGCCGGAATCTCGGTGACGCCCGGATGCAGGCCGACGCGCACCGCAAGGTCCACGTCTCCGGTCAGCCCCGTCGTGATCACGGGCGGCCCGGAGCTCCAGGGACCCGTCGGTCCCTTCTCGGGAAGGACGAGGGGAAGGCCGGGCATCATCGGGAGCGGCCCCGTAGCCGGATCGCAGGGGTCACCCTGGAATACGCTCGGGACCGGATCACACAGATCCGCGCGAGCATCGCCGACGGGTGCAGCGACGAATGCGACCGCGATCGCGAGCGTTCTCACGAAGCGGCTCACGGCCGGACCTCCGAGGGCGCCGGTTCCTCGGGCGAAGGGTCGGGTGCGGGCTCGTCGGGAACCGGGTCGGTCGCGGGCTCGATGGTCGTCGTCGTCGTCGCGGGCGACAGTGTCGTTGTCGTCGGCGGCGGAATCGTCGTCGGTGGCGGAGGTGGAATCGTCGTCGGTGGCGGCGGATCGCCAATGGGTCCCGAGCCGCCGGGCTCGCCGGGATCTTCCTCGCTGTTGCCGACCGGCGGAAGCATCTCGAGAGGACGGGTGATGGTGTTGCTGATGATGGGCGAGACGTAATCGCCGTCGAGCACGAGGTAAGCGACGACGCTGATCGGCCCCTCGCCGGGCAGCACGGGGCTCGACAGCTTCATGCGCTGCGCCTCGAGGCTCACGAAGCGCGCGGTCGGCTCGTTGCTGCCCGCCGCTTCGACCGCGAGGATGTCGTTGCCGTCGATGCCGGCGTCCACCTGCTCGGCGAGGCCCGTTACGAATCCCGACGAC
Organism: uncultured Myxococcales bacterium; assembly: GCA_964475235.1. Classification (GTDB taxonomy): domain Bacteria; phylum Desulfobacterota; class Binatia; order UBA1149; family CAITLU01; genus DATNBU01. The sequence goes on along the minus strand of CAYYVZ010000045.1, from coordinate 9,804 downwards.
GCCTGGTCCGGATAGTGGAAGCGGACGAAGTTGTTCTCGCGCACGAGCAGCACGTTGAACGAAAGCCCGGAGACGACCTGGACGATGTTGTCGAACTCCCAGCTCCCCGAGAGCCGCAGAGACATCCCCGCCGGCGACGGTTCCATGTCGACGGAGCCGATCGCCACGAGCACGCGGCACGAGCCTGCGATGGCGGCAGCGGAACCGATGGCGACCAGGACCGCAAGACCGAGTGCGGCAACCGCGAGCCGAGACCGCACGCTCGGTCCGTACCTCGCGGCCGGGCTGTAATTTTCGTTGTCGGGAAGGGGTTCTGCGGAGACCGGCGCGGGCATGGAGACTCGCACACGAGTCTCCGGCGCGGCGAATGCCGCGCGCTGCTCTGGTCCGCGAGATGGTTTGGCCACGATCAGTCCCTTTCCGCAGCATTCATTGCACCCGTCTGGGCGCAAGACAACCGGGTTTAGGATCTGCGTTGTCCGCGATCCCCGTGATATCAGGCGTCCTGCGTTCACGCGGCACCGCACGACAGACCCTGAACTGCCGTTCAGGCGAGGGTACAACGAAGGTAGACGCCATGAGCCGTTTCCAACTCTGCAGGAAGACACTCGCGGGATTCGGCGGCGTCGTGCACGCAACCGTCGTCGTCGCGTTTGTCCACGCGCTCGCGTCCGCACCTTTCGCAAACGCGGAAGAGAGCGCGGGCGTCCCCCCCACGCGCGAGGACACGCGCATCGAGATCACGAGCAGTGCCGCCTCGTGGGACAATCTGTCCGAGCTGTTCCTCGGCAATACCCCGGCTGCCCCGTTCGGCGACGGCAGCGTCTTCGTCATGCGCGGCGAGCTGCGCAACAAGAGCGGCGCGAGCGTCCATCACGTGGTACTGCGCTACGAGTTGCTCGACGCATCCGGCAAGGTCCTTCACGACGCGGAAGGCTACAACCGCTCGGCCGAGTCCTTGCGCCCGGACGAGGAAGGCACGGTGCGCGCAGACCGCGTGGTGCCTCTCGCACCCGGCGCCACCGACAGCTACCGCATGGTCTTCTTCCACGACGAAGTGCCGCGCTTCGCGAGCCAGCGCGTACGAGTCGTCGAGATTCACGATCAACCGACGGCGGGTGAAAAGGCCGGCGCCAGGAAGACCGCGGCCGGGGGAGCCGCGGAGTGAGCACCTGCTCCACGCCATTCGACGAGACCCTGCGCCTGCATGCGCGCTGGCCCCTCGTTCGCGAAGGAGTCCGCACGGCGCAGGTGAACGTCGGCAAGCTCTGCAACCAGGCCTGCCACCACTGTCACGTCGATGCAGGCCCGAAACGCACCGAAATCATGACGGCCGAAACCGCGACGCGCGTCCTCGAGCTCCTTCGCGCGTCAGCGGGCGTCGAGACCGTGGACTTGACGGGCGGCGCGCCCGAGCTGTGCCCGTCGTTCGCGGAGCTGGTCCGCGGCGCCCGCACCGCCGGCAAGCGCGTGATCGTCCGCTGCAACCTCACCGTCCTCTTCGAGCCCGGCATGGACTGGCTGCCCGCGTTCTACCGCGAGCACGGCGTGCACCTCGTCTGCTCGCTGCCGTGCTACACGCCGGAGAACGTCGACAAGCAGCGCGGCAAGGGTGTGTTCGGAAAGAGCATCGCCGCCCTCGAGCTGCTCGGCTCGATCGGCTACGGATGCGGCGACGAGTCGGCGCGGCTCGACCTCGTGTACAACCCGCTCGGCGCTTTCCTGCCGCCTGCCCAGGCCGAGCTCGAGGCCAAGTACCGCGACGAGCTCGACCGGCTCTTCGGCATCCGCTTCGACCACCTGCTCACGCTGAGCAACCTGCCCGTCAAGCGTTTCGCCGAGATGCTCGTGCGGAGCGGCGAGATGGAGCGCTACATGAGCCTGCTCGTGGCGCACTTCAACGCCGCGACCGTACCGGATCTCATGTGTCGCAGCCTGGTGAGCATCGCGTACGACGGCGCGCTGCACGACTGCGACTTTCATCAGATGGAAGAGATCCCGCTGCTGGCCGGCGGTCGCGCCCAGACGCTGTGGACGATCTCATCGTTCGGCGACCTCGACGGGACTCGCGTGGCCACGGCGTCGCACTGCTACGGATGTACGGCCGGAGCGGGATCGAGCTGCGGCGGCGCGCTCGCATAGTCGAGCGCCGCGACCATCGACGGCACCGCGAGCGGCCTCAGCGACAGCACCTCCGAGAACGCCTCGAACGTGCGGGCGGCTTCCTTCGCGTAACTCTCGTCGTGGGTACGCGCGGCCAGTCGCGCAAACAGAAGCGCAGCCGCCGAGTTCCCTGACGGCACGACGGTGTCGAGCGCTGGTTTGAGGCGCAGCGCGAGATCCTCCGCCCCCACGCGCGTCTGGAAGTAGCCGCCCGTTCCCTGGTGGCCGAACTTGTCGGGCAGCGAGTCGGCGATCGCGCGCGCGGCGTCGAGCCAGCGGCCGCCGCCCGGCGCCCCCGCTTCGTCGAGGTCGAGGAAGGCGAGCGCCGTGAAGACCTGGTCGGCGAGGTATCCGTCCGCGCAGCGGCGGCCGCCGGCTTCGATGCAGTGGTTCACCAGGCTGCCGTCGCGCAGGCGCACGTCGAGGATCTTCGCAGCGGCGACGGCGGCGTCGAGGTAGCGCGCCTGTTTCGTCGCGGAAGCCGCCCGCACGAGGGCGGAGGCGGCGAGCGCGTTCGCGTCGGCCAGAACGCGATCGTCTCGCACCGGCGCTGCGCCCGTCGCGTCGATCGAAGCCGCGAACGAACCGTCGCCCATCGCGAGGTCGCGCAGCAGGAAATCCGCCGTGCGCACGCCGGCAGCGAGAAGGGCGCCATCCTTCGTGGCTTCGGCCGCCTCGAAGCAGGACGAAGCGATCGCCGCGTTGTCGGCGAGCATCTTGACGCGCTCGGGGTCTTTCCAGCCGCGATCCCTGCCGAAACGGAAGAACCCGCCGCCGGCCGCATCCGCGAGAGGCCCGTCCTTCATCCTGGTGAGCGCGGTCGTGACCATCCCGAGCGCCGCGCCGTCGAGCCCACGGGTCCGAAGGAGGAAGCCGAGCACCGGAGGCCGCGGAAACAGCGGCGGAGCTCCGAACGCACCGGACTCCGGATCGAACGACTCGGCCACGTACCTGCGCAGTGCCGCCACCGTCGCAGCGGAGTCGGGCGCGGCGCCCTTCGTGTCGAGCGCGGCGCGCCGCTGCATCTTGCCGATCGTCAACTCGCCGCGCTCCTCGATCGTTCCGCCGCCGAGCTGGATGCGCCGCCGCACGTCCTCGACGATGCGACCGAGCGAACGGTCGCCGGTTCCGGCCGCCCCCCACGACCGCGCTTCGAATGGGCGCCCGTCGGAGGTCAGGAACACGACGGCCGGCCAGCCGCCGCCGCCCGTCAGCACCTGCGTCGCGAGCATCAGGTATGCATCGACGTCGGGTCTCTCCTCGCGGTCGACGAGCACGGGAACGAAGTAGCGGTTGATGTCGCGCACGAGGCGGCGGCCGACAAGCGACGTACGGTGAAGCTCGGCGCACGCTGCACACGCCGACGAGCCGGTGAGCACGAGAATCGGGCGCTGGAGCGCGGCCGCTTCGTCGAGCGCATCGCGCGACCACGGCCGCCAGTCGATCGCGTCGGTCGCATGACCGCGTGCGAAAGCGCCGGGCTCGAGGGCGAGCCGGTTGCACGTCGTTCGTCCGGAGGGAGCGGCCGGTAGATCTGTCTTCCCGAGGACTTCGCGCAGGCTGTCGGCCAGTGGCAGCGAACCGGGAAGCGAGTCGGGAGCGGTGCAGCGGAAGGTTGCGGAAGGAGGGCGTCCTGACGGTGCCACGGCTTCCTTCTCGCGCGCGCAGCCCGAAGCCAGCAGCACCGGCATCGCGAGCAGAAGGAAAACCGATCGGGAAACCATCGTCCTGCCGCGGGTCTACCTCACGTTACCCGTGGCAGGAAGCGATGGTGGAGGCACGGACGAGCCGGGCGCTCCGGGTTATCCCGGCGTCAGGCCAGCGCGCCCTGCATGTAGTCGCGCAGGAAACGCACCTCGGTCTCGCGCTCGTCGTACTGGGCCTTGACCACGTCGCCGATCGACACGATCGCGACGAGGCGCCTGTCTTCCAGCACGGGAAGATGGCGCACGCGCCGCTCGGTCATCACGCGCATGCAGTAGTCGAGGCTGTCGTCGAGGACGCTGATGACGAGATCGCGCGTCATGACGTCGCGGACTCGCAGCGTGAGCGAGCGGTCGTAGTCGTCGCGCGAACAGAGACGCAGGACGTCCCTCTCCGACACGATTCCGACGAGCGTCCCTTCCGCGTCCACGACGGGCAGGGCGCCGATGTTGAAGCGGCACAGCTGCTGGATGGCTTCGTGGACGGTATTGTCCGGTGCGATGGTCTGCAGTCCCACCGGACCGGCCTTTCGGAGGTCCCGGATCTTCATCGGCATCGGCTCCTGTGTGGCGCCTCGCCGTCGGCTTTCCGGCCGGCGGTCCGGCGCTCGAGCGTTCGCGGCGGAGTAAGGCACCAAGGGCAGGTCCGGTCAATAGATCTCCCGCGCCGAACGCCGGCCGGGCAACAGGACAGGCAGGCCGTGGACAGGCCTACCGGGTTGCCCGGCGGTGAAGATCTTGAAAGATTGCCGCGGCGCAGCGGAGGCAGGTCACTCGATCGCCCTGCGCCCTGCGATTTCCACGATGACATCCCCCACCGTTCACGCCGGCGACCGCGAACCCACGACGACGAGCCGAGGCTTCGGCGGCTTGCGCGTCGTGACGTTCGAGAGCCGGATGGCCGACGACGCGGCCCGGCTCGTGAGGAACCACGGCGGCGTGGCCATCTCGGCGCCGACGATGAAGGAGGTTCCCCTCGAATCGAACGAGGCCGCCTTCGAGTTCGCCGAAGCCCTTCTGGCCGGCGATGTGGACGTCGTTCTCTTCCTGACGGGCGTGGGCACGCGCACGCTGTTCGCCGCCTGGCAGACCCGTTTCGATACGGCCGCCCTCGTGACCGCGCTGTCGAAGACCACCGTGGTCGCGCGCGGTCCGAAGCCGGTCCGCGCCCTTCGCGACCTCGGCGTCGCGATCGCGATCACCGTCCCCGAGCCGAACACGTGGCGCGAGCTCCTGCTTACGCTCGACGAAGCCGCCGAGTCGGTCGAGCTCCAGGGCGCGCGCGTCGCGATCCAGGAGTACGGCGTCGCCAACAACGACCTGGTGCGCGAGCTCGAGCTTCGCGGCGCGAAGATCACGCGCGTGCCCGTCTACCGCTGGGAGCTCCCGGACGACGTGAAGCCTCTCGAGGACGCGATCCGGCAGGTCATCGCGCGCACGGTCGACGTGCTGCTCTTCACGAGCTCGAACCAGGTCTACAACCTGCTCGCCATCACCGAACGGCTCGGCGTCGAAGCGGACTTCCGCAAGGGGGTCGCCGAAGTCGTCGTCGGATCGGTGGGGCCCGTCTGCACCGATACCCTCCGCGAGCACGGCTTCGAGGTGGACTTCGAGCCGTCGCACCCCAAGCTCGGCACGCTCGTCAAGGAAGCCTCCGAGCTCACGCCTGCACTCATCGTCGCGCTCCGCGATCGCATGCGTGCGGCAAACCGCGCCACCGCGACCGCCGCGCCCGCGCCCGGGACGTCACCGGCCGTCGATGCAGCCGCGCTACGCGACAGCGTCTTCATGAAAGCGTGCCGCGGCGAGAAGGTTCCGTACACGCCCGTGTGGCTGATGCGCCAGGCCGGCCGCTACATGCAGGAGTACCGCGAGGTGCGCGCGCGCGCGTCGTTCCTCGAGCTGTGCAAGACGCCGGAGCTGGCCGCGAAGGTGGCGGTCGACGCGCAGCAGCGCATCCATGCCGACGCAGCGATCCTGTTCTCCGACATCCTGCTGATCCTCGAGCCCATGGGCCTCGGCCTCGAATACGTACAGGGCGACGGTCCGAGCCTTTCCAGGCTCGTGCGCGGGCCCGAGGACGTCGATCGCCTGCAGGAGATCGACCCCGCGGACAGCCTTTCCTACGTGATGGACGCCGTGCGCCGCACGCGCGCCGAGCTGGCTTCGAACGTTCCGCTGATCGGCTTCAGCGGCGCGCCGTTCACGCTCGCGTCCTACGTCATCGAGGGCGGCGGCTCGCGCAACTACATCCAGACCAAGCGCTTCATGTACGCCGACAAGGGCGCGTGGGACGCGATGATGGACAGGATTGCGCGCGCGGTCGCGGCCTATCTTCGCGCGCAGATCGACGCGGGCGTTCAGGCTGTCCAGCTCTTCGACAGCTGGGTCGGCTGTCTGTCGCCGTCGGACTTCGAGACCTACGTCGCGCCGCACCTCGTCACGATCCGCGCGGCGCTGCCCGACGACGTGCCGTTCATCCTGTTCGGCACCGACACGGCGACGCTGCTCGAAAGGCAGGTCGCCACCGGCTGCTCCGTGATCGGCGTCGATCATCGCGTACCGATTGCATCGGCGTTCGAGCGGTTCCCCGGCCTCGCGGTGCAGGGCAACCTCGACCCGGTGCTCCTGTTCGCCGAGCGCGACGTGATCCGGCGCGAAGCCGCGCGCGTGCTCCGCGAAGTCGGCGGCCGCGCCGGCCACATCTTCAATCTCGGCCACGGCATCCTGCCGGGTACGCCGGTCGATCGGGTCATCGAGCTCGTCGACGTCGTGCACGAGCTTTCGGCGCGGGGCTGACGTTGCCTTCGGGAAAACCGGGCACCTCGGGACGCAGGCGCCGCATCGTCGTCGTCGGCGCCGGTATCGCGGGCCTCTCCGCAGCGTACCGCGCATCGAAGCTCGCAACGGAGCGGAACCTCGACGTCGAGATCGTCGTGCTGGAAGCCATGGCTCGCCCGGGCGGCGTCATCGAGACGGCCCATCGCGGCGGCTGCGTGATGGAGCTCGGGCCCGACTCGATCATCACCGAGAAGCCGTGGGCGCGCGCGCTCTGCGAGGAGATCGGGCTTGCCCCGCGCATCGTCGGCACCTCGGCGGTGCACCGCCAGAGCTTCGTCGCGCTCGGGAGCACGCTGCATCCGATTCCCGAGGGCTTCTATATGATGGCGCCGTCGCGCCTCGCGCCGTTCGCATCGACGAAGATGTTCTCGTGGCCGGGCAAGCTGCGCATGGCGCTCGACCTGGTGCTGCCGCGCAGGACCGACGGCGCCGACGAGTCGCTCGCGTCGTTCGTGAGGCGCCGTCTCGGCGCCGAAGCGCTCGACCGCGCAGCCCAGCCCATGGTCGGCGGCGTCTACACGGCCGCCCCCGAGAAGCTCAGCCTGCGCGCGACGATGCCGCGTTTCCTCGAGATGGAGCGCCGGCATCGCAGCCTCATTCTCGGTTTCGCCGAGTCGCGCCGCCGCGCCATGCGGACGGGAGAGGAAGGCGGAGAAGGCACGGCGTCGGGTCCTCGCTACTCGATGTTCATCTCGCTCGACCGAGGTCTCTCGGTTCTGCCCGAACGGCTCTGCGAGATCCTTCCGCCCGGCACCGTTCGCACCGGTACCGTGGTCGAGCGTCTCGAGCACGACGACTCCGGCTGGAGGGTCCTGACGCTCGACGAGGCCATCGATGCGGACGCCGTCTGCCTGGCCGCTCCGGCCTACTCGACGTCGCGCATGGTCGAAGGCGTCGCCCCGGAGCTCGCGCGCGCCCTCAACCAGATCGAATACGCATCGTCCGCGACCGTGAACCTCGTTTACAGGCGCGGCGACGTCGCGCATCCGCTCGACGGTTTCGGCTTCGTCGTGCCGGCGAGCGAGCGGCGCACCATCCTCGCGTGCACGTTCAGCAGCGTGAAGTATCCGGGCCGCGCGCCGGGCGAGACGGTGCTGCTGCGCGCCTTCGTCGGCGGCGCCCTGTTCCCCGAGCACTACGACATGGGCGACGACCGCATGCTGGCCGGCATCGGCAAGGACCTCGGCGAGTTGCTCGGCGTGCGCGCACGGCCCCTCGATTCCGTCGTCACGCGCTGGCCGCGCTCGATGCCGCAGTACAACGTCGGCCATCTCGAGCGCGTCGCGCGCATCGAGGACGAGGCCGGCAGGTACCCTTCCCTGGCGCTCGCCGGTGCGGCCTACCGCGGCGTCGGCATTCCCGACTGCGTGCGTTCGGGCGAAGCCGCCGGAGAGCGCCTCATCGGGGCCCTCTCGCGCATGTAGCGGCGCGGGCGGGCGTGGAACGGGCGACGGATCCGGCAAAGTGAAGAAGATGGCGTACGGCATCCTCGGTGCGATCGTCGTCCTCGTGGTTGCGGCAGTCGTCGTCGCGCAGCTCGTCCCGCTCGAATCCTACAGGCCCCAGATCGCCGCACGCGTGAAGGACGCAACCGGCCTCGACCTGCGCATCGGCGGGCCGATGAAGCTCTCGCTTCTGCCGAGGCTCGAGCTCGACCTCGGCGACGTCGGCCTCTCGAACGTTCCGGGCGGCAAGGCCCGCGAGATGGTGACGCTCGAGCGGCTGCGGCTCGTGCTCAAGGTATTCCCGCTGCTGCGAGGTCGCGTCGAGCTGGACAGCCTCGTGCTCGACGCGCCGCGGATCGAGCTCGAAACCGACGAGCACGGCGGGTCGAACTGGCGAATCGCCGGCAAGAAGGCGAGCGAGCCTGCGGTCCCGCCGTCCGGGGCCCTCTTCACCGAAGTCAGCCTCGAGGACGTCCGCATCAACGGCGGCACCATCCAGTGGACCGATGCGCGCAGCGGCCGGCGCGAGCAGCTCGATGCCGTGGAGGCGAGCCTGTCCCTGCGCAGCCTCGACGATCCGCTGAAGGCCGAAGGAGAGCTCGTCTGGCACGGGAAGAAGGTCGGGATCGACGTCGTGCTCGACCGGCCGCGTGCGTGGCTCGACGGCGGCTCGACGTCGGCCGGCCTCCACGCGAGGAGCGATTCGCTGGCCTTCCGTTTCCGCGGCGACCTCGTCAACGCGTCGCCGCCGGCTTTGCTCGGCAGCGTCACCCTCGGCGTCCCTTCCATCCGCGAGCTCGCGGGCTGGCTCGGCGTCGAGATCGCTGCGTCGGGGACGACCTTCGGCGCACTCAAGATCGAAGGACAGCTCTCGCTCGCCGGGCCGCGCCTCGACTTCCGCAAGGCGAGAATCGGAATCGACCAGATCGACGCCACCGGCGACCTGCGCGTGGACCTGTCGGCGTCGCGCGCGAAGTTCGAGGGCAGCCTCGCCGTCGAGCACCTCGCGATCGATCCCTACCTGACGCCGGACGCGAGGGAGACGTCCGGCCGCTGGAGCGACACACCGCTGCAGCTCGACCGCCTGCGCGCCTTCGACGCGAACCTCGACCTCTCGTGCGGACGCATCGATTCGCGCGGTCTCGAGATCGGCAGGACCGTGGCGGGGCTGAAGCTGGAGCGCGGAGTGCTCGCGCTCGACCTGCGCGAGGTGGCGCTCTACGGCGGCAACGCCACGGGAAACGTGACGGTGACGGCCAGCGAAGCGGCATCGGCCGGCCTCACGATTTCGCTCGAAGCCAGGGGCTGCCAGGCCGAGCCGATGCTGCGCGACGGCTGGCGCTTCGACCGGCTGTCGGGAGCAGGCAACCTCGACCTCGCGGCGAGCACACGCGGCGCATCCGAGCGAGAGCTCGTCGCCGGCCTGCGCGGCAAGGGCAGGTTCGACCTGCACGACGGCGCGATCCGCGGCATCAACCTCGTCGGCATGGTCACGCACGTCGCGACAGCCTTCACGCACGGAGAGACGGACAAGACCGAGTTCTCCACAGTTGGCGGGACGTTCACGATCGACGGCGGCGTCGTGAAGAACGGCGACCTCGTGCTCGAGTCGCCGCTGATCAAGGTCGGCGGCGCGGGCAGGGTCGACCTCA
>CAYYVZ010000044.1:0-18582 GCA_964475235.1 uncultured Myxococcales bacterium | reverse complement strand
GAGCCGAGGTAGTCGGGAACGTCGATGCCGCCGCGCACGGTGAGATACACGCGCGTGCCCGGCCCCTTTACACTGCCGATCTTCAGCACGCTGCCCTGCTCGACGGCGATCGCGTTCCACATCGCGCACGGGCGGCCGTCGAGCTCGGCATCGACGGCGGCACCGGTGAGGCAGACCGTCGTGCGACGGCCGAAGCGAAGCGTCGGGCCTCGAAGCGCGATCTCGAGCCCGGCTGCACCCTGCTCGTTGCCGAGAATGCGGTTGCCGATGCGCAGCGCCAGGTCGTCCATCGGTCCCGACGGCGGAACGCCGACGTGCCAGTAGCCCTGGCGCCCCGGCCAGTCCTGCACCGTCGTCATCGCGCCGGCGTCGACCACCTCCGCGGCCATCGGGTGAAAATCGAACGACGCGAGCGAGCGGGTGTGGTGGCGTGCCTCCACGAACTCCGGCCAGTCGGCGATCGCGCGCGCGTACTCGAGGTTGGTCGCGATACCGCCGAGGCGCGTCGCCTCGAGCGCGTCGCGCAGCCTCGCGAGGGCCTCGCCCCGGTCGAAGCCGTGCGCGACGACCTTGGCGAGCAACGGGTCGTAGAACGGCGAAACTTCAGTGCCCGACTCGATCCACGAGTCCACGCGCACGTCGCGCGGCAGCTCCACTTCCGTCAGGCAGCCCGCGCCGGGCTGGAAGTCGCGCGCCGGGTCTTCGGCGTAGAGGCGGACCTCGATCGCATGGCCGCGCGCCTCGTGGCGGTAGCCGTGCATCGGCGAGGCATCGCCCGCGCCGAGGCGCACCATCCACTCCACGATGTCCATGCCGCCGACGGCTTCGGTGACGCCGTGCTCGACCTGCAGCCGTGTGTTCACCTCGAGGAAGTGAAAGTCGTCCGCGTCGTCATCGACGAGAAACTCCACGGTTCCGGCCGAACGGTAACGGACGGTCTTGCCGAGCGAGACCGCGGCTTCCGCGATGCGATCGGCGAGGGCGCGGTCGAGGCGCGGCGCGGGACTTTCCTCGAACACTTTCTGGCGGCGGCGCTGCAGCGAGCAGTCGCGCTCGCCGAGGTGCACGACGTCGCCCTTGCCGTCGCCGAAGATCTGGACCTCGATGTGACGCGCGCGCGCGACGAACTTCTCGAGAAAGGTTTCGCCGCTGCCGAAGTGCGTGTGGGCGAGGCGCGCGACGCGGTCGTACTCGCGCACGAGCTCGGCTTCGTCGTGGCAGAGGCACATGCCGATGCCGCCGCCGCCGGCCGTCGCCTTGAGAAGAACCGGATAACCGAGCTCACGCGCGACGCGCACCGCGTGGGCCGCGTCGTCGAGCACGCCGGAGCCAGGCGAAACCGGTACGCCGGCGGCAGAGGCGAGCTCGCGTGCGCGGTGCTTGAGGCCGAAGTCGCGAATCTGTCGCGGCGTGGGACCGAGGAAGGCAATGCCCGCCGCTTCGCACTCGGCGGCGAAATTCGCGTTCTCGCTGAGCAGGCCGTAGCCGGGATGAACCGCGTCGGCGCCGGTATGCGCGCACGCCGAGAGAATCGCATCGAGGCGCAGGTAGCTCTCGTCGACGGGCGCCGCGCCCACGCGCACCGCTTCGCCGGCGAGGCGTACGTGGCGCGCACCGGAGTCCGCGTCGGAGTAAACGGCCACGGAATCGACGCCGAGGCGGTCGAGCGTGCCGATGATGCGGCACGCGATCTCGCCGCGGTTGGCGACGAGGACCTTGCGGGGAAGCCCGGTGTTCCTGCTCACGACACTTTGCTCACGACGACGGACCGAAGACGATCATCCGCACCGGCGTCGGGTTGAACGCATTGCACGGGTTGTTGATCTGCGGGCAGTTGGAAACGGCCACTAGCGTGTCCATCTCTGCGCGCAGGTCCACGTACTTTCCGGGCGCCGACAGGCCGTCCACGATGCCGAGCGATCCGTCCGCCTCGACGGGGACGTTCATGAACCAGTTGATGTTGCTCGTCATGTCGCGCTTGCCCATTCCGAAGGGCGCGATGGCGAGAAGGAAATTCTCCACGCACGCGTGCTGATGGCGCGTGTGGTGGCCGTAGCGCAGCGCGTTCGACTCGCAGCTGCACGCACCGCCGGAGGTGTCGTGGTTGCCGCACGTGTCGGCGGTGATCGTCATCATCGCGCGGCCTTCGGTCGAGAGCAGCTTCGTGCCGGTCGTGAGGAAGATGTTCCCCTGCGCCGTCACCGTCTCCTGCGCGCTGTAGCGTTCGTCGGTGTCGTGCGGGTTGTAGAGGATGCAGTCGACGGCCTGGTTGCCTTCGAGGTCGACGATGCGCAGCGTTTCGCCGGCCTTCACGACGTACGCCCACGGCGCACGCGCCTCGACCACGACGTCGTGGATCACGGGACCCGGGACGCTATCGGCGGAGCTCATTCGAGAATGTCCTCCGTGCTTTCGAACGCGCGCAGGCGCTCGGGGGTCGAGGTGCGGATCTCGTCGTCGGGCGCCGTTACGTAGCCGTGCCAGCCGAGCAGCCGCACGTGGCCGGCACGATACTCGGGGCACGGGTCGAGCACGTGCGGCGTGTTCGCGAGCACGACGAGCACGCGCATCTCGGCGCGCAGCTCGACGAAGTACGCAGCTCCGCTCGCCGCCGGGCCCGCCGGGCCCGTGAACGCGAGCGAGCCGTCGGGCTCGACGCGCACGCCTTGAAAGAGGGAAACCGACGGCCCGATGTCGCGCCGCGAGAGCCCGTGCTTGGCGAGCGCGAGCTTGAAGCGGTCGCGCGCGTTCGGGAAGGGGCCGTGGTTGTCGCCCTTGCCGTACTTGCGTTCGTTCGACCACGCGGACGACGGCGCCGCGAACGTGTCGTGCCGGCCGCTCGTGTCCTCGACGATGCTCATGAGCACGCGGCCCATGTCGCTGAGAAGCAGCGCTCCGCGGCCGAGATAGGCCTGCCACTGCACCTTCACCGTGTCGGCGACGTTGAGACGCTCCTGGGGCCGGTCGGCCGAATAGACGAGCAGGGAGACGCACGCACCGCCCTCGCTGTCCTCGATGCGAAGCCGCGAGCCTCGCTCGAGCACGCGCGAGGCGTAGCCGCCGGCAGCGAGCGTCTCGTCCCAGAATAGCCTGTCGTGCGGCACGCCGGCCGGAAGGCCGGTGGCCGCACTCACGGGAATGGTGGGCTTGGCGCGCACGGCCGCCGCTTCGCGCGCAGCCTTGGCGCGCGCGTGCTCCATCGCCCCGCGCGTGGTCGCCGTCGTGGAAGTCATGGTGGTCCCTCGAGAAGAATCTCGCCGCTCAATGTTCGCGGCTCGCTACCCGGGACACTCTGTCCGACGCTGCGCGCGCAACAAAGTGTCCCATGGAAGCGTCTTCGATTCCGTTTACTCCAGCTTGCCGTCGGCGGCCATGGCCTGGTAGGTGTCGTCGAAGCGCAGCTTCACGTTCTTCTCGTCGCCGACGATCTTGCCGCCCGGGTAGGCGATTCCGATTGCGTCGGCCGACTTCGCGCCGGAGCCGAGCAGTCCGTGCTCGAACGAGAACTTTCGGACGTGGTCCATCGTGGCCGGGAGCGCGGCGCTACGCGTGAATTCGAGCGCAGAAGCGGGCGTGTAGAACATCTTGGTGGTCGCGAGCTGGCTGTCGAAGCCGGCAAGGTCGGTTCCCGAAGCCTTCGCCATCGCCGTGCGCGCGGCCGTGCCCTTCTCGCCCTTGTCCTGGAGCAGGCCCATCATCTCGTACCACGCGCCGACGAGGGCCTTGCCGAGCGAAGGGTTCTCGGCGAGCGTCGCAGTGTTCACGACCATGAGGTCGATGATCTCGCCCGGGATCTTGCTCGAGTCGTAGACCATCGTCGCGCCGGGCGCCTTCGCGATCTCGGAAAGCTGCGGGTTCCACGTGACCATGGCCGAGACGTCCGGCGTTCCGAACGCCGCCACGACGTCCGCGTCCGAGACGTTCACCACGGTGACGTCTTTCTCCGTGAGCTGGATGGAGCTCAGCGCGCGGGCGAGCAGGTAGTGCGAAACCGACAGCTCGACCAGGTGGACCTTCTGTCCCTTCACGTCCTCGAGCTTCGTCTTGCCCTTGAGCACGAGGCCGTCGTTGCCGTTGGAGAAGTCGCCGACGATGAGGCTCGTCGAATCGACGCCGCCCGCGGCCGGAATCGTCAGCGCGTCCATGTTCGTCATCACGCAGCCGTCGAACTGGCCGGCCGTGTACTGGTTGATCGACTCGACGTAGTCGTTGATCTGCACGATCTCGACTTCGATCCCGTACTTGTCGGCCCACTTCTTCATGATCTTCTCGTCGTGGGCGTGGCCCCACGGCATCCAGCCCACGTAGATCGACCACGCGATCTTGAACTTGGTCTTGGGCGCGGCCTGCGCGGCGTCCGGGGCCATCGTTCCGGCCAGAAGGAAGGAGAAGGCGAGGGAGAGAGCGAGGAAGTTCGGGGTGAATCGCTTCATGGGATGCCGTCCTTTGCGTAGTGGAGGACCGGGGGCGGTCCCGGAGTTGCGAAGCAACGATCAGGCCAAACGCGGGGTACCTGAAATCGCGTACTACCGGCGCGCCGTCGCGCCCGCTTTGCACGCAGTTGCCTGCTGGCACAGCAGCAGGTGCACGCTGGCGAGGCATGACGCGGCGTGAGGAGCGACGGGATCCGCAGGCACAGCCCGCCTCCGCTCAGCGCTTACGGGCAGGAGGACCCGTGCCCTCGTGATGGCACCGGCGTTGCAGTATCGCCGACGTGCCTTCCCCCAGGTGGATCAACCGCGTGCCGGGTAATCCGCGCGTGCTCGCCGTGGTGCCGTTCGCGCTGCTGCTCGGCGTCTACCTCGTGGGCTCGAGCGTCCGCCTGGCCGCCAATCCGGGAGACAAGCTGATGCCGCCGCCGGCCGTCATGGCCGAAGCGTGGTCCGGCATGGCGCTCGCGGAGGACACTCGCACCGGCGAGTACCTGTTCTGGACGGACACCCGCGCCAGCCTTTTGAGGCTCGGCGCCGGGCTCGCGATCGCAACGTCGCTCGCCCTCGCCTTCGGGCTCGCCCTCGGCATGCTACCGGCCGTCAACTCCCTCCTCGGACCGTTCGTGACGGCGATCTCGATGGTGCCGGCCCTCGCGGTCCTGCCCATCCTCTTCATCGTCTTCGGGCTCGACGAGCTTTCGAAGGTGATGCTCATCGTGATCGGCGTGCTGCCGTTCATGATTCGCGACCTCGCGCAGCGCATCCGCGAGATTCCCGAAGAACAGTGGATCAAGGCGCAGACGCTCGGTGCGTCGAGCCTTCAGCTTGCCGCGCGCGTCATCCTGCCGCAGGCGATGCCCCGCCTCATCGATTCGTTGCGCCTCTCGCTCGGGCCGGCGTGGCTGTTCCTCATCTCGGCGGAGGCGATCTCGGCGACGGGCGGGCTCGGCTACCGCATCTTTCTCGTGCGGCGCTACATGGCGATGGACGTGATCCTTCCGTACGTCGCGTGGATCACGCTGCTCGCGTTCCTCTTCGACCTGGTCCTGCGAGCGATCCGGCAGTCCCGCTACCCGTGGGTGGATGCGGAGGGAAAGTCGTGAGCGCGGCGGCGGGTGTTTCCGGCGAGGACGCGGCCGCGCTGGAAGCGGCCGATGCGGCGCGTGTCGCCTGGGTCGCGAGCACCGACGCCGCGCGCGAGGCAGCGCGCGGCCCCGGCACCATCACCGTCCGCAACCTCTGGCACGAGTACGGCAGCAAGGTCGTGCTCGAGCGCGTGAACCTCGACGTTGCGCCCGGAAGCTTCGTGTCGATCACCGGCCCGTCCGGCTGCGGCAAGTCCACGTTCCTTCGCATTCTTCTCGGCCAGCAGGTTCCGTCGCGCGGGCAGGTGCTGCTCGACGGCGTGCCGCTCGCGGCCGAGCCCGGTCCCGATCGCGGCGTCGTCTTCCAGCGCTACTCGTCGTTTCCTCACCTGTCGGTGCTCGACAACGTGGCGCTCGGGCTCGAATTCGAGCGCGCGAAGCTTTTCGGACGGCTGTTCGGCGCGGCGCGGCGGCGCGCTCGCGAGGAGGCGATGAGCTATCTCGAGGAAGTCGGCCTCGCGCAGGAGGCCTCGGGCTATCCGCACGCGCTGTCGGGCGGCATGCGCCAGCGCCTGTCGATCGCGCAGGCGTTGATCCGGCGGCCCAAGGTGCTGCTGCTCGACGAGCCCTTCGGCGCCCTCGATCCCGGCACGCGCGAGTCGATGCACGAGCTCGTCACTCGCCTGTGGAAGGAATGCGGGATGACGATCTTCCTCGTCACCCACGACATCCGCGAAGGCTTCAAACTGGGCACGCGGCTGCTGGTCTTCGACCGCGTGCGCGACGACCCCCAGGCCCCCGAGCGCTTCGGGGCCACGATCACCTACGACATCGCGCTCTGAGCCCGGGGGCGCGGCCGAAATCGGGGACGGATCCCGATTTCGCTGGAATCGGGGAACGTCCGGGCAGCCCGCCGCCGATCGGTCCGGCCCGTCGCGCTCCGCCAACTCCCGGGATCCGACGGTCGGAACTCGAAGGGATCCGGCCACTTCGCGCGGAAATCGGGATCCGTCCCCGATTTCAGGCGAAACGGTTGCCAATCCGCCGGGATAGTGGTCAAAACCCCGGATTCAGAGATTTGAGGAGCAGCGATAGAAGCATGTCCGTCAAGATTCGACTCTCCCGCCACGGCAGCAAGAAGAAGCCCTTTTACCGGGTGGTGGTCGCCGACGAGCGCTCCCCCCGCGACGGCGCCAACCTTGCCATGGTCGGAACCTATGACCCCCTCGTCGAGCCGGCGAAGATCAAGCTCGACGCCGAAAGGATCACCTCATGGCTGAAGAAGGGAGCGAGACCGACTCCGATCGTGGCCAAGTTGATGAAGCAGGCGGGAGTGGCGGCCTAGTCCAACCGGACCTGGCTCCCCCCACGTCCGAGGTTCCTTTGTACGAGCTCGTCGACTTCCTCGCCCGCAACCTCGTGCTTCGCCCCGAAGCCGTCGAGGTCAAGCAGAACACCACCGATCAGCTCACGACCTTCGAGCTGCGCGTCGCCAAGGAAGACCTTGGACGCGTGATCGGCAAGCAGGGACGCACCGCCAAGTCGCTGCGCACCATCCTCAACGCGGCTGCCTCGCGCATCCAGCACAAGGCAACTCTCGAAATCGTTGAGGAGTAGTCCTCGTGGTCCGGGCCGATCCGGCCCGGACACCACTCCGGCAGGACCCGTGGCGGCTGTTCCTTCGAACCGGGTGACCCTCGGGCGCGTGTCGCGGCCCAACGGCCTCTCGGGCGCCGTAGTCGTCCAGATCGATCCGTCGATGACTGAAGTCTTCACGCGCGGCCTCGAAGTCGAGCTCGCGCCGCGCTCCGGCGCGCCGTTCCGGTCGCGCGTGCGCAGCGCCGCACCGGTCCGCGGCGGCCTTCGCGCGACCTTCGACGGTGTGAGCGATCGCAACGCCTCCGAGGCTCTCGTCGGCGCCGAAGTGCTGGTCGAGCGCGAGTCGCTCGCCTTCGAAGACGACGAATTTCTCGAGAGCGAGATGATCGGACTCGAGGTCGTGGACGGCGAAGGCAACGTGCTCGGACGCATCGACGAGGTGATCGCGACGGGCGCGAACGACGTTTACGTGGCCCGCGCCGCAGACGGCGCCGAGGTGCTGATTCCTGCGGTCGGGCATGCGGTGCTGTCGGTCGATCTCGAAACGCGGCGGATGACCGTCGATCGCAATGCGCTGGAGTTCGGAGGGCCGCCGGACGCGACGGGGCGCGACGAGTGATCGCGTTCGACGTCCTCACGCTCTTCCCCGAATTCGTCGAGGCCGGCGTACGAGTGGGCGTGCTCGGCCGCGCCATCGAGAGCGGCATTCTCACGGTCCGCGCGCACCAGCTCCGCGACTACACGGGCGGCAGCCCGCATCCCCTCGACGATTCCCCGTACGGCGGCGGCCCCGGTATGGTGATGCGCGCCGAGCCGATCTACGCGGCCGTCGAAGACGTCGCCGCGCGGCACGCGCCGTCGCGCAAGATCCTGCTTACGCCCCAGGGCACGCCCTTCACTCAGAGGGCGGCGCAGCGCCTCGCGCACGATCACGCTTCGATCCTGATGTTCTGCGGCCGTTACGAGGGCGTCGACGAGCGCGTGCGGCCTCTTTTCGACGAGGAGATCTCGATCGGAGACTACGTGCTGACGGGCGGCGAGCTCGGGGCGCTCGTGGTGATCGACGCGGTCTCGCGGCTGGTTCCGGGCGTGCTCGGCAGCGCGGACTCCCACGCGTCCGAGAGCTTCAGCGATCCGGAACTGCTCGAGTATCCGCAGTACACGCGGCCGGCCGAATTTCGCGGCATGGGCGTGCCGCCGGTGCTGACGTCGGGCAACCACGGCGAGATCGAGAAGTGGCGGCGCGAGCAGTCGCGCCTTCGCACCGAGGCGCGTCGGCCCGATCTCGCGGCCAAAGGCGCGGCTGGCGTCGCCCCGAAGACGCGCGGATAGAAGCCGTGTCCGACCTCCTCGTCGCCCTCGTCCACTACCCCGTTCTCGACAAGACGGGTGCGATCGTGACCAGCGCCGTCACCAACATCGACGTGCCCGACATCGCGCGCAGCTGCTGCACGTACGGCGCGGCCGGCTTCTACGTGGTCACGCCCGTCGATGCGCTGCGCGGGCTCATCCACCGCGTGATCCAGCACTGGGAGCACGACGACCAGAAGGACTACAACCCGACGCGGAACGAGGCGCTCGCGCTGGTGAGGCTCGAGTCGGACCTCGAGGGCGTCGGCATCGACGTCGAACGCCGCTACGGCTGCCTTCCGCGCTGGTTCGCGACCAGCGCGAGGCGTCACGAGCGGTCGGTCACGTTCGCGGAAATGCGGGAGAAACTAGCCGAAGACGGACCGCCGTGGCTGATGCTGCTCGGCACCGGATCGGGCCTGGCGCCGGCGGTGACGGAGCGCTGCGAAGCGGTCGTCGAGCCCATCGTGGGTCCGTCGGCGTACAACCACCTGTCGGTCCGGGCCGCCGCGGCCGTCCTCCTTGACCGGCTGAGATGTCCGCGGTAGGTACCGCGCTTCGAGTTTTCCAAGGAGCCCCCTACCGTGGACGTGATCAAAGCCCTCAACGCCGAACAACTCCGCAGCGATATTCCGGACTTCCGTCCCGGCGACACCCTGCGCGTGCACGGCATCATCGTCGAGGGCGAGAAGGAGCGCGTCCAGGTCTTCGAGGGCGTCTGCATCCGCAAGTCGAGCGGCGGCCCCCAGGCCACCTTCACGGTCCGCAAGAGCTCCTACGGCGTCGGCGTCGAGCGTACCTTCCCGATCCACTCGCCGCGCGTCGAAAAGATCGAGGTGAAGAGCCGCGGCGAAGTTCGCCGCAGCCGCCTGTTCTACCTGCGCGACCTCAGCGGCAAGGCCGCCCGCATCAAGGAGCGCAAGGTCAGCTCGAACTGAGCCGGCCGAGCATTCCGTCGCAATTTTGAAGCGGCGCCCGGAGAGATCCGGGCGCCGCTTTTTCGTTGTGCACTCCCAACCTCAACGCGATCGAGAAACAGTCCCCTGACGAGACCTGCGTTTCGCGGTTCCTCAAAAACTGCCGCCGGCCGGCCGGCGGCTCGCTGAGTGGCCTCGAACTCGTGGTTCGAGTCATAAGGCGTCACGCGACGACCTCACGTCCGCAGTTGCGGAGCTTGGGGCGATCTTGCCTGGTTCACATCCGCCTGCGGAGACTTTCCTGTAGAACATACCTTTCCGTGGATTGATGTTCCTTTCCGTCCCTGGCTTAGTCAGTCGCGCAACGTGACGAAACCGCTTCGCATTCCAGTCATTGATCTGTTCGCGGGACCTGGAGGGTTGGGCGAAGGATTCTCCGCGTTCAGCCCCGATGACAGAAGCCATCCCTTCGAAGTTTCGCTCTCAATTGAACGCGATCCAACAGCGCGAGAGACGCTACTCCTGCGAAAGTTCTTCAGAAGTTTCGAGGAGCCTCCCCCGGAGTACTGGCAGTATCTGACCGGTGAGAATGGAGTTTCTCGTGAGGCGCTCTTCGCTCGCTATCCACGAGAAAGTCGTGAGGCTCAGAATCGCGCCTGGCTGGCAGAGCTTGGAAAGGTTTCTCAGGATGAGCTTCGTCGCCGCATCAATCTTGCCATAGGCAAAGCCCGGCACTGGATTCTGGTGGGCGGTCCTCCGTGCCAGGCTTATTCGCTTGTTGGGCGCTCGAGAATGCGCTCGACGACCCCCGACTTCGAAGCGGACGAACGACACTTTCTGTATCGGGAATACCTTCGGATCGTGGCAGAGCATCAGCCGCCGATCTTCCTGATGGAGAATGTGAAAGGTCTTCTGTCAGCGACCCATGGAGGAAATCGACTGGTCGGCCGCATCCTCAGCGACCTGCAACGACCCGGCGTGGCCCTACGGCGCAGAGACCGCACCAATCTCAAGTACAATCTGTTCTCACTCGTTGAGCCTCCCGAAGCGAGCCTGTTTCGCGGGGAACTCCAAATGCCGGATCCCGCCAGTTTCGTGGTTCGGGCTGAGTGCTACGGCATACCTCAAGCGCGGCATCGAATATTCATCCTCGGCATTCGAGCGGACCATGCGCTATATCCGGGCCTACTCTCGCCGGAAGGTCGGACTTCCGTTTCCGACGTTCTCGCGGATCTTCCGCCGCTTCGAAGCACAGTCTCAAGGGGAACCGATTCAATAGAGAGTTGGAAACAGGCGATTGCGGAAATCCAGAAGCAACGCTGGATGGGCCGACAATCGAACGCCGATCTACTTCGCACTGCGCGTCTCATCCGAAGGAATCTTTCGGAGATGGCTGGACTGCAGACGACATCCGGGGCTCCTTGGCTAAAGACTCGGAGGAATCCGCGACGACTTGCGTCCTGGTATCGTGACACTTCAGGTGGGATCTCATGCCATCAGTCCCGTGGTCACATGGCGAGCGACCTTCGGCGCTATTTCTTTGCTGCGACTTTCGCTCAAACGAATGGTCAACGCTCGCCGACCCTCGGTGATTTTCCGAGCGAACTCCTTCCTGAACACCAGAATGCGATGAGGGCGCGCAAGGGAGAACTCTTCTCGGATCGGTTCCGAGTTCAATTGCCCCAGCACCCCTCAACAACGGTCACTTCGCATATCTCGAAGGACGGGCACTACTTCATCCACTACGACCCGCTGCAGTGTCGAAGTCTCACCGTACGCGAGGCGGCCCGATTACAGACCTTTCCCGACAGCTATTTCTTTGAGGGACCGCGGACCGAGCAGTACCGACAGGTGGGCAATGCAGTTCCTCCGCTACTAGCGTCGAAGATAGCGGAGGTTGTCCACGATCTAGTCACGAAAATTCGCGTCTCCTCACGGTAATCCGGTCTGGCTCGCGGCGCATTTCCGCGCCGCAACCGTCAACGCGTCCGCGTCCGGTTTCGAGACCTTCGCAACACCTCACCTCGAATCTCGAGATGGTGCGATTCGGTCGCCTCGAGCCACTGCTGCCAGCGAGGGACTATGGTCTGAACAACCAACGGATCGCGCGTTGCGCATTCCCAAACGACCACGACCCTCCATCCCTCCTTCAGCAACGTGCGCTGGTTCCGCCGATCGCGTTCACGGTTGCCGCCAAGCTTTGCTCGCCAGAACGCCGCGTTGGTGGAAGGAAATTTTTGAAACCGGCAATTCCGATGGGCGTGCCAGAAACACCCATGCACAAAGACGGCGACCTTGTACTTCGGAAACACGAGATCCGGAGAACCGGCCAGCGCTCGACGTTGGAGTCGGTAGCGAAATCCCGCCGCGAACAGCAGGCGTCGAACAAGCATCTCCGGCACGGTATCGCGCGCCCGGATTCCCGACATCATTCGACTTCTGATGCTTCGGCTTACGATGTCCGCCACGAACGCATTCCAACTTGGGAGCCGCTTCGAGCTAATCGATCTCGAGACCGGAACTTTCCGCTCGAGCCAGCAACTCACCCCATATGTCTCTTTCAGCTGGGGTTAGGCTGTATTGTCCCCGCGATAGCTTCCGTCTTCCCGAGTCGAGCGTAGGCGAAAGCATTCGTTCGTCCCGGGCGAACTGAACCAATCGGTTCACAAGTTCCGGATTCGCCGTCAGCTTCAAGAGCCTTGCGTCCAGTTCAATTCCGTTATCAATCGACTTGAGTGCTTTCGCTTCTCGGGCACGAGACTTCACAGTCGCCAAGCCAATCAACGATGAATGGAGGTCTTCGGAAAGCTCAATTCGCAGAGCCTTTACCGAATCCCAGCAGATGCTTCGCTTGGCGTACTCACTGACGTTCTTCACATTGGCCGGCGGATCCTTCACCGTGCGCGCAACTATCGGCGCACAACGGGCGATCGCCTCTTCCAGTTCGTCCGTGACAGCTTGTCGATTCCAGATCTTCTGAAAATCGATTTCTGCCTTGAACTCGTTGCGAATGTGATGAACCAGCCAACCAAGCGTGTAGGTAACAATGTTGGCCTTGTGGCCCCTGTCAGCCTGATACCACGACGCCTGCGAAACCAGGCGGTCGGCAGTGCGAAAACAGATCACCTTTCCAATCGCACCGCGAAAGAAGTCATCGTGAAATTGGTCCTTGTCCTTGTCCCATTGCTGGACAACTTGCTCCGCAAAACGCATGAAAGCGTACTGCGCCCCTTTGCTCACAGTCACGGGCTCGCAATCGAGAATCAGCATCGCCTTGGCCAATAGCGGCTTGTCCACAAGCTGTTCCTTCGGGTACTCGGCGAGGAACTTCGTACGATCCGATTTCGACTTGTAGGCCTGCTCGTTTAGGAACTGACCCCGTGCCCTCTCGTAGAACCACTTCGAACTTGTGAACTGCCCCGCCCGACGCGGTGCGCTCATTCGTTTCGCCACGCTCTCCATCCACACGTGGAACGGGTGCGTTGAGAAGAGGTCGGCTTCTGAGACCCTATTCTGTGTATTTGCGTATCGCGATATCTTCGGAACGACCTTCTCGATCGCCTCCCTGTCCACGACGGTCAGTTTCGCCTGTACAAAAACTCTACTCAGATCCGCCTTGAGTTGTTCCTTTGCGTATCGAATCGATGCCGTTGTCTGGCCACCATTGACGATCTGTGGACTTCTGAGAGAAGTAATCGCACCTCCCCCGTCGTCGAACTCCAGGTCTGCGGCAGTCATCGTGAGACCATTGTTGTACGCAAAGAACATCTCGGGGGCATCCTTGATCGTGTCGATGATCCCTCGATTCACCTTTGTCTTCGCCTGAAGAAACGTACGGACGTTCTGCTCCAGAAGCCGTGCGCCATAGGTCCCGTGGATCTTCGCCAACAACTCGCCGGGCAACACGAGAAGGTAGGATTTCGCATCGTCTCCCGTCTTGCCGGCCATCAAGCAAGGAACCGGCTTTCCGTCGTTCATTTCCCTGATATCGACTTCGAAATCCTCCAGTCCACCGCGCGATGATTCGATTTCCGAGTACCGCGTGATGTCGAGCAGATTGTAGGTGAGAGTTCGACCCGCTATCTCCCTCGATTCGATGCTCTTCTTCCTAGCAGCGAGTCGCGCATTGGTGAACAGGAATAGTCGGACACGGCGAATCTGGTTTGCAGCTTCATGGATCGGAAACGCACACTGAAAACCGAATCCTGTCTCCTCGAGCGAACGAATAAATTCGTCCCGCTGGGCGAGTTCGTAGAAGCGCTCAAGTCGCCGGAAGCTTGCGTCAATCTGGGATTGCACCAGGGATTCAACTTCTTCGGATGCTCGAAAATCACAGATGGCTAGGCACAGTTCGGCCTGCTCGTGATCGATGGCGAACCCGTCCACCTGCCATGGGCGAGTTCCCTCTTGTCGCGCCGGCGTGTACTCGAGATCAGGACAGTCTCCGTTCACCGCCGCGAGAGATGCAAACCTCTCGAAGAAGACTGCCTGCTGCGGCTCGGACGACGCCAATGCCTCGCGAAAGATATCTTCCTGTAGTTCCCTGCCCAACTCATCCAGACTAAGTGTTTCCATTACTGATCCATTCCGCGATCTGTCCGTCACGGACACGATAAGGTTCACAAACGTCCAACCGAATGCTGTAAGTCACGTTCTCCACGCCTAGCGGCACGGCTGTCGGCACTAGCCTCGGGAAGCCGTCACGAACCTGGTACCAAGACCGCGAATTGAGCGCCCAAGGCCAGCTTTCGTACTCGTCTCGACGGGTGTAGCCGACCTCGACGAGCCCTGCGAGGAACAAGTCGCGCCCCAGCAGACTTTGGGATGCAAGCCGATCGCGAACTTCAAGAACCAGCGAGTTTAAGGTTCTGGCGTTGGGATGGGTTGCCTCCATCGCATCGAGCGACTGGTGGCATAGCAGAAGCTTGCCATCGGCGACGTCGAGTTGATCGACCGACGCGATTCGGACTTTCGAGTCTGACGTCGCGAGTTGCGTCTTCAGCTCAACAATCCACCCATTCAACATGAAATCCTGCTGATCGCTGTATGGTCCTCGCCAAGCGCGGACGGCGTCGACTGCAGACGCCCTGCTTAGAAAGAAATCGCGAAGCAACAGGATCTCGCCGAACAGACCCATCGCGGAATGCTGGCCGAGGGTGTCTTGTGCGAGGCGGCGGAGCAGTTCCTGCCAATGCGCGAGCCGCAGAACTACGGTCGTCACGGCCTGCGGGTCATCACCGCGCTGATACGACATCGGGGAATGCATCAGATCGCCGCAGAGTACCCGAAAGATGTCGAGTAGCGCCCGACTCTGAAGAGAAATCGTCAACTCACTACCAGCTGGTAGCCGCGATCGAAGGATCACATCGATCCCAGCGAATGCCGGAATTGCAGTCTGCAGCCTTACAGGAGTTTCAAGCTGAAGAATGAATAGATAATTCCCTGATGAATCGCGCCCGCGGAAAAAATCGAGTGGGTGCGCGGGATCCGCTCGTCGCAGCGTGACCGTATCCGGGCGCGCGTTGACGCCGATGTCCGCCCACGGGTCACTCTCCGTCCACTGCGACTCGGTCATCGTCGTCCTCCTCCTCCGCCATGACTTGCTCGAGTTGACGCACGTAGACCTTGTTTGCCTGATAAGTCCTTTCCTCGGGCGGGATCTCCGTGCCGTTCATCCCAAAGCTGAGCGTAACCACAGGATCGTCGAGCCGGTTCCTCCTGTCCGGCTTGCCGTTCGTCAGGCCGTTCGTCAGGAAGACGTGCAGGAGCACTACAGGGCGGATGAGTTTGGTACAGCACAGTCGATCGTTCTTTCGTTGCCGCTCGTCGAGTTCATCCCCCAAAGGCTCGGGCAACACATCAGCTATATCGCCAGGATTAGACACGCGATTCTTCGATGTGACCTTAAACAGATCTTTCAGTTCTTCAGGCACACAGCCGCCTTCACGCTCTCGAAGGATCTCACGCGACCCCATAACGGCCGCCGGACTAAACTCGCTGCCGGCAAACGGATTTCGAAGCAGAAGCACAACGTCCCATTCAGCAAGTTCTGAATGCAGGCGATCACCTACGTAGTCCAGAAAGAGCGACGTGTCGGTGGAACCAATGAGCCCAAGATCCGCGTGCGCTTGGTGAAACCTGAATCGTGACACCAGCTCACGGACCTGCCGTCCACCCACCCTTTCCCATACAGGATGCTTCTCGCGGCGAAGCGAGCGAGGGGGGTCCAGATCGCTCAGGAACTGCATGAGCACCTCACGGTTTGCAGCATTCACAGCGGGGTCGTTGACCAGCGCGTATCCTTCAACATGGCGGTTCGAATAGTCCTGCGCCACAGTCATCTTCTTTGCAGAACGCATCTTGTTCGCAGCCGTAACTCTTATCGCGGCCGGACTGTGACGCACTTTTAGGCCGAACTCTGCCGGTGTTGCGCTCCTTCGCTCCATCAACTTGATCTCATCGCGCAACTCGTTCATCGCCTCCGTGATGAACTCGTAGTGACCTCGCGAACTGGAAGGCAAATAGAGGCGGCAGAGGTCCTCGTAACCCGGGCGGTAGCCGAACCATCTGGCCATCTGCATAAGTGTATCGGCTGCCGAGGCGTTTCTGAGAATGTATGAAACGGTGAGGCCTTCGAGTGTGAGGCCGCGCGAGAGGGCCAGACCTCCGATCGCAATCACGTGCAGACCGTCGTCAACATGTCGGGAGTAATTGAGGGTATCCTTGCCCTTCATGTTGATCGTCCGAACTTCAATCGAACTAATCGCCTTGCGGAGGCATCCGACAACGGACTCAAAACTGAAACCCGACTCCGCGAACTCCTCTCTCCACGTCGCTTCCAGCAACTGCATGGTCGGATCAGCGGCACAGGGGTCAGAGAGCCCTGCCGCCAAGTCGATCGTATTCTTCAGCTGCTGAAGCTCGGCGTAGACGAGACCGTTCACGCGCTCCTGGACGTCATTGAAGCGGCTAACGTTAATCATCATTGATGCGTGCTTTCGTTCCTGTCCGCGAAGCACACGAATGGCCCTGCTGAGGACGAAGACCCTTATCGCCTTCACAAGTGAGGCAGGTAAAGCGGCGAGGGGGAGATCGCGTTTGTGGTTTAGCGGCAGACAGGAATCGAAGTCGTCGATATCGCGCACCATCTGGCGGTCCAAGTCGCCGTCGTCGGTGAACATTCGATCTGCGCCAACATAGTTGCTCGGCGGATCGAGTGCCTTGATAAAATGCCGGGGAAACAAATCGTCGGCGAGCATCTCCGAGTCTGTGTCGGGATCGATGAAGATGTTCGCAAACGGGGTCGCTGTGTACCCCACATATGTTGACCTGGAGAAGAGACCCAGAATCGACCGAATGGCCCCATTTATTGCAGTTGTGGCATTGGGATCGGCCGATGTGTTGATGGATGCGTTGTCCGCCTCGTCATCAATCAGCAAGAGGGGTTCGTTGATATGGGCTCCCGGGTTCTGTTCTTTCAGCCATTCCCACAGGTTTTCCAGAGTCGCCTTGTTCTTCTTCGTTACGAAAATGATCGGCTCACGAAGCGCGGCGATTGTTACACCGTGGGTCTTGGCAGCCTTCTTCGAAAAGTCGTGATCCCGTGACGTCCCGTAGGCGGGGAATCGCTTCGTGCTTGCAAACTGAAGGATCGACAGGTCGTCGTTGACAGCAGCTCTTGAGAACAGCGACTTCCTCCCGATAAAAGTTTCGTCGATTCGCTCCTGGGTCTGTTCACGCAAGGAATTGGTGATCCCGGCGAGTAGGATCACGACCCTGTAGCCGGCATCCGCGGCCTTGCAGATGAGCGCCGAATAGTTGGTCGTCTTGCCGGACTGAACGTGCCCCAGAACCATGCCTCGCCGGCGCCAAGGGTCGTCCGACGCTGGATCGCCCGAGTAGTCCAGAACCTCATCGGTCACTCGATCGAGCGTCGCGACGACGTGCAGCGGAAGGACGTTCTTGCTCTGATAGTACTGCTGGAGCCTGCGCCAGTAGTAGAAGTCTATGGACTCCTTCCGGGCCTTGAGCCACGGTTGGTACTCACTTCGGACAACAGACCCGACGTTCTGGGTTATGTCGAGGCTCGCCTCGAGTTCCCTGATGATGATCTCGATTGCTTCGGGTTTTGCCGCCGCAAGAGATCTCGCGAAAAGGTCCTCCTCCATGAACGAACGAACCAGGTCGCGCGTCAACGGACTGCGTTTGAGCAACTCCATTCGGAAATACGCCAACTGGCTACTGTAGTCTTCCATCCCACCATCCGCAGCTTTTCAGAAAGTCGTCCACGATCGTCATGTGAGAAGAGAAGGGCTCGAGTTTTGCGAGGCGAGCACGCATCACAGAGACGTCACCGTCGGCGTCCGACAGGAAGACAGGAACCAGCGCGGCGAGGATCTGTCGGAACTCTTCCCGATCTGTCACCACCTGATGCACGGAGTCGGGCTTGGAGCGCGCGTCGTCGCCGAACCGCTCCACCGGAAAGTCGTGTTCGATAACTCGTATCGCCGCATCCACGACCTGTTGCCTTGAATCCCCGTCTACTTCGTAGAGCGCCGCGATTATGTCGTGATCGCGATTGAGCCCGTACGTGATCTCATTCCCTTTCACCGTCCTCGTCCAGACGGACACGCGCGATTCCTTGATCTGCCCGCCGCGCCGCCGATAGACCCTCACCGCATTGGGTCGCAGACCGTCCACGATCTGGCGAAGCCTGTGCCGAAGCGCGCTCGGCAACTGCGCATCCGACTTGTCGAGAGTGATCTTCCACATCTCGTCCAGTGCGTTCGGAACATCGACTCGGATCCGGAGCAGCTGAGACATCTCCCCGAACTTCGCGAGGCCGAACCAGGTACCGTGGATGATTAACCGACCTGCCCGGTACACGTAAAACCCCTGATTACGAATGAATCCGTCTTCTCCACCGAGTTGCTCCTGTTCACGCTCGGTGAGCTTCGAAAAATGAGGGAGAATGAATGGCTCTATCTCGATACGCTCACCAGACAACGAGAGGATCTCGAGCTCTCGTGGCTGAGTGGCGGGATGACGCTGCATAAACGGGTCCCGCGATTCGATCGGCACACCATTGAGATGAATGGAGATCCGCCGCGATCGAATCGCTCCGTCCAGATACCGATGGAAGATGAGCGCCAGCCTGTCCCGCGCACCGACAATCAGGCGGTTGAACTCCTGCTGATC
>CAYYVZ010000043.1:0-18743 GCA_964475235.1 uncultured Myxococcales bacterium | reverse complement strand
CGAGGATCGGGGCGATGCCGAGGTACACGCCGGGCGCGAGCCTCCTGTTGAGACGAACTTCGCGCAGGCAGTCGGCGAGGCGTTCCTCCGGATTCGAGAAATCGACGAAGGACAACTTCACGGGACGGCGCAGCTTGAAGGCCCGCGTCCCGGTAAGGAAGACGTGCGAAATGTGCGTGTCGATGCGTCGCACGCCGCCGCCCGCACGCGCCTCGGCGGGGTAGGCCTCCGGCCGCAGCAGGTCGTCGATCCAGGGATACTCCGCGACCGGGCCCGTCACGCCTCCTCTCTAGCTGCGGAACCGCCCCGCAACGAACGCGCGGGTGCCGAAAATTCCGCCATGCGGGACGGCGACTTTGCGGCTATCCTCGTCGGCTCGTGTTCCGGCTCCCTTTCAGAAGGCGCGCGCATCTCGTCGTCGCGCTCGCAGCGTTTCTTGCCGCCTCGTGCCGTCCGGCCTCGGCTCTGGACGAGGCCGGACGCTGCGCGCACGACAAGCTGCGCGCCCACCGCATGGCGGCCTCGGCGTATCTGTTCTGCGAGAGGGCCTTCGTGGAGGCGGACGAGCCGCGTCGGCAGTGCCTCGAGCGTGCCGGGAAACGGCTGAGGCATCGGCTCACGGCCATCGAGACCGCGTCCCTGCAGGCCGGATTCGTCTGCCCGGCCGGCGCCGAGGCGCTCGGTGTCGACGGACCGCTCTCGTGGACGACACGCGTCGTGCACGAGCGCACGGCGATTCCTACGGCGACCTGCCTGCGCGAGATCACGACGGCGGCGCAGCGACTGAGCTCGGGGTACCATCGCTGCCTGTCGGCGCAGATTCGCGGTGCCTACGAAACGGCCGACGAAGTCGAGGACTGCGCCGCGCGCATGCGAGAGCGCTTCGCCGCTTCCTGGCAACGTGCCGCCACATGCGTGGCCGGAGACGCAGCGGATGCCGCCGATCAGATCGTCGCCGAAGTCGACCAGTCCGCCTTGCGCGTGGTCCCGGCCTGCGGCGACCACCAGGTCGCCGGCTTCGAGCGGTGCGACGACGGCAACAACGCGAGCGACGACGGCTGCAGCGCGGGATGCGAGAAGGAAACCTGCGAGCGCATCGACGGCGAGGTTCGCTGCATCGCGTGTCCCGCGGATTCGCTTCCCGCGGCCACGTTCGAGAGTTGCGTGTGTCCTCACGGCTTTGGCGGGATGCCGGGTGCCTGCACGGACGTCGACGAGTGCACGAACGGCCAGGGGCAGTGCGCCGAGGGCCAGGCCTGCGTGAACCTGGAGGGAAGCTGGGCCTGCGCGATCGCGTGCACGGCCGAGGCTTTCCACGCGGCGCTTGCAAGCTGCGGTGCGCCGAGCGGCGCGATTGCGTTCGACTGCTCGAACACGGTGATCCCGGTGCCGGCCGGCGATGCGGCCGGGCCTCGCGACATCGAATGCAACGGTCTCACCATCGACGGTGCCGGCCGCAACGTGTCGTTCGAGCTCGATCCCCTTTGCTGGCGGACGCCGCTCGACCCGTCGCAGTGTCCCGGGGGGCTCGAGGAAGACGGCACCTGTTTCTGTCCCGACGTCGATTCGGGAGAGCCGTTCCTGCTGATGCGGGGTGACGGCAACGTGGTGCGCGACCTCACGGTGCGCGGGTTCTTCGAAGGAATCCCGGTGCGCGGGCGCGACAACGTCGTCGAGAACGTTCGCTTCGAGCGCATGTGCGACGATGCGTTCGGCAGCGTCGCAGGCGGCGTCGGCAACGTGTTCCGTGACCTCGTCGTGCGCGACGGCTGCGACAAGTGCTCCGAGAACGAGGGCGTACTCGCGGACACCGATCCCGATCCGCGCGTTCCCGGACACTTTCACGCGATCGTCTCGGACACCCTCTTCGAGGACTGCGCAACGCCGGTGCGTGTGACCGCCACCGGCCGCTTGCTGCTCGACGGCGTGCGCATGATGGACGGCGATGACGACGACGGGTTTGCCTGCGACGGTCCGCGCTTCTCGTCGTCGAGCCAGGCCGAGCGTGTTGCGATCTACATGAAAGACAGCCTGGTGGACGGATGCCGGCGCGGGATCCGCTTCGGAGGCGGTGCGGACGGCGTGATCGCCGACACGCGCATCGCCGGAGGCGGGCTGCGCGGGCTTCGCGTGGCGGGAAACGCGCGCGTGTCGGTGGAAGGCGTGACGATCGAAGCCAACGGCGGCGCAGGCTCGAGCGAGAGCGGTTTCGGCGGTGCGGCGGTGCTTGGGCAGGGCAGTCTCGACCTCGGAGGCGGATCTCTCGGGATCGACGGCGGCGAGATCACGAGCGGCGGCGACAACTCGCTCTGCTTCAACGCCGGGCCAGACGGCAGCGACCGCGATCTCGACAACGCGACCGCGACGAGCGTCGCGGCCGAGAAAAACTGGTGGTGCTCGCTCGGTTCGCCGGCGGCGCAGGTCGTCGGGCCCGCCGACTTCGATCCGGTGCTCGGGCGCGCGCCGCTGCGCTATCGTCCAGCGCCGTGACGGTTCGGCTCCCGGCCCGCCCGCGGCGGCAGGCATCGATCCGATGCAGCGAACAACGGCGGATCCGCCGGGAGCTCTCCGCTACATGACGGCGAAGTAGTTGCGCACCGCGAAATCCATGGCTTCGTCGCTGAAGTCGAGCGGCATGCCGTGGTAGCTGCAGTAACTGCGCATCTGCAGCATCAGGTCGCGCGGATGGCAGCAGCGCATCGGACGGCCGACCGCCTCGAAGTAGCGCGTCAGCAGCGTGTCGACGCGATCGCGGGTCGGCCGCATCCCGATCGAAGGACCGACGAGCTCGCAGATGCGGTAGAACTGCTCGCGCGTCGGATCGGTCACTTCGATCTTGTACGGGAGCCGGCGCAGGAAGGCTTCGTCGACGAGGTCGCGCGGCGCGAGGTTGGTCGCGAACACGACGAGCTGATCGAAGGGAACCTGGATTTTCTTGCCGGTCGGGAGCTTCTGGAAGTCGTATCGTTTCTCGAGCGGAACGATCCAGCGGTTGAGCAGGACCGAAACCGGCATCGCCTGCCGGCCGAAGTCGTCGATGAGAAGAACGCCGCAGTTGCTCTTGAGCTGGAGCGGCGCCTCGCTGACGTTGCTCAGCGGATCGTGACGCAGCTCGAGCTGCTCCATCGTCAGCTCGCCGCCGACCACGACGGTCGGGCGCCTGATGCGCACCCAGCGCGCGTCCTCGAGAGGCTCGCCGAGCATGCTCGAGTCCTCGTTCGGCAGCTCCTGGTGCAGGACGGGGTCGAACAGGCGCACGACGACGTCGTCCACAAGCAGCGAGCGCGGAATCCAGAGGTCGTCGCCGTAGCAGCGCACGACGCGCTCGGCGATGCTCGTCTTGCCGTTGCCCGGCGCGCCGTAGAGGAACATGCCTCGGCCCGCATTCACCGCCGGCCCGAGCGAGTCGAGCATCTGCGGCTCCATCAGCATGTCGGCAAACGCCGCGTGGAGATTTTCCGGTCCGATGTGGTGACGCGTGAGGCTCTGGGCCTTCACCGCGGCGAGGTAATCCTCGAGAAGCACCGGCGCGGTTTCGGCGTAGGTGCAGGTCTGCATGTAGCGCCGCGCCCGCTCGGCGCCGGCTTCAGTCAGCACGTACTCGTAGTCGCCGGCGGAAGCGGTCTTCCGGTAGGCGAGCATCATTTCGGCTTTGAGGCCGGCGAGCAGCGGTTCGATCGTGCGGAACGGAAGTCCGGTCTCGCGCCCGATGCGGCGTCCCGAGGAAGCGCCGTGCGCGAACAGGAAGCGGCAGATCAGCTTTTCGACGAAGTCGCGGTCGAGGCCGGCCTCGTCGAGCGACGCCGGCTTGCGCGGATAGAAGCGGTTCTGGTCGTCGCGCAGCTGGTTCGCGCGGCTGGCGCTCGCGACGGCGCCGAGCGCGCTGAGATCTTCGTGCGCTGCATCGGTCCCATCGATGGTCGCGGTCTGGTCGAGTTCGGACGGCTGCTCGAACGGTGAGGCGGCAAGGCTCATCGATTCCCCTCTTGTCGCGAAGCGCCCCCACCGACGCGCGCGATTCCTGCGAAGGATTCACACGGCAAGCCCCCCTGGCGACCGAAGCGAATCCCTGCGCCGCCCCGATATACCGGGTGCCGGATCGTTGAGCGAGGAATACGAAGTCGAAATGGAGAAAAATAAACTTACGCGATGTGAAGCGTGGGGGGCGCTTCACATCGCGCATCTTTTTGGTAGCACCAAAAAGAACTCGCTGTGCCGACATTCACGTGCGGCGCGACCGCTGCTGCGGTCCGCGCCGCTTCCTCAACCACTGCTCATTCCATCGCTTACGCTGCTTTTGCGACGGCAGTCTGGAATGTGAACACGGGACTCTCGTGCGGCTTGTCGACGAGGATGTCCATTCCGTCGCGGATTTCGCGCGACACGATCCTCTTCGCGAGCTCGTTCTCGACTTCGCGCTGGATTGCCCGCTTGAGCGGCCTCGCTCCGTACGCGGGGTCGTATCCGATCGTCGCGAGCTGGTCGCGCGCCGCATCGGTGAGCTTCAGACGAATGTTCCGCGACTCGAGGCGTGCCACCAGCCGGGCGAGCTGGAGATCGACGATACGCCGCAGTTCGTCGCGCGTAAGGCCGTGGAACACGACGATCTCGTCGAGCCGGTTGAGAAACTCGGGCCGGAACTCGTGCGAGAGCAGTCCGAGGACCTCGCCCTTCATCCGTTCGTAGGCCTCCGTGTCGCCCGCTCCGCGGTAGGTGAGAATCTCGGCGCTGCCGATGTTCGACGTCATGAGGATCACGGTGTTGGTGAAGACCACCGTGCGGCCCTGGCCGTCGGTCAGACGCCCGTCGTCGAGAACCTGCAGCAGCGTGTTGAAGACCTCGCGGTGTGCCTTCTCGATCTCGTCGAGCAGAACGACCGTGTAGGGGCGGCGCCGGACAGCCTCGGTGAGCTGGCCGCCCTCTTCGTATCCGACGTAGCCGGGAGGAGCGCCGATCAGGCGCGAGACGGAGTGCTTCTCCATGTACTCGGACATGTCGATGCGCACCATCGCGTGCTCGTCGTCGAAGAGCTCGGCGGCCAGCGCCTTCGCGAGCTCGGTCTTGCCGACTCCGGTCGGGCCGAGGAACAGGAAGGAACCGAGCGGACGGTTCGGGTCGGAAAGGCCCGACCTCGCGCGCACGACGGCGTCCGCGACGGCCTGGACCGCTTCGTGTTGTCCGACGACGCGCTCGTGCAGGCGGTCCGCCAGATGGATGAGGCGCTCGGCCTCGCCCTCCATGAGCTTGGAGACGGGGATACGCGTCCAGCGCGACACCACTTCGGCGATATCGTCCTCGCTCACCTCCTCGCGCACGAGGTGCCGGGTTTCGTTGGTGAGGTCCGCGTCGGCTTCGGCGAGCTTCTTCTCGAGCTCGACGAGTCTGCCGTACTTCAGCTCGGCGGCCTTGTTGAGATCGTAGGCCCTTTCGGCCGCCTGGATCTGGTTGCGGGTCTCCTCGATTTCGCTCTTCAGGTCGCGCAGCTTCTGGCTGGCGCCGCGCTCGACTTCCCAGCGCGCCTTCAGCTCGCCGTGCTGGTCGCGCAGCTCCGCGAGCTCCTTTTCGAGCTTTTCGAGGCGCTGCTTCGACGCCGTGTCGGTTTCGCGCTTGAGAGCTTCGCGCTCGATCTCGAGCTGCATCAGCCGGCGCGAGACCTCGTCGAGCTCGACGGGCATCGAGTCCATCTCCGTGCGAAGCCGCGCCGCGGCCTCGTCCATCAGGTCGATGGCCTTGTCGGGCAGGAAGCGGTCGGAGATGTAGCGGTCCGACAGAACCGCGGCCGTCACCAGTGCGGCATCCTTGATGCGCACGGCGTGGTGAATTTCGTAGCGCTCCTTGAGGCCGCGCAGGATCGAGATCGTGTCGGCCACCGAGGGGGGAGCGACGCGCACCGGCTGAAAGCGCCGCTCGAGGGCCGCGTCTTTCTCGACGTACTTCCTGTACTCGCTGAGCGTCGTTGCGCCGATGCAGTGCAGCTCGCCGCGCGCGAGCAGGGGCTTGAGCAGATTGCCCGCGTCCATCGCGCCTTCGGCCGCGCCGGCCCCGACGACGGTGTGCAACTCGTCGATGAAGAGGATGATGCGGCCCTCGGACTCCTGCACGGCCTTGAGCACGGCCTTCAGGCGCTCCTCGAACTCGCCGCGGAACTTCGCGCCGGCGATGAGGGCGCCCATGTCGAGGGAGATGAGCTTGCGGTCTTTCAGGCTTTCGGGGACGTCGCCGGCGACGATACGCCGCGCGAGCCCCTCCACGATGGCGGTCTTGCCGACGCCGGGCTCGCCGATCAGCACGGGATTGTTCTTGGTGCGGCGCGAGAGCACTTCGATGCAGCGGCGGATCTCTTCGTCGCGGCCGATGACCGGATCGAGCTTGCCGGCCGTGGCGGCTTCGGTGAGGTCGCGGCCGTACTTCTGGAGCGCGTCCATCGTCGCCTCGGGGTTGCCGGACTGGACCGTCGCACCCTGGCGAAGCTCGCGAACGATCTTCTCGACGTCCGCGCTCTTGATGCCGAAATCGGCGAGAATCTTGCCGGCGTCCCCCTTGTCGGCAGCGAGCGCGAGCAGCAGGTGCTCGACGCTCACGTACGTGTCGCCGAAGCTCTCCATGACGCGCGAGGCTTCGCGCAGGACCTTGGCGAAGCGCGTGCCGGCATGAAGGTCGCCGCCATGAGGGGCCGTGGGAAAGCGCGAGAGCACTGTTTCGAGCTTTGCCTTGATGGCGGACGGCTCGCGGCCGAGGCGGCGGATGATGGTGGGTACGAGACCCTCGGACTGCGT
Source organism: uncultured Myxococcales bacterium (assembly GCA_964475235.1). Lineage (GTDB taxonomy): Bacteria > Desulfobacterota > Binatia > UBA1149 > CAITLU01 > DATNBU01. The sequence goes on along the minus strand of CAYYVZ010000043.1, from coordinate 11,967 downwards.
GACGAGGGCGAGCAGGAGATGCTCGGGCTCGAGCGTGGTGTTGTTGCGATCGAGCGCGAGCCCTTGGGCTTCGGCCATCGCGGCCTGGGTCTTGTCTGTGTAGTTCTTTTCCATCGGTACGGAGCTCCTTCAGCGACCCGAAACTAAGCATGATGCTTTCGGGGGCAACGGACTTGCGATTGCGATTTGCCCCTCGCTGGCCCTCCCCCGGTCCCCTGTTTAAGATGCGACGCGACGGCCGCAAGGCCGATTCCAAGGGATCAGGACGATGACCGAGAAGGACCCGTTCCACGACAAGCTGCGAGACAAGGGCAAGGCCTCCGAGGATCTCTACATCGAGCAGGAGGAGCGGAGGCGGCTGGAAAGGCTGCGGGCGGCTGCGATTGCGGGCGGATCCCGGGCCTGTCCCAAGGACAACACGAGGCTCGTCACCCGCATGAACGGGGGACTTCAGATCGAGATGTGCCCCGCCTGTCGCGGCGTCTGGCTGGACGCGGCGGAGGTGGAGCTGGTGCTGAAAACCCAGAACGAGGACGCCCTCGTCCACTGGGTTCGCTCGCTCTTCGAGCACTGAGAGAGGTTCGGCCGTTGTTCACCGGCATCGTCGAGGACGTCGGGCGCCTCGTGCGCCGCGAGGATCTGGCCGAGGGGCGCCGCCTCTGGGTGGCGACGAAACTGCCCGTTTCGGAGTTCGAAATGGGCGAAAGCGTCGCGATCGCCGGCGCCTGCATGACGGTGGTGGCGATGGACGGAAGCGAGTTCGCCGTGGATGTCTCGGCCGAATCGCTGCGGCGAACGACGCTGGGCGATCTCGCGAGCGGCGACGCCGTGAACCTCGAACGCGCGATGCGGCTCGGCGACAGGCTCGGCGGTCACATCGTCACGGGCCACATCGACGGCACCGGCGTCGTCGAGTCGATCCGTCCCGAAGGCGAGTCCTCGATCTACACGTTTCGCATCGGCGCGGAGCTGATGCCGATGCTCGTTGAGAAGGGCTCGGTTGCCGTCGACGGCACGAGCCTGACGTGCTTCCACTGTCGCGACTCGCTGTTCGACGTCGCGGTCATTCCGCACACGCAGGCGGTGACGACTCTCGGCGTGCGCAAACCGGGAACGCGCGTGAACATCGAAGTGGACGTGCTCGGCAAGCACGTCGCGCGCCTCGTCGAAGCGTACGTGCGCAAGTAGCGACCTTCCGTCACCGGCCAGGAGTGTTGAGAAAAGGAAGGATCGCAGCCAGCGGGTTCACCTGCGAGTCGAGCGTCTTGCCGATGCCCGAGAGCAGGCCCATCACGCGCAGCACCAGCATGAGGTCGCTCGGCGCGCGCACGATCGGGTTCGAGCGAAGCGCCGCGAGCAGCTCGTCCTGGATGCGGTCGACCATCTCCATGTCGGCGTAGGCGCGGCCCGACTGCAGGGCCTGGCCGAGGAAGAGCTCGCCGAGTGCGACGAACGTGTTGTCGCCGCCGTCGCGCAGGCGGAAACCGAGCGCGCGGAACGCCTCGCCGATCTGGTGGGCATCCTTCGAGATGATCGCGACGGTCAGCCTCACGATGCCGTCGCGCAGCTCGGGCGTGAACTCCTTCGACAGCCCGAGATCGAGGATCACGAGCACGAGCCCGTGCTCCTCCTTGCGGACCAGCAGGTTTCCGGGATGCGGATCGCCGTGAAAAAAGCCGTGCTGGAGGATCTGCGTCACGCACGCACGGGTGAGCAGCTCGGCGACTTCGTGCTTGTCGGCGCCGATGGCCGCGAGTCCCGCGAGGTCGTTGACCTTGACGCCCTCGATGAAGTCCATCGTGAGCACGTGCCGCGTCGTGAGATCGGGAATGGGCACCGGGAAGCGTACCGAGGGATCCGCGGCGAAGTCCGCGGCGAAGCGCCGCGCGTTGGCGGCTTCGCGCTCGAAGTCGAGCTCCAGCGGGATCAGGTTCTGGATCTCCTGCAGCACGATGCGAAGGTCGAAGTTCGGCTCCACGCGGACGAGCAGGTGCACGAAGAACGCGAAGTTCGCGAGGTCGGTGGCCACCACCCGGTCGATGTCGGGATACTGGACCTTGATCGCGACGTCGCGGCCGTCGAGCGTCCGGCCGCGATGAACCTGCGCGAGCGAAGCGGCCGCGACAGGCGCGGGATCGACCGACGCGAAACATTCCTCCAGGCGGCGGCCGAGGCTCCGCTCCACGTGCGGCCGGATCTCCGCGAACGGGCGCGGCGGCACGCGGTCGTGCAGCTCGCCGAGCACGTCGATGAACTTGGGCGGCAGCACGTCTGCGCGGCTGCCCATGAACTGGCAGACCTTGATGAGAAGGCCTTCCATGCGCACCGCGGTGTCGCGAAGGCGGTGCGAGGCGCGCTCGTGCTGGCGGTCGTACCAGTCGCGGCGCTGGTTCCCGCCGGTGAGCCTCCCCTGCACCTGCCGGACCTTGTAGTCCGCGTAAACCGAGACGACGAGACGCGCGACGCCGAGGAAGCGCCGCACGCGCACGGCGAGCGGAAGCGGTTCCGTTCGGACGAGAGGCAAAGGAGGCAGGTCGCTCAAGACCCGGGCGACCTCACCGACGCTCGACGCGACGCTCGCCGCGAGGCTCGACGCGCTGGCCGTCGCGCTCGAGCGCGTCGAGCCTCGCGGCAAGCGCCCTGGTGGCCGACGTTGCGCGCCACGCGAACACGAACAGCAGCACGAAGATGAGCAGGTAGGCGGCGCCCACGTGCTGGAGCTGCCTCAGCGCAAGGGCGTCGGCGGCGGGCACGGCCTGGGTCTCGGCGATCGTTTCGTTCACGGCAGAGACTCCTTCAGTACGCGTGCCTGTCGGCTTCGATGAGCTCGATGCGTCCTGCCAGCCTGAGCTGGGCCATCTTCAGCGCCCACAGCCACAGGACCAGCGAGAGAAACGCTCCGAAGCTGATGACCAGCGTCGCGACCATGCGCGGATCGTCGATGCCGCCCTCCGGATTGCGGATCACCTGCGGGTGGATCGTGCGGAACAGCCTGGTCGCCATCATCACGACCGGAATGTTGATGAGGCCGACGATCGCCAGAACTGCCGCGTAGCGCGGGCCCATCTCGTTGTCGCGCGAGAACATGCGCAGGAGCAGGTACGACGCATAGATCAGCCAGAGGACGAGGAAGGTCGTCAGGCGCGAATCTCCGGTCCACCAGGCACCCCACGCCGTGTGCGCCCAGATACTGCCGGTGACGATGGTGATCGTCGCGAACAGCATCCCTACGGACACGCCCGCGTGGGCTGCGTGGTCCCAATCGGCACGCCGAGTCTTCAGGTAGGCCACGCTCGCGATTCCGGCGATGACGAATGCCAGGTAGCAGCCCGTCGCCGACGGAACGTGCCAGTAAAAAATGCGCTGGCTGAGGCCGAGGGCCTTTTCGGTGGGAACCCAGAAGAACGTGCCGGCGAGCGACGCGAGCCCGAACGACAGCGCGAGCACGGGGGCGAGCCGGAGAATCCATCGCTGGAGCGCGTCGAGCATCGGAGGGAAGGGGCTGCTGTCGCAGCCCGCGCGCCAGTGTGCTGGCGTTTGCCCGCGGCGGCAAGTGCGGGGAACCCGGGGTCAGGTCCGAGTGGCGGTGTCCGGATGCTCGCCGCATTCGCCCTTCAGCGGTTCGGAACTCACGGCTCGCGGGACCTGCCCCGTTCTCGCAGCGCGTGCCTCAGCGGGCGATCCAGCGGCCGTCGTCGCCGAGGCGAACCCGGCCGTCGCGCTGCATGCGCTCCAGGTGCTGGAGGGTCGTGCGCTTCTCCACCGCGTCGATGAAAGGCATCGAGGCATGGGCCGGATAGAGGAAACGGCGGGCGACCATTTCCTCGACCGTATGCGGTGCGGCGAGGAACTCGAGCATTGCCCGCTCCCGCGCCGCGATTCGCCCTTCGAAGCGGTCGAGCTTCGCGAGAAACTCGTCGCGGCTCTCGATCACGCCGACATGGTGGAACGAAACCCAGACCTTCGCTTCGATCTCGCGGACTTTTCCGAGAGTTCGCTCGAAGTCGGCGAGGTCCGACCATGCGTCGCCGTAGTACGGCCCGAAGCTGCTGAGATCGATGTCGCCGAGGAAGAGCACGCCTTCGGGCTCCGCCAGCAGCACGGAGTGGCCGCGCGTGTGGCCCGGAGTGTGGATCGCACGGACCGTGACGCCGCCGAGATCGAAAACGTCGCCGTCCTCGAACGCTTCGGTGTCCGGCCGTGCGCGGTAGTGAAAGCTCTCGAGCACCCACGCACGCGTCGCGTCGGCCGCTTCGCCCTCGTAGCCGTAGATCTCCATGAGACCGTCGAGGCTGCGCAGGCCCGCCGCATCCTCGCGATGGGCGACGACGCGCGCCTGAGGAAACAGGCTCACGCCTGCGACGTGATCCTCGTGCACGTGGCTGAGCAGCACGAGGTCGGCGCGGCCGGCGAGCTCCTCGCGTCGGCCGAGCACGGCGAGCGACGGATCGAGGATCGCCGTCTTCTCCGTGCCCGAGATCCAGAGCGAGTTGCCGCTCGGGTACTTGCCGTTCTCCGCGCCGGCCAGCACGCGCACGCGGCCGAACGTGCGATCGACTGGCTCGGCATGCCGGGAAGACGCGCTCATGCGTTGCCCGATGGCGACGTTCGATCCCTCTCCAGAACGCGATGCCGTCGTCGGCCGTCGCGGCCGGCCCGGTTCGTCACATCGGCTCGGGCGGACAGTTGGGATCGGTGTCCTGGCCGACCGCGGTCTTGAGGATGAGCAGCGCGTCGCCGGACGTGACGCCGAGCAGGCCGTTGAAGTTGCAGCGGAAGCCCGGACAGTCGCCGTCGCCGACCGCCGTCTTGAGCGCGGCGAGCGCGTCGGGCGCCGAAACCTTGCGGTCCACGTTCGCGTCACCGCAAAGCGGACCGCAGGTGAGGTTGCAGTTCGCTTCGGCCAGTACGGCGCATTGTTCGGTCCAGCCGTCGTTGCAGCAGTTGGAGTCTTCGTTGCACATGATCGTCGTGCACGAGCTGCAGTAGCGGTCGAGCGTTCCGCCCTGGTAGCAGATGTCGAACGGGCAGGGATCCGTCGGCGAGAAGGTGAGGTTGTCGATGACGCCCTGGTTGCCCTGCGCCGTCAGCTCGAGCTTCGTGATGCCGTCGAAGTAGAGGAACAGCACCTGCATCCCCGTGGTGGTGATGACGTCGTTCGAGGCCGCCAGCCCGCCGGCGGCATCGGTGGCTTCGGCGAAGATGCGCGTCCCCTGGCTGCTGCCCACGAACAGGTCCACGCGCTTCATCGGCCGGTCGAACTCGATCGTGATCGGGAGGTCCGCCGTTCCGCCATTGCCGAGCAGCTCTCCCGCGTCGAACCCGAGGAAGTTCGTTCCGCTGAGTCCCGTGATGGCGCCGAACGGGAGGAGGTGGCCCACGATCGCGGGCCCGTCCTTGCCTTCCCTCGTGAAGCGGACGCCGAGGTCCTTGTAGCGGTCACGGATTGCCGTCGTCTCGCCGAGGAGGGTCGGCGAGTTCGTATAGTCGTCGAAGTCGATCTTCGTGCCGTCGACCATGTACTCGAGGTCGTCGAGCGCGAGCTTCGTACCGGTGGACGTGATTTCGATGAAGGTGATCGCGTCGTCGACCGCGAGCTCCACCGGCTTCATCACGGACGTGACCTGCACCTGCTGCTCGAACACCGGCGGGCCGCCGAAGTAGCTCGCCTTGACCGTCACCGTCGCTCCGTCGGGGTCGGCAACGAGGAAGCGGAAGTAGCGGATCGGCGGGAAGAACTGCAGGTAGACGGGGAACTTCGGCACGCCGCCGGAGGACAGGAACTTCGATTCGTTGACGGCAAGGAAGTTCGGCGCACTGTAACCCGTCACGTCGAGGCCCGCCGCCACTTTCCCGAGCTCGCTCAGGATCGCACCGCCGTCGACGATGTTGCTGTTGGTGGCCGACCGAAGCTCGAAGCCGTCGCCCACGTACTCGCGGCGGAGGGAGACCGCGGCGTCGAATGCGCTCGGCGCCGACTTGTCGTCGAAGTTGACGATCTTCGTATCGAGGACGAACGCGACGTCGTCGATGATCTTGACGGTGCCGCCGCCGCTGATGTCGACCCGGACGATCTGACGCCCTTCGAGTACGACCGTCTGCATGGCCGTCGTCGGCACCACGTTGACGAGGTCGATCGAGTTACTGTCGTAGTCGAAGGCCTCGGCCGTGATCGTGGTCCCGCTGGCGTCGCCGACGTTGAACTGCACGTACGACACGGGCTCGCGGAAGATCAGGGTCTGCGGGAACTGCGCCTTCCCGCCGTTCTGCATCATCACGGCGGAGTTGTAGGCGAGGACGTTCGGCGGGCTGAAGCCGCTGATCCCGAACGTCCCGTTCTCGGCCATGATGGCTCCACCGTCGTTGCCGGAGGCGACGAAGTCGATGCCGAGATGCTCGTAGTGCGTGGTGGTCGGGTTGGCGAGCGGGAACGTGGTCGGCGCATCCACGACGTTGTCGAAGTTGACGATGCGGGCACCTTCCGGCGGCGTCACGAGGGGAATGCCGGCACGGGCCGGCACGGCAGTCACCAGGAGGGCGAGCAGGCCCAGGGCCGGGCCGAGCGCCCGGTTTCGTCGAATGTTGGCAGATTTCTTCATGAATTCCTCCCGCGCTGGCCGAGGCCGACGGGCCGGTCTAGCGTTGCATGGCAGCGCGAGTCAAGCCGTGGATGGAAGCGCGGGTCAGCCGTTGGCGGACGCCCGCGGCCTCTTTCGCGTACCCGGCATGTCTGGTAGGAGTCGCGAGTCGCCAAGGGAGGGTTCGCCGATGAAAGTTCGTACGATCTGCCTGGCAGGGTTTCTTCTGCTGATGCCGCTGGCGGCGAGCGCCGAGGTCGCGCCCTGCGGTTCGCCCACCAGCGGCGGCGCACCCCGCGCAAGCGACGCGCTTTTCACCCTGCGTGCGGCGGTCCAGGTGGGCGACTGCGACATCCGTGTCTGCGACGTGAGTGATACCAACACGGTGACGGCGAGCGACGCACTCATGATCCTCAAGAGCGCGGTCGGCCAGGACGTCCGCTTCAACTGTCCCGGCTCGGTCTGAGGCCGCTTCGCTTCCGCGCGGAAGCTCCATCCAGCAGATCGATCACGAGGTCGGGCGGACGCGCGACGACGGCACGGCCGTCGCGCAGGACGACCGGGCGTTCGAGAAGCTCCGGGTGCTCGAGGAGCAACCCGATCACCTCCTCTGCCGTACCGTAGTCGGCTTCCACGAGGTCCAGATCCGCAAAGCGCTTGTCTCGGCGCACCAGCACGGACGGTTCCCCATCGAGCGCCGAAACGATCGCTTCCAGGTCCGCGCGTTCCGGCGGCCTCTTCAGGTACTCGACGATCTCGTAACTCTCGCCGCGCTCGTCGAGGATCTCCCTGACTCGCCGGCACTTGCTGCACGCCGGATTGTAGTAGACGGTCGTCACGCGGGCTCGCCTCAATCCACCAGCACGTATTCGAAGAGCAGCCATCCGGCTGTTACCGCGAGCACGTCGAAGCCGACGAGCAGCTCGCCCCGAAGGCCCAGCGCCGCGAGGCCCGACCCGCCGAGCACCATTTGCGTGGACTGCACCGCGGCGATCAGCAGAGGAATCTGAAGCGGCAGCACGATCAGCGGGAGCACCATTTCCCGCGCACGCGATCCGAGGGCTGCCAGCGCGAAGAGCGTCCCGATCGCCGCGAGCCCGATCGTGCCGGCGACCACGACGGCGACCAGCCCGGCGAAGTTCGCGAACAAAGACACGTCGAACAGCACCGCGAACACGGGCAGCAGCAGCACCTCGAACGCGAGCAGCAGCACGACGTTGACGGAGAGCTTCGCGAGGAAGACCGAGCCGCGGTCGAGCGGAGACGTAAGCAGCCCTTCGATGCACGAGTTCTCGCGCTCGATGAGGAAGGTGCGGCCGAGCGCGAGCACCGACGCGATCACGATGGCCACCCACAGAATGCCGCCCGCCAGCCGGGCGCTTTCCTCGGGCGAGAGCGCCAGCGCGAAGCTGAAGACGACGAGCACGAGCAGTCCCAGCACGAACAGGGCCGGCAGCGTCTCGCGCGAGCGCCACTCGAGCACGAGGTCCTTCCAGATCAGCGCGAGCAAACGGTGCCTCCAGCCGTGCGCACGGCGCTCGAGCGCTCAGGCTGCACGCGTGGCCTCCGCGTAGCGCGCGGCGAGCGTGGCCGCATCCGGAAGCGTCGACGCGCCGCTGTCCCAGGCGACGCGGCCGCGGTCGACGACCAGCGTTCGCGTTGCCGACTCCAGCGCCCGCGCAGCGTCGTGCGTCGCCATCAGCACGGTGACGCCGCCGGCCCGCAGTCGTGCGAGCGTTCCGGCGAGCACGGAAGCGCCATCGGGATCGAGACCCGTGAGCGGCTCGTCGAGCAGCAGCACCTCGGGCTCGTGCAGCAGCGCTCGCGCGAGGCCGAGGCGCTGCTGCATGCCCCGCGAGTACGTTGCCACGCGCCGCGAAGCGACGCGCTCCAGCCCGACTTCGCCGAGCAACTGTGCGACCCGCGCGTCCCCCGTCACGCCGAACAGCCGGGCGTAGAAGGAAAGGTTCTCGCGTGCGTCGAGGTCGCGGTAGAGAAACGCATCGTGGCCGAGGTAGCCGATGCGACGGCGCAGCGCCGCGTCGGCCGGCAGCCGCCGGCCGAGCACTTCGACGTTGCCCGCGTCGGCGCGCACCAGTCCGGCGAGCGTTCGCAGCAGCGTGCTCTTGCCCGCACCGTTCGGCCCGAAGATCGCGACGCATTCGCCGCGAGCGACCTCGAGATCGAGGCGGCGAAGCACGGCGACCGCACCGAAGCGGCGCTCGAGCCCTTGCACCCGGACGGCCGCCGAGTCGCGGTGGGGTTCGCTCATGGACGATTTCCCGGGGAAGAGCCGGCCGTTCAGGCCGGCCGGCCTATGGCCATCGTGCCGCCCTCGCGGCGCGGGCGCGTGATCAGCCAGAGGACGTAGAAGAGATGGCTTGCCAGCGCTGCCGCCCACAGCAGGAGGTCGAGTCGGCCGGCGACGGCCGCGAACAGAAGCGCGTACGCGATGCCGTCGCGCTGGACGAAGCGCGAGACGAACTCGTTGCCGACCGCAGCGGTCACGACGCGGCCCTGGGCCGCGACGGAAGCGTCGAGGCCGCGGCGCCGCGCCTCGCGGCTTTCGCGCACCACGAAAACGTAGGCAATACCGGTGCTCACGAGCACGCCGACGGTCGCGATGGCCGCGAGCATCACGCCGCCGCTTTCGCGCGCCGCACCGCCCGCCAGCGCCCAAAGCAGCGCAAGGTGAAGCACCGTGTCACCTGCGAGGTCGAGTCGCTGGCGTACGTCGTTGTCGGAAAGACTCGCGCGTGCGAGCACGACGCCGGAAGCGCCGATGAGGCGTGCGAGGAAGTAGAGTGCGGCGCCTGCGAGTCCTGCCGCGTAGCCCGTGCCGCCGAGGATCCATGCGGCCGCAAGGCCGACGACGAGCTTGATCGCCGAGATCCCGGCCGGGCCGAGCTCGGAATCGTTGAAGCGGCGGGCGAGCAGCGGCGCGAGTGTCGGTCGCAGCCGCAGCACCGGCAGCAGGCGCTGCGATCCGAAAAGGTTCTCGACGAGCTTTTCTTCCGCGTGCGCGGTGGACACGTTGTCGCTCAGGCGCTGCTCCCCGCGCGAATCGAGGTCGACGCTCGGCGTCGCGGCACCGAGCATGGTCGCGAGCGTCGCGGCGGCCGACATCGTGCCGAGCTGTGCGGCGACGACGAGCGCATCCTCGACCGTGATGCGTGCGATCGGAACCGAGACACAGCCGCGCTCGCAGGTGCGGCCGAACACACGTGGCGAAGCGGCCTCGCGGACCGCGAGGATGGCGGTCATCGACAGGTACCACTCGGCAGCGAGCGCGAGAATGCCGTCGGTGCCGGTTCGTGACGAGAGATGGGCGGAAAGCTGGTCAGCCGGGATGCACGCGACGTCGTCTTCGACGAGCCCGCGGATTTCGGCACCGAGCGCGCGACGCTCGGGCGGATAGACGACGGCGACCTCGAGGCCGAGCGTTCTGCCGGCCTGGACGTGGCGCTCCACCGAAGGAACGCCGGCGAGGGTGGCCAGCGCCCCCCTGCTGCTGACGAACACCACCAGCATCGCTGCCATCGCGGAATGTATATCGGGCGGAGGGGGGGTAATCGAACGGAAAAAGCGCACCCGAAGCGGGATTCCGCGGTCCCGGAGGAGCGCGGCCGTTCGCGTCAGGAAGCCGGCTCGGGCCAGCTTCCGGTATCGTCGAGCTGGCGCGCGAAGTCGGGCTCGGACCAGGAGACCGGAAGTGCTGCGACGTGCCGGCGGCCTTCCTCCAGCGTGATCCGAACGAGCCTCTGCGCGCCGGCGAAGCTCGCGAGCTCCTCGCCGTCCCACACGATTTCGGCTGAGCCCGTGAGCTGCAGCAGGTCGCCGCTTTCGAAGTCGAGGAACAGCACGCCGGCTCGCGGATGCGCCGTGAGGTTGCCGAGCGTGTTGAAGAGGAAATTCCCGGTGAAGTCCGGCAGCACGAGCACACTGGCGCCGGCGCCGTTCTCGCGCACGCGCACGAAGCCCGGCCTGCCTCCGCGGTGCGAGACATCGGCGCCGAGGCTGCGCGGTTCCTCGTCCGGCTGTGCGTGTTCCCGGGGTGCGCGTGCAGCCGATGCGAGGAAAAGCGTGTCGGCGCCGCGCACGATCGCGAGCGCGGCAGCGTCGAGACAGGGACCGATGCGCTCCGTCGCTCCCGGCGCGAGGCCGGGCACCCTGCCGGCCCAGTCGCCGCTGCGCGCCTGGATGTACTGAGGACAATTCCCGAAGCTCTGTTCGACCGCGACAGTGAAGCCGCCGGCATCCACCGCCGTGACCGCGCCGTTCAGGCGGTTGCGCCGCCGCGTCGCGAGCTCGATGCCGAGAAGGCCGACCGGCAGTCCTTCGCCGATCGCGGCGGAAAGCGGATCGCCGGGCGCCGGCCGCGCGTCGATGCGAAGCGTGCGGGCGTCGGGCGCGTGAACGAATCCGATTTCCCCCGCGAGCACGGAGGCCCAGGGTCTGCCCGCGCTGTCGCAGTGACCCGCAAAAACGAGAGTCTGCCGCGAGAAGAACTGCCGGTGCTGTAGCGGCATCGCGTCGCGGATCACGACGGCGCCGACGCGCTCGACCTGTTCGCGCACACCGCATCGCTCCTGCACTGCCCTTTCGCCGGCGTGGAACGGCGACGCGCGTCGTGCGTCGCCCGTTGTCATGCGGCCGTCTCCATCTCCGTCCCCGGTTCTCATGGCCGCAACGGTAACGCCCGCGGCCCGCGCTGAGAAGACCCGCGGTTGACACTTCACCGTTGCGCCAAGAGGAATGATCTCCGAGGCGCAGGGACCTCTGCGACGAGGCACTGCGAAACATGGATCGACTCGAGGGAATGCGGATTTTCGCCGCGGTGGCGAGCGCGCGCAGCTTCGCCCAGGCCGCGCGCGACCTCGGCCTTTCTCCGCCCGCCGTGAGCCGCGCCGTCGTCGCGCTCGAAGAGCATCTCGGCGCCCAGCTGCTGCGGCGCACCACGCGCAGCGTGGCGCTGACGGACGCCGGGGCGCGGTTCTACGGCGATTGCCGCCGGATCCTCGCGGAAGTGGCTTCGGCCGAGGCGTCGGCCTCCGGTTCCCACGCCGCCCCTCAGGGTGAGCTCAGCGTGACCGCCCCGCGCATGTTCGGCCGCCTGCACATCACGCCGCTGCTGGTGGACTTCCTCGCTGCGCATCCCGGCATCACGGCGCGCGCGTTCTTCGCCGACCACATCGTCCACCTGCTCGAGGACGGCTTCGACGTGGCGCTGCGCATCGCGCAGCTTCCGGATTCCGGCCTTACGGCGCTGCGGGTGGGGCACGTACGCCGCGTCGTCGTTGCGTCGCCGGAGTATCTCGAGCGTCATGGCGTGCCGAAGTCGCCGCAGGACCTCGCGGATCACGTCGGCGTCGGCTACGCGACCGGAGCT
>CAYYVZ010000042.1:0-18847 GCA_964475235.1 uncultured Myxococcales bacterium | reverse complement strand
TCGCCGTCGACGAGCTCGACGTCGTGGCCGAGCTGGTAGTCGCGCGTGTCGAAGGAGCAGCGTGCACGAATGTCGTCGTCGCCGCCGGCCTCCCACTCCTTCTTCTGTACCACGAGGCGTGCGTTCGGCAGCAGAGCCGCACCGCCCGCATGGTCGAAGTGAAGGTGGGAGAGCACGAGGCGATCGATGCGGCCCGCGTCGACGTCGAGCGCGGAGAGTCGCGCGGCGACGTTCTCGTCCGGCCCCAGGTCCACCTCGAAGAACTGGGACAGAACGCCGAGGCGTCCGTCGGGGTCGGTACCCGCGTCCGGATGCATGCCGGCGTCGAAGACGACGCGACCCTTCGGATGGTCGATGAAGAACGCCGGAACCGGGACCTTGATGGTCCCCTCGCCTCCGGCGATGAAGCCCGACAGCGCCCCGGTCAGCCAGCCGCACGTCAGCGCGTAAACTCTCATCCAACGTCTCCCCGCACATCTGCGCAGCGGTTTCTCACAGCGCCCCCGGCCCTGCTCCGGTCGCGCCGACGACGGGTCGCGCGAGCCCGGCCTCGGTCAGCCTCTCCTCGAGAAGCGGAATGCGGTCGTGGCCCCAGAACGGCTCGCCGCGGAAGTAGAAGAGCGGAACGCCGAAGACGTGGTCCGTGGACGCTTCCTCCTGACACATCTCGAACTCGGCGGCGCCGGGGCCGGCCAGGTACTGGAGGAAGGCGCCCTTGTCGTGCCCCATCTCGGCGACGAGGTCGGCGATCGCGAGCGGCTGGTCGATCTCCAGGCGGCGGTCGAAGAAGCGAGAGTACACCTCGTCCGCGAACTCGCGGAAGAAGCCGTGCTTCATCGCGAACAGGCCCCCGATGAGCGATGGCACCGAGTCGTACACCTTGAGCGGTCCCTTGATCGGGAAGCCGCCGCGCCGGTTGGCCCAGCGCCGGGCGTCGAGGTACGAGTACTTCGCCTTGTATTCCGAATAGATGCTGCGCTCGCCCTTGCCCTTGATCCGGAGGATGAACGGGATCCAGCGCACCGTGACCGCATAGTTCTGCGGAAGCTCGAACGCCGGATCCTTCGCCAGGAACGCGAATGGGCTCTTGAAATCGAAGTAGAGCTTTACCTCTTCCATCGGGCGTCCCGCCGGGCCGGTCGAAGCGCCGCCGCGGCGCGCGAGCGGCCCGGCTCCTTCTTTCACTGGTAGGCGGGAGAGCCAAGAACAGCGCGGGGACGAGGAGGAACTCCTCATCCCCGCGCTGCATTCAGGAGGCGCCGGCTACGGCTTGCAGCCGTCCTTCTTGAGCACCGAGCTCGTGCACGTCGTCAGTGTCGCGTCGAAGCACACGTTCGCCGGCGTGATCTCCAAGGTCACGCGGATGTCGTCGGTTGCCGGCGCGATCTGCGGCTCGCTGAGGCTCGTGTCCTTCACCCCGAGCTTGAACTTGTAGATCGTGCTGGCGGCCGGCGACTCCTTGATGCTCGCCTTGAACGTCGGCGGACCGACGACCTGGTACTTCCACGCGAGCTTGAGCGGATTCGGCTGGGTCCAGGTGCCGGCGGTCAGCGTCGTGCTCGAGAGAGCGTCGGGGTTGTTCGTGTTGGTCACTGTCACGTAGACCGTGTCGGTCGTATCGGGATCGAAAGGAACGCCGGTCGTGAACGCGCCGTTGGCCTTGACCGAATCGTCGCCCGCGCCGATCTCACCCTTGAATCCGAGCTGCGCTTTTTTCGCGCTCGTCAATGCGACAGGCGCACCGCCGGCGATGTGCGGGCAAAGATCGCACGCGTCTCCCACACCGTCGAAGTCGGCATCTGTCTGCGCGGTATTGGCTGACCCCGGGCAGTTGTCACATTCCGAGGCCCAGCCGTCGGCGTCGGGATCCAGGTTCGGCCCCGGAGTGTACGGGCACAGGTCCGTCGGGCAGATGTTGGCGGGGAAATCCATGTTCCCGGCCAGATCCGCATCGGTATCGGTGCACGCATCGCAGGCATCGCCGATTCCATCGGAGTCGGTATCTTCCTGGCCCGGATTGAACACGGCCGAACAGTTGTCGCAGGCTCCGACGCCATCGATATCGACGGCGTCGGCGGGAGCGCCGGGAAAAACCGGGCAGGCGGTGATGGTGGTCGCTTCGAGAGAACGGAGATCGTCCGCCGGCCCGAGTCCGACGAGGCCCGGCGGCGCGACGACGGCAGGCCCGAAGGTCAGAATGTCGGCCGGGCTGTACATCGGGCCTCCGGTGACGGACGGCGAGGACGGCGACAGCGAGAACTGGAACGAAGAGAGCGCATCGATGTCGTCGCAGGCCGGCGGAGCGCATCCCGGGCCGCCGCTCGTCAGACCAAGCCCGGCCGCAGGGAGCGCGACGCCCAGGAACTGCGAGCTGGCCGGCGCCGTCCCGGGACAGGACACCAGGATGTCGCCCGGCTCGGCGCCCGAAGGCAGCAGCGCGTTGGTTGCCGGGACGAGCGAGGGCGAGCCGGGCGCCAGAGAGAACAGAATGCAGTACAACCGGCCGCGCCCGGCAGTTCCCCAGTCGAAGTCCGCGATCGCATCGTTGAACGGCGGAGCCGGCGTCGGTGCGACCTCGGACAGCCCGAGCCCGTACTCGGCGCCTCCGCCGTAGCCGCACACCGATGGCGGGCCGAGCAGCACCCCGTCGCCGTCCAGCATCTGGTGCTGGAATCCGAGCGGCACGCAGACGCCGTCGTTGGTCACGAAGATGTCGCTCGCCGCCTGAGGCTGGAATCCTGGCGGGACGAATACCACGCTCTCGCTGCTCACGTCCGGGGCTCCTACGACTCCCGTTCCCGTCGAGGTGCGGCTGACGCCCGTGTAGATCGAGCTGCCCGGAAGACCGATGGTGGCGTCGTCGCCGAACGTGACGGCGTCGATCATGTCGCCGACGAGCAGCCCGAGATCTGCATTGGAAAGTGCGATCGCCGGCGGCGGAGGTGCGGACGGTGGCAGGGCGGCGGATGGTTGGAGCAAGTCGCTCGCCGATCCTGCGATGACTCCGAGCGTCGGCGAGGTTGGCTGCAGCGCGAATGTCTGCGCGAACGCGGAGACCGAAATCGACACGAGAGCGGCGGTCGCAACGGCTGCGAACGCCTTGGGGCTGACAGATGGCATCGCGGGGTCCTCCTCCGGGAAACGTTGCCGGCGCAGCGACGATCCCTCCGGAGCTGCACCGTGAACGCGACGAAACATCGCGCGGACGGAATCTATTCCCCCGCACGATCGGCCGTCAACCGCCGCGCCGCACTGATCGAAAGTCTGAATCGCGGTCTCGCAGAGTGGCGCTATTCACTTGGTACAGTCGCCTTCGCGCGGATGCGGATTCCCAGAAAGGAGACATGCAACGGGCGTCGCCGGTTCGGATGGCGACGGAGCCACGCCCGTCCCGGCGCGACGATGCGGCCTCCAACCCGGTTCGCTGCGAAGGCGGTCTCGCTTCGCGGGCCAAGGCCTTCCCGCAGCTGGACAGCGGCCCGAGGCCGGCATGCCCGGCCCTGTCTGGCGGGTTGCGCAACCCGTATCTTACAAACCTTGACCGTTCCCTGAGGCAAGCGTAAGGTCCGCCCCGTGAAGCCCAGACCGAAATCCGTCGTCCTCGACCTCCTCTCCACCCTTCGCGGCCACGCCGCCCCGGTCCGCTTCCTCGTCGCGGCGGCCGAGATCTTCGACATCGATTCCAACGCGACCCGCGTCGCCATCACCCGCCTCCTCTCCTGCGGCCTGATCGAGCGCGACGAGCGCGGGGCCTACCGGACCGGCGCGGCGGCTGCGCCGATCATTCGCCGCCTCAATTCCTGGCGAAGGATCGAGAAGCGCACGCGCGAGTGGGACGGCTCCTGGATCGGCGCGACGCCGGAAGCCGCCACGACCTCGAAAGAGGAGCGCGCGATCAGCACGCGGTCCCTCGAGTTCACCGGCATGCGCGAGTTCTCGCCGGGCCTGTGGATCCGGCCGAACAATCTCGAAGGCGGTCTGCCCGCCGCGCGCGAAGCCCTCCTCGCCCTGCGTCTGTCGGAGAGCTGCCCCGTCTTCACGATCCGCGACCTCGATGCTGCCGGCCAGGCGCGCGCACGCTCGCTTTGGGACGCCGACGCGATCCGCAGCCTCTACCGCACGCTGGCCACCGATCTCGAAAAGAGCGCCGGCGAGCTTCCGCGCATGGACGAGCGCAAGGCCATGGCCGAAAGCTTCCTTCTCGGAGGCGAGGCGATCCGCCGCATCGTCCTCGATCCCCTTCTCCCCGACGCCATCGTGCCGACCGCGGAACGCGACAACCTCGTGCGCGCGATGATGCAGTACGACGAGGTCGGCCGCCGCGCGTGGGCGCCCTTCCTTTCCCGCTTCGGCGTGCTCGCCAACGAGTCGCCCGCCGACCGCCAGATCTGGCGCGAAGCTGCCGCTTCGGCCTGAACGGAGAACCGCCATGAACGAGCAAGCCTCCACCGCCGACACCGAGACCGCCGCGATCAGCGTCGTGCCGGAGCGCTGGCTCGACCGGTTCACGCGCGAGGAGATCCGGGAGCTGCTCGCGTTCGACGATCGCCGCGGCTGGGCCTCGGTGCTCGTGAACTGGGGGCTCATCTTCGGATCGATGGCGATGGTCGCCCAATGGACCAACCCGCTCACGATCGTTCTCGCGCTGTTCGTGATCGGCGGCCGCCAGCTCGGCATGTCGATCCTCATGCACGAGGCCGCGCACCGGACCCTCTTCCGCAACCGCAAGGTCAACGACTTCGTCGGCAACTGGCTCGCAGCCTACCCGGTGTGGGCCGACCTCACGCCATACCGGCCCTATCACCTGAGGCACCACGCCAAGAACTGGACGAAAGACGATCCGGACCTCGACCTCGCCACGCCGTTCCCGATCACGCGCGCGAGCCTCGCGCGCAAGATCCGGCGCGACCTCACGGGACAGACCGGCTACAAGCGCTTCCGTGCGACGCTGCGCCGCGACCTCGGCATGAGCGCGGGCAAGAGCAAGCGTGCCGACCAGAGCGCGTGGTCTGCGCTGTCGGGCGTCGTCGTCAGCAACCTCGTACTACTCGCGATCCTCACGGCCGCCGGCCACCCGGCCCTCTACCTGCTCTGGATCGGCGCGTGGTTCACGACCTACAGCCTCGCGCTGCGCATCCGCGCGATCGCCGAGCACGCAATGCCGAAGGACCCTTCGGACCCCTTCCATAACGCGAGGACGACGCTCGTCGCGTGGTGGGAGCGCCTGCTGCTCGCGCCGAACTACGTGAACTACCACCTCGAGCATCACCTGCTGATGACGGTGCCGCACTACAAGCTGCCCGTCTTCCACCGCATGTTGCGCGAACGCGGCCTGCTCGGCGACGCGAACGTGGCTCACGGATACCGCGGGGTGCTGGCGCTCGCCGCGTCGAAGGCCGCCGTCTGAATCGCGCTCACAAGGCGCTGTCGGGCTGGGGCCGCCAACCCGTCATCGAAGCCGAGCAGATCGAAGGCGCCGATCTCGAGGAAATCACCCGCGAAGCCGTGCTCACACGCGGCCTCGGGCGTTCGTACGGCGACGCATCGCTGCCGCCGCGAGGGCGCGGGCCGGTCGCGTGCACCGTCCAGGCCAACCGCGTGCTCGCCTTCGACGAAGACACCGGCCGCATTCGCGTCGAGGCCGGACTTTCCGTCGGCCGCCTCGTCGATCTGTTTCTTCCGCGCGGCTGGTTCGTTCCCGTGACGCCGGGAACGCGCGACGTCACTGTCGGAGGCATGGTGGCCGCCGACGTGCACGGCAAGAACCATCACGTAGCCGGCACGATCGGCGCGCACGTTCTCGGCCTCCGCATGCGGCTTCCCGATGGGAGCATCGAGGACGTCACCGACGCGTCGTCTGCGGAGCTGTTCCGCGCGACGATCGGCGGCATGGGCCTCACCGGTCACATCCTCGACGTCACGCTCGCGCTCGAGAAAGTCCCTTCGCGGCACATCCTCGAAGAGTCGCACACGTACCCCGACCTCGAGTCCCTCGTCGATGCGCTCGTCGAGGCCGGGCGAAGCTGGCCGTTTACGGTCGCCTGGTCGGACCTGCTCGCACCACGGTCGATGCTCGGTCGCGGCATCCTCGCGTGCGGACGATGGGCAACGCCGGACGAGGCCGCGCGCGACCGTTCGCTCGTGCTCCCGCGACCCGGTGTGCCTTTTGCGATGCCGAGCGCGTTGCTGAGCGATGCGACGATCGGGCTGTTCAATTCCTTGCGCTACGACACGTCGAGGCGAAGCGCGGACGCGCGTCGCGAGGCCGGACTACCGTCGCGCGTGTGCAGCGCCGAGTCGTTCTTCTATCCGCTCGACGTCGTGAGCGACTGGAATCTTCTTTACGGCCGCCGAGGCTTCACGCAGTACCAGTGCGTGCTGCCGGCCGATCCGACCATGCGCACGTATCGTCGCCTCGTCGAAGTCGCGCGCAGCGGCGGGCCGGGGCCGTTTCTCGTCGTCCTCAAGGACTGCGGGGCGGAAGGAAGAGGGTTGCTGTCGTTTCCGATGCCGGGGATCTCTTTCGCGATGGACTTTCCGGTCCACGAGGGAACGCCGGCGCTCGTCGCGCGGCTGAACGAGGTCGTCATCGAGGCGGGCGGACGCGTCTATCTCGCGAAGGATGCGTTCACGACGGCGGAGCAGTTGGCCGCGATGGAGCCGCGGCTTCCGGCCTTCCGCGAAGTTCGACGCGGGCTGGATCCGGAAGGTCGTATCGACAGCGCGCTCGCGCAGCGACTCGGGCTCTAACGGGAAGCACGGGGCGCGCTAGCTACCCGGCGCCCACGCTTCGCACGGCGCGGGACAGACGAGGGAGACCTCGATCCCGACGCTCGCGGACAAGACGGACCGCGCATCTGTCGCGGTGCTCTCCCCATCGCGATCCACGTCGCAACGCTGCGGAGGACACTCCTGCAAACCGACGGCCGCACGCAAGACGGTGAGCGCATCGAGGGCGCGAAGATTCCCATTTCCGTCCGCGTCTCCGCACCGATCCGCGACTCGCGTCTCCTGCGGTTCGCACTGCCAGATGTCGCAGTCGAACCGGCTCGGACAGATCGCCGGAGGCTCTGGAAGCCCACCCTCGGGTCCGGCATAGGCGAGGAGGAGGACGCTCAGGTCTTCGAGCAAGGGCGTGCACTCGGAGTGGTGATCCTCGCGGTGGCACGTCATGAGATCGGCGGGTCCGCGGAAACCCTCGGGGAAGCCGGTGACTTGCAGGTACCCCGTGTAGCTCGTCATCACGAGACCGGGAATCGTGCTGCTGCATCGGGATCCGGGAGGCGACATCTCGAGGTACGTCAGCTCGACCGGGTCGTAGAGCCTCAGAGTCACCGAGCAAGAAGAATTCGGCTCCTCATCGGGCGAGATCGACGCCGACGGATTGGCGCTCGACTCTCCGGCGGCTTCCGGCTGGCTGGCGTGCGCGGTGCCGGCCAGCACAGCCGCTATCGCCACGGTCCCGAAGACGCGGAGGGAGCGGAACGCTTTCCGTCGCGAGGACTCTCCACCTTGAAGATCGACGATCATCTCTTTCACCGCGCCAGCGCCGCAAGCCGGATCTCGCTCACTGCGAGCCCGATCGCATAGAGCACGACGGGCTCCCGCCTTCCGCGCAGCACGATTTCGTCCGTCCCGCGCACGGGGACGTCCATGCCGGCCGCGCGGGCGAGTTTCCACGAGTCCTGCGACGCGACGACGCCGCCGTAGTCCTTCGCCGCCGACTGGAGTCGCGCCGCGACGTTCACCGTGTCGCCGACCACCGTGTACTCGTGCCGGTCCGGCGACCCGATCATGCCTGCGATCACCTCTCCACTGTGAAGCGCCACGCTGACGGCAAGCGGATCCTTGCCACGCGAGGTACGGTCGTTGTTGAGGTCGCGGAGCTTTTCGTCGAGGCCGAGCGCGCAGCGCATTCCCGCCGCCGCGGCACGCTCGGCGACGGTGGGATCGCTGTCGTCGTCGAGCAGGCCGAACACGACGAGGGCCGCGTCGCCGATGAATTTGTCCACGATGCCGCCGCACTCGCGCACCCAGCCCGCCGTCACCGTGAAGAACTCGTTGAGCGTCGCGACGGCTTCCTCCGCGCCCTGTTCCTCGGTAAGCGACGTGAACCCGCGCAGATCGCAGAACATCACCGTCGCTGGGCGAAGCTCGCCCTGCTGGCCGATCTGGCTCGTGAGCAGGCGGTCACGCACGCCGGGCTCCACGACGCGCCCGAACGTCTGCAGGATGCGCTCGCGATCGCGCAGCGCGCTCACCATCCGGTTGACTCCGTCCTCGAGCTCGCCGATCTCGTCGGCCGATCCGACGGGAACGCGTACCTCGAGGTCGCCCGCCTGCACTCGCCGAAGCGCCGCGGCCGCTTCCTCGATCGAGCGCGTCACGCTGCGCGTGACGAGAGCCGCGAGCACGCCGCCCACCAGCAGATAGATGCCGAACGTCGCCTGGCTCGCCATCGTGAGCTGACGCAGGAGCTCGGCCGGATCGAGGCCGCGCAGCAGCCTCACCTCGGCCGCACGGGTGAGCCCGAGCATCACGAACATCGGGATGAACGAGAGCGCGAGCAACAGCTGGAAGAACCGGCCGCGCACGCCCAGCACGAAGGCTCCGGGAACGTTCGCAAGCCCGCCGTCGGGGAAGACCTTCGGGTAGACCACCGTGCGGTAGATGCGGTCGACGAGGAAGAACGAGATCGTGGCCGCGAGGTAGCCGTTGATCAGCGGCGTGAAGATGTGCTGGGACGCGAGCTCCGGCGACCAGCGCCCGAACGCTCCTATCGTGATGCCGATGAAGAGCGGGATGCCTGAAAGCCACGCGACGAAACCGGATGCGGCCGACACGAGCGGCGCGCTCACGACCCGGCGCATGACGAGCAGCGGCGCCGGCTGGATGCATCCGCCCTCGAACCAGCCGAGCACCGGCCTCAGGTAGACGTAGAGAAACACGATGACGGACGGGTACGCGACCATCGACCAGTAGTCCACGTACTGGAGACTGTGCGCGCGCACGGCCTCGGCGAAGTCGCTGACGCGCGACATCAGCGCGATCGACTGCTCGGCCGCCATCCCGGCGATCTGGTTCGAGATGATCGAGACCGCGAACGAGAGCCAGAACCACGTGGGCGGAACGGGGAAGCGGCGAAGCGTCATGGCAGGCGCAGGCTCACCTCGCCGCCGCACGCGTCGACCTCGATGACCGCGGCCGCAGACATCCGGAGGTTTCGGCCGTCGCTGCTGCGGCCGGTCGTCACGTCGAATCGGTAACCGTGCCACGGGCAGACGAGCTCGCAGCCCTCGAGCGACCCCTCGCCGAGCGGCCCGCCGAGGTGAGGACAGCGCGTGTCGTGGGCGAACAGACGCCCGTCGATGCTGACGACGCGGAAACGGCGGCCGCCGAGCTCGACGTCCATGGGCAGTTTCGACGCGAGCTCGCGCACACGGCCGAGCGAGATCGAGCGGGGCGTGTCGATTGCGGTCCCGACCCGGGAGCCAGAACGCAACGAATCCGGTGTGCCGCCCTTCAACGACACCGCGGCGTCGATCACGCGCTGGCGCTCGCGCATCATCGCTTCGTCCTGGTCCCAGAGCGTCACGTAGATGCTGCGGTAGATCTCCCCGATGGACGACTCGGAACCGGCCGGCGCCCACGGAAGGAAAAACTCCACGCGGATGCCGGTACGGCGCTCTGAACGCGGAAACATCTGCGTCACGATCGCCGTTCCCGCGCCGGTGCCGGAAACGGTGCGCGTCGTGTAGCGCAGGTTCGGACGATCGAGCCGTACGTCGAGCTCGACAACGCTGCCGGCCGAGTTCGGAAGCCCGACTTCGCCGCACCAGTGATCGGCGTCCTGCGACGTCATGCGCACGCTCGTGAACGACTGTGAGTGCAGGTACGGAAGGTGCTCCCAGTCGAGCACGTTCTCCCAGATTCGCTCGACGGACGCGTCGAGCTCGCGCTCGTAGACCGCGGCCGGTGCGGGCGTCACCGCCGTGGCGGACTGGGTCACGGCCGGAGTCCCCTGCGGCGGTAGACTTCGAGCGCGCGCTTCGGGAAGTCGCTCATGAGCCCGTCGACGCCGAGGTCGAGGAGTCTTTCCATCTCGGCTTCGTCGTTGATCGTCCACACGTGGACTTCCATGCCGAAGCGGTGTGCGCATTCGATGAAGTCGGGCGTCACGATTTCGACGTCCTCGTGGCGGGGCGGAACCTGCAGGGCCTGGCCCGGAGCGACGTAGCCGTGAAGCGTGTCGGTGATGCAGCCACCGACGAACTGCGCGACCTCCGCAGCCGAAAGGCTGCTGAGGACTCCGCGGCCGACGAGACGCAGGCGCTGGATGATGTGATCCTCGAACGCCGCGGCCAGCACGCGGTCGCGCGCGCCGTGTGCGTCGACGACGTCGAAGAATGCCTCGACTTCCTTGCCGTCGTCGTACTTGAGCTCCACGTTGAGAGGAGTGTCGGGAAACTCTTCGAGCACCTCGGCAAGCGTCGCGATCCGTACGCCCTTGCCGCGGAACGGAAAGCGTCCCGACTCATCCAGGAAGTGATAGCCCGCGTCGAGCTTCTTCAGCTCGGCGAGCGTGCGCTCGCGCACGAGGCCGCTGCCGTTGGTCGTGCGCTCGAGCGTCTCGTCGTGGAAGACGACGATCTCGCCGTCGGCCGTCGCGTGAATGTCGAGCTCGAGCCGGTCGGCGCCGGCCGCCAGGCCTTCGGCGAACGCTTCGAGCGTATTCTCGGGAGCGGTGCCGCTGGCACCGCGATGGGCGAAGAGTCGAGGGCGCGGACCGTCGAGATACGTCACGGCGCCGCAGGGTACCCCCGCACCAGTGCACGCGAAAGCCGGGATCAGGCCGTCGCCTGCTCCTGCAGGACCGTCGCCTGCTCCTACAGGACCGTCGCTTGCTCCTACAGGACCGTCGCTTGCTCCTACTGGACCGTCGCCTGCTCCTACTGGACCGTCGCCTGCTCCTTGGCCCAGCGGTAGTCGGCCTTGCCGCTCGGACTGCGCAGGATCTCGTCGCGGAAGACGAAGGCTTTCGGAAGCTTGTAACGCGCGAGCCGCTTGGCCGCCTCCTCGAGCAGATCTTCCTCGGCGACCTTCGCGCCGTCGCGCAGCGCGACGACGGCGACCACTTCCTGCCCCCAGCGCGGGCTAGGCCGCCCGCAAACCACGACGTCGTACACCGCCGGATGGTGTTTGAGGGCCTGCTCGACTTCCTCGGCGAAGATCTTCTCGCCGCCCGAGTTGATCGTCACCGAATCGCGGCCGAGCACTTCGATGAGACCGCTCGCGAGGTGCCGCGCGCGATCGCCCGGCACCGAGTAACGGATGCCGCCGAGCAGCGGGAATGTCCGTTCGGTCTTCGCCTGGTCCCCGAGGTAGCCGAGCGGAACGCGGCCGGCCTTGGCGAACCACCCCATGTCGGGGCTGCCGGCCTCGAGCACGTTCGAAAGATCCGCCGACAGCACGCAGTTTCCGGGCTGCGGCAGGAAGCTTCCCGTCGAAGTGCCCATGCCACGGCTGCTCATGTTCGACGCCTGGCTTCCGGTTTCCGACGAGCCGATGCCGTCGAAGATCATCACGTCGGGAATCTTCTCGAGGATCTCCTCCTTGATGCCGACGTTGAGCACCGCGCCGCCGGACACGAGCAGGCTGAGGCTCGAAAGGTCGTAGGACTTCTTCTCGAGCTGGTCGAGAAGGGGCCGCGCGAACGCGTCGCCGACGATGAGCAGGCCCTGGATCTTCTCGCGTTCGACGAGTCCCCAGATGTCGTCGCCGTCGAGGCGCTTGGGATCGTCCTGGATGAAGACGGTACCGCCGCCGTTCATCGTGTTGAACGCGGCCCAGTGCGCGGCGCCGTGCATGAACGGCGGCGCCGGAAGCAGGCGCGGCCCTCCGCCCGCCATCGACAACACCGACTCCATCGTCTGGTGCTCGCCCGAGCCCGGCATCGTTCCGCCGAGGGCGGCGAAGTAGATGTCCGACTGCCGCCACAGGACGCCCTTCGGCATTCCCGTCGTTCCGCCCGTATAGAGAATGTAGAGGTCGTCGGGAGAGAGCCGGGTCGAAGGCTTCGCCGCGGACGACGACGCGAGCGCTTCCTCGTAGTCGACGGCGCCGGGCAGCAGGGCGTTTCCCGACTCGTCGGCCACCTGCAGCAGCACCTTGACCCCGGGCAGCTCGGGCAGGACTTTCGCAAGTGTCGGCGCCATCGCCGAGTGGTAGATCACCGCCTCGGCCTTCGCATCGCGGAACAGGTAGAGAAGCTCTTCCTCGACGTAACGGTAGTTGACGTTGAACGGCGCGACACGCGCCTTGAACGCGCCGAGCATGCCTTCGAGGTACTCGTTGCAGTTGTAGAGATAGAGCGCGAGGTGGCTCTGCCCCGACTCCCAGCCCGACAGCGCACCGCGTTCGGTGGCCACGCCGAGCCCCTTCGAGACGAGGTAGTTCGCGAGACGCCGCGTTCGGTCGGTGACGTCGCCGTACGTCAGGCGACGGTCGCGCCAGACGATGCATTCGCGATCGGGACAGGTGGCAGAGACGGCTTCGTGGATATCGGCGAGGTTGAACTCCATCGCCGCGAGTTAGCGAGGGCGCGAGGTCGAGTCCAGAGCGCCCGGGTCTGCGTACGTCAGACCCTTTCCGTGATACAGCCACTTGAGCACGTTGCGGGCCGAGAACGACAGCGGCCCCGCCGGGTCGACGCGGTACTCGACGAGAAGCGAGAGATCGGCGAAACGAAAACGGTAGCGCAGTGCCACTTCGCGTTCCCGCTGCGCGATGCGAAGCCGGCCCGGACCGAGCACGGGGCGGCCGTCCTCCCTCAGCACTCCGGCGATCCGCTCCGTCAGCTGCGCCGCGCGCCCGGAAAGATCGCGCGTCGAAATCCGGATCTCGCTCCAGCGGCGCGACTGCGACGCGAGCGATCCGTAGGCCGCCCAATCCGTCGCGCGGAAGAGGGCCGCATTCTGCTTCTCCCGGCTCATGGCCTCCGCGAGGATTGCGGTGAGCCCCCTCGCCAGGCTGCGCACCGCTGCATCGCTGCTCTCCTGGAAGGGTGCGATCGCCGCCGCCCCGCACTGCAGCACGGGGTAGAGCTCGTCGAGGTGTCGCCCTTCGGGATCCGCGAGGAACTGGCGAGTGGCGTGCGTATCGACGCTGAGCTGAAGCCCTGCGACGACTCCGAACCACTCCTGCACGAACCCTGCGATGTCGTCGGTCGCGAAATCGCTGTGGCAGTCCGTCTGGGCGATGCGTCTCACGTCGCGCGGCATCTCGTCGGAGGCCGGCGCGGCGGCACCGAGCGTCGAGTCCGCCGCCGCGGTGCTGCCCAGCGTGTGCGACGCCTCGTCAGCCCCGCGTCGGGCACCCGCGCACGCGGCAGCGAAGAACACCGAGGCAACGATCAGTGCGCGCCTGGAGATCACTCGTAGTAGCGCAGCTCGACACGGTTGCCGTCGGGATCGCGGATGTAGATCGACATGCCGTCGCCGCGCGCGCCCGAAAGCAGCATCGGCCCCATTTCGATCTCGACGCTCGCGCTCTCGAGTCGCGCGAGCTGCGCATCCCACTCGCTTTTCTCGAGCGCGATGCAGAAGTGGTTGAGGTTCGTGTACGGCGTGCGCGCGGCAGCGTCGCCGAAGTTCCACATGGCCGGCGGCAACAGGTCGATCAGTGTATTTTCGCTGATGCGGGCGCACGGGAACGGAACGGTGCCCGCACGGTACTGCTCGACGCGGTGAGGCGCGAGGCCGAGCACGTCGATGTAGAACTTCAGCATCGCGTCCATGTCGGTGACGGCAAGAACGATATGATCGAGCTCGAGCTTCATCCGCGTTTCTCCTCGTGCGGCGGCGGCCGCGGGAACACCCTGCCGAAAAACGCGTCTCGGTCCCAGTCGAGAGACGATGGATCGTCGGCCCGACGTCGCGCCGGCAGGTGCTTCCGCAGCGAAGACCCTTCGCGCACGCCGGGATTCGTGGCGCGAGCCTGGTTTTCGAGGCCGGACGGGCCGCGTCGCCCCGCGAGGCCCTTGCCCGGCTGGAAGTGGCCGTGCCCACATCGCGATTCGTTTTTCGAACCGAAACCTTTGACTGCTGCGTCGGCGGAGACGTAAATGCCCGCCCGATGGCTGATTTTCGTTACGCGCAGTTCTGCCCGCTGACCCGGGCCGTCGAGATTCTCGGCGAGCGCTGGACGATCCTGATCCTCCGCGAGCTGTTCTTCGGCCCGAAGCACTTCAGCGATCTCAAGTCGGCCCTCAACGGCGTGAGCCCGAGCGTCCTCGCCGACCGCCTCGTCAAGCTCGAAGAGAAAGCCATCGTCTCGAAGCGCGTCGTGCCGCCGGCGGTGGTCGCGATCTACGAGCTCGACGAGGCCGGCCGCGCCCTCGCTCCCGTGCTCGCCGATCTCACGCGCTGGGGCATGCGCTTTCTCGGTTCGCCCGATCCGAACGACCGCATCCGCCCCGAATGGCTCGTACTCGGGTTCCAGTCGTTTGCGCGAGCGGTGGCAGGCGCGACCATCGGCGCCAGGCTGCGTGTGGACGACGGAACGGAGTCCGTCGACATCTACGTGCGCGGAGGCGACGCCGGAACGAACGTGTCCACCAGGCCTCTCGAACACGAGGTCGTCGTGAGTGCGAGGCCGACGGAGATGTTGCTGTTCGCAAGCGGCCTTCTCGTTCCCGGCTCGACAGACGCGATCTCCTGCGAGGGAGATCTGGAGGTCGCGCGCCGCATTCCTACCCTGTTCGATTTCAGCCCCGTCGAAGCAGCAGACGCCTTCTCGCCGATCGAGAACGGCGTCCGGCCGAATGCGCCGGCTCCGGCTTCCGATCCACCACGACCCGCCCGCCGACCGCGCGGCGCGTCCCGACCGGCCGCAACGCGCGGCCGCTACACGACCGCAAGTATCCCCACAGGAGGAGATCCGTCATGAGAAAGGTGCATGGAGTTGGAGCGTCCCCGTTCGTCCGCAAGGTTCGCGTGGCCCTCGCCGAGAAGGGTCTCGACTACGAGCTCGAGCCGGTGTTTCCTTTCGGCGTAAGCCCCGAGTTCAAGAAGATAAGCCCGCTCGGAAAGATTCCCGTGTTGCAGGAAGACGACTACTACCTGCCGGATTCGTCGGCGATCCTCGACTATCTCGAGGCCTCGAACCCGTCGCCGTCTCTCTTCCCGAAAGACCCGAAGGATCGCGGCCGTGCGGTCTTTCTGGAGGAGTACGCCGACGGCGGCATTGCCGCCAAGATCACCGGCGCGATCTTCTTCCAGCGTGTCGTGGGGCCCCGCTTCATGGGTCAGCCGACCGACGAAGCGGTGGTGCAGAAGGCCATCGACGAGGACGTGCCTCCGATGTTCGACTATCTCGAGGCCCAGCTCGCCGGCGGCAAGAAGTTCCTCGTCAACGGCGAGCTGTCGATTGCCGACATCGCGGTGACGAGCCAGTTCGTGAACCTCGCGCACGCGAACTTCACGGTGGACGAGAAGCGCTGGCCGAACCTTGCCGCGTACGTGAAGAACATGATGGCGCGGCCGTCGTTCGCGGGCCTCATCCAGGAGGAAAAGGCACTGTTCGCGAGCTGACGATTTTCGAGCCGATGCGGCGTGGCCTCCGCACCCGCCACGTAAATCGGGGACGGATCCCGATTTCCCGTCAGGGAAATCGGGATCCGTCCCTGATTTCTCACTCAGGCTCGATGCGGTAGATCTCACCACCCTGGTTGATGATGTAGACCTCGCCGCGGGCGTCCTGTCCGAACGACACCACGTTCGAGATCGAGGCGCCGGCCGATTCGGCGTCGGCCGTCCGGTCGGTCGGGTTGATGGCCATCCCTCCGCTGATCTCCACCGTCCTCAGGAAACTCGAGCAGTAGTCCGAGTAGAAGTACTCCGCCGCCATGTCCGGCATCGCGCATCCGCGGTAGACGAAACCACCCGTGATCGAGCAGCCGACCCCGTGGTTGTACTCGAAGATCGGGAACGTGAATCCCGCCGGTCCCGGACAGGTCATCGCGGGCGGCGTGGGCTCGTGGCAGGTGGTGCCTTCGAAGATGTCCCACCCGTAGTTCTCGCCGCCGAGACTCGACGCAGCCTGGAAGTCGATCTCCTCGCGCTGGCCCTGCCCGACGTCGGCGATGAGCAGGTCTCCCGTCGCGAAATCGAAGCTCAGCCGCCACGGGTTGCGCAGGCCGTTGGCCCAGATCAGGCGAAAATCGCCCGCGAGACTGCCGAAGAACGGGTTGCTCGGCGGTATTGCATAGTAAGGCGGCACGTCGACGTCGATGTCGAAGCGAAGCACCTTGCCGCGGAGGTCTCCGTTGTTCTGCCCCGACTCGAAAGGATCGCCGCCGCCGCCACCGTCGCCCGTCCCCGCGTAGAGGTAGCCGTCCGGGCCGAACGCGACCTGGCCGCCGTTGTGATTCGACGCGCCGGGGTGAGGAACCGTGAGCAGGATGTGCGCCGTGGACTCGTCGGCGACGTTCGGGTTCATCGAATCGGTCTGGTAGCGCGCGATTACCAGGTCGCCGCCGTTGTCCGTGTAGTACACGAAGAAGCGGCGGGTCGTGTCGTAGTCGGGGTCGAACGCCATGCTGAGCAGGCCGCCCTCGCCGGCAGGATCGACGATGTCGACGATGTCGAGGAAGTCGACCGGCTCGATCGAATTGTCGGCGAGGTTGAGGATGCGAATGACTCCTTCGCGTTCCACGACGAACAGCCGGGCGGGATCGAGCGGCGGCGAGGTCGCGTGCACCGGCCCGACGAATCCGTCACTGACCAGCACGGCGTCGATGTCCGTGCCGGCAGTCGACGGCACGCCTGCGCACAGCGCGCTCGCGTTCTCGAGCTGGCACGTCGCCGAGCAGCCGTCGCCCGACATCATGTCGCCGTCGTCACATTCTTCCGGCAGCTCCGCGGTGCCGTTGCCGCAGTCCGGCGGAAAGACGCACACGCAGGAGGAGTTGCAGAGCCCCGGGCAACCGGGGTCGTTGCCGACCTCGCAGGCCTGGGTCGGGCCGACGATCACGTCGCCGCAAACGGGCGAGAGCGCTTCGACCTGTTCCTCGCTCGCGTTCTCGTCGGCGGCGTCGATCGCGCCGACGTCGCCCGTCGTCGTGCAGCCGCCCCTGCTCTCGGCCTTGGAGAACGAGCCGACGAGCTTGTTGTAGGCCTTCGTGATGCACTCGGGGTCGGGAGCGCCGCTGTTTTTCGCTCCGGTGGCGTAGCACTTGAGGATGGAGCCGATCTGCTTTCCGGCCGCCTTCATTTTGGACGATGCGCATGTGCGCGCGTCGTCGTCGTCGGCCGGCGCGAGCGACAGAACGATCGCGTCGATCGCGGAGGAGAGCGACGAAGAGACCGTGCCCTCGTCGTCGGCCGTCACGCAGCCGCCGGCGTCCTCCGCCTTCTCGAACGACGTCGTCAGCTTTCCGGACGCGTTCGTGAGGCACGCGGCATCGACGGCTTCGTCTCTCTTCGCGGCCGTCGAGTGGCACTTGAACACCGACTGCCCGTACTTGCCGGTCGCCTTCATCTTGGATCCGCCGCAGCGATCCGCCGCGAGGTCCGCATGGGCGACGCCCGCCTGAACGATCAGAAAGGCAACCAGGGCCGAGCTCGTGATCCACCCGTTCTTCATCTTGATCCCCTCCCGCGCGGCGTGAAGGCCGGCACAGATCCGGATGATAGGCTGCTCCGCGCAACGTGATCCAGACCCTTACCGAGTTTCCGGCCCCGTGAGGCCCGAGCTGACGAGGGACGAACATCCGGACGCCATCGAGAACGCAGGATGGGGACCGCTTCGCCGAGCCGCCGAGCCACCTCGGCGCTCACCCCCTCGCGTCAGGTCCGTCGTGTGGTAGTAGACCTGCATGCCCAATCAGGTGCTTTTGACCGGCGCGACCGGCCTCCTCGGCAATGCGATCGCCCGCCTTCTCGTCTCGGAGGGCCGCAAGGTACGGGCCCTCGTGCGCAGCCCGGGCCGCGCAGCCACGGTCGTTCCGCCTGCCTGCGAGCTCGTCGCGGGCGACGTGACCGACGCGGCCTCCGTGCTCGCCGCGGCCGAAGGCTGCGACGTGATCTACCACGCGTCCGGTCTTCCCGAGCAGTGGCTGAAGGATCCGCGCGAGTTCGATCGCGTGAATGCGGACGGCACCAGGAACGTCGTGGCGGCCGCGCGAGCCGTGGGTGCGAAGCGATTCGTTTACGCCAGCACCATCGACGTCTTCCGCTTCGCGCCACCGGGACAGCCGTTCGACGAGAGCGAGATCGACGCAGCTCCGAAGGCGACGTTCTACGAACGCTCGAAGCAGGAGGCCGACCGCATCGTCACGGCCGCCGTCGGCGACGGCCTTCCGGCCGTCTTCCTTCATCCTTCCGGAATCTACGGGCCCGGACCGCTCACCTCGCCGGGCACCAACCACCTTCTCGCCGATCTCGTCAACGGCAAGGTGCCGATGCTTCTGCCCGGCGCGATACCCGTCGTCTACTCGGACGATGTCGCGCTCGGTCACCTGCTCGCCGAGCGCAACGCACCGATCGGTTCGCGATTCATTCTCAGCGAGTCGACGCACTCGCTGACCGCGATCGCCGAGGCCGTGCGCAAGGAGACTTCGGCACGAGGACGCGCGAGCAAGGTGCCGCCGGTCATGCCGACGGCGGTCGCGAAAGTCGTGGCGTCGGTCGGCGAATTCGTGTCGGGCTTTACCGGCAAGCCGCCGCTGCTTCTGGTCCATGGCGGCCGAGACCATTGCCGCAACTGGGACTGGGTTGCCCAGGCGCTGCGCGACGACTGGCACGTCATCTGCCCGGACCTGCGCGGCCACGGCGACAGCGAATGGAAC
>CAYYVZ010000041.1:0-19106 GCA_964475235.1 uncultured Myxococcales bacterium | reverse complement strand
AGGTGAAAGCGAGCGACGCGCGCACGCCCCGAGATCGGTTCGCGCAGGGCCGTGTAGCGGCCGTCCGCGTCGGTGATCGAACGCACGTCGGCAGCGAGCAGCGCCTCCATGCCGGCGACGTCCTGCTGCATCATGCACGAGACGAACTTCGCGAGCGCCTCGTGCTGTCGGTCGCGCGTGACCGCGGACATCCCGGGGGAGACATCGAGCTTTTCGAGGGCGCGGCGCGCACGGTGGTGCAGGACGCGCACGTTGCCTTCACTGGTTTCCAGGATGCGCGCAACGTCGGCGGCCGGGTACTCGAGAACGTCGGCGAGCACCAGCGCGGCGCGCGCACGCGGTCCGAGGGTTTCGAGAGCGAGCAGCCACGCGAACGACGCCGTCTCGGCGCGCTCGTAGCGGCTCTCCGCGCTTTCCCCGGACGGCTCCGGCGAGTCGTCTTCGACGGGCGACGGCAGCCACGAGCCGGTGTAGCCGCGACGACGGCGCCGGCGCAGACGATCGAGGCTGAGGTTGGAGGCCACGCGAACGAGCCAGCGGTCGAGATCGTCGCCATCCAGCGTCCGCTGCTGCTCGAGCGCGCGCGCGAACGCCTCCTGGACCACCTCGTCGGCGTCCGCAGCGACGCCGGTCAGCCGGTACGCGATCGCCCAGAGACGGCGCTCGCCCAGCCGAAAGGCCTGCTCGATGGCGCCGGACGAAGCCATGCCGGCAGCCTAACGCATCCCGGAGCCGAAACGTTACACCCCGCGCGACCGGATTCTCCCGCGCCGCAGGCGGAACGCCACACGTGCGGCTGGATTCGCCCGCGCCGCGGCCGGAAGATCCGGCGCCCGCTCGCGGGCGGAGGCCACGAGTGAACGAGATCCTGATCGGCAAGGGCGAGCGGCCCGCCTTCCTGTCCGCGCGCTTCGGCAATCGCCACGGCCTCGTCGCGGGCGCCACCGGAACCGGCAAGACCGTGTCGCTGCTGGTGCTCGCCGAAGGCTTCTCGCGCATCGGCGTTCCCGTGTTCGTGGCCGACGTGAAGGGCGACGTGGCCGGCCTCGCGATGGCGGGCGGTAGCGACAAGGCGCGGGCGCGCGCGACCGAGCTCGGCCTCACCGACTTTACCGCCGAAGCTTCTCCGGTCGTCTTCTGGGACATCGACGGCAAGTCGGGCCATCCGGTGCGCGCGACCGTGAGCGAGATCGGGCCGGCGCTGCTCGCGCGCATCCTCGACCTGAGCGACGCGCAGTCGGGAGCGCTCGACGTCGCGTTCAAGCTCGCCGACGACCGCGGGCTTCTGCTGCTCGACCTCGACGATCTGCGCGCGCTGCTCACGTTCGTCGCGGACAACCGCAAGGAGATCTCTTCGTCATACGGGCTCGTGAGCACGCAGTCGGTCGCGGCCATCCAGCGCGCGCTGCTCTCGCTCGAGCGCGACGGCGGCGAGGAGCTGTTCGGCGAGCCCGCGCTGGAGATCGCCGACCTCTTTCGCACCGACCTTTCGGGCCGCGGCGTCATCAGCGTGCTGGCCGCCGACCGGCTGATCCTGAAGCCGCGGCTCTACTCGACGTTCCTGCTGTGGCTGCTCTCCGAGCTGTTCGAGAACCTTCCGGAGGTCGGCGACCTCGACAAGCCGAAGCTCGTGTTCCTTTTCGACGAGGCCCATCTCCTCTTCGACGACGCGCCGGCGTCCTTGCTCGAGCGCGTCGAGCAGGTCGTGCGTCTCATCCGCTCGAAAGGCGTCGGCGTGTACTTCTGCTCGCAGTATCCCGACGACGTTCCCGACAAGGTGCTCGGCCAGCTCGGCAACCGCATCCAGCACGCACTTCGCGCCTTCACGCCGCGCGACCAGAAGGCGGTGCGCGCGGCCGCCGAGACGTTCGCGGCCAATCCGGGTGTGGACGTTGCGGACGCCATCGCGAAGCTCGCCGTCGGCGAGGCCCTGGTTTCGACCCTGCAGGAAGGCGGCGTCCCGTCGCCCGTCGAACGCGCGAAGATCTGTCCGCCGCGGTCGCGCATCGGGGCCATCACGGAAGAGGAAAGAGCGGCAGTGCGGGCGCGCAGCCCGCTCGGCGCGAAGTACGACGCGCGCGTCAACCGCGAGTCGGCTTACGAGATGCTGACTCGCCGCACGGAAGCGACCGCCGCGCCGGCCGATGCCGCGCCGATTCCGCCGCGCAAGGAGGAAGAAGGCGGCGGGCTCTCCGACATCGTCTGGGGAACGAAGCGCCGCCAGGGCATGGTCGAGACGATGGCCAAGCAGACGATGCGCACGGTCGGCAGCCAGCTCGGCCGCCAGATCCTGCGCGGCGTGCTCGGCGGAATCCTCGGCGGATCGAGGCGGCGCTAGGACGCCGGGGAGCTGGACGAATCCGGCGCGGGCGGCGTGCGGCCCGGCGCTCCGCAGGGCCTCTGGTCCCGCTCGCTTCGCGGGAAGCGCCGCAGCTTGCGGTGCTTGTCGCCGAGCTGGCTTCCGTCCTTGTCGGCCGGATTGACGATCGCGAACTCCCACGAGCCGTAGACCGGATTCGGAAGCAGGAACCACCGGTCGCCGAAGCGTGCGAGGTTCTTCTCCATCGCCTCGATGCGCTGCTCGGGCGTCACCCCGTCGCGCACGCCCGGAATGAAGTCGGCAAGGTCGTCGCCGACGAGCGCGAGGATCCAGTGGCTGCGCGCGATGGCGGCGCGGCGCGTGGTCTTCTCGTTCTTCCAGACCTCGCCGGTGTCGTGGTCGTATTCCCCGGATGCGAGAAGCTGCGCGTCCGTCACGGCGATCGGCAACATGTCGTCGATCGTACAGCTCTGCTCGGACACCTTGCGGTTGGTCACGAAGAAAACCTCGACGCCGGCGCCGCGGACCTTCTCGACGAAGTCCTCCGCGCCGCGGATGTACTCGGCCTGTCTCCTTTCCACCCAGTCGGTCCAGACCTTGTCGTCCCAGCCGACGCGATGCTCGATGAGCTCGCCGGACATGGGTGAGTTGTCGAGAAGCGTCTCGTCGATGTCGACGATGACGGCAGGCGGCAGGCGCTTCGTGTTCTCGCCGGGCTGCTCGATGGCTGCGGACGGCGGCGTTCTCCCGGCCTGGAACTGCTTCGCAAGCTCGAGCACTCTCGCGGTGGCGTGGCGGAAAGTGACGGCCACGAGCGCCTGGTACTCCGCCGACGTCTGCATCCACAGAACGCCGTTGAGGCGCTCGTGGGTATCACGCGCGGTGCATGCCGCCAGCGCGAGCCCGCAGAGGGCGGGCACCCATATTCGACGCTTCATCAGGCCGTCTCCCGGAGCGGGAGGCGCACCATGTACGCGGATCCGTACTGACGGAAACGAGGATCTGCGCGCAAGCGGGCAGCCGGCCGGCACCGCTCCCGGTCAGCTCTCGGCGGGCTTCTTCTTCGATTCCGGTGCCGGGCGCTGTAGCGGAATCGTGGGCGGAGGAACCGCGCGAAGATTGGTTCGCTGGCGAAGCGCGCCGCCGCCCCACAGCGCAAGCGCCGCACGCACGGCGTCACGCCGCGAGATGCCGAGCTGGCTCGTGAAGCGCCGGTTGGCGGCCTGCTGCACGAGGTTGTCGAGCATCATCAGCATCGCACCCGGAGGGACGTCCTCGCGCAGGAACGGCGTCAGGTGCCTGGCCGCGATCGCCTTGCGGTCGTCGATGAGCGAGTGGTCCAACCACGGCAACTTTTCCCTCGCGCGGGGGATGCAGCATCCACTCCTGCCCCGTTGCGCTTCTTCTTCGTCGATTTCTGCATCGACGTCGTCGTCTGAGCACCGGATGATTGGAACGGCGGTCCCGCCTCCGCGGAGGAACCGCCCGAAGACGACAGACGACCAACGAGACGAAACTCGAGGAGACGAGAAATGATGAAGACGATTCTTGCCCTTCCCATCGCCGCCGCTCTCGTCGGCGGTGCTGCCGTTTCAAGCTTCGCCGCAGTCAACTGCGGCCTCATCAACAAGAACCTGGAGCGAGGCAAAGCCCCGGAGGCCGTCGCCGAGCAGATGGCCATCTCCGTCGCCGAAGTGAAGGAGTGCAAGGCCAAAGGCCCGAACGCGACCACCGACTCGCCGGCCGCGCAGCCCGACATGGCTCCGTCGCCCAAGGCGAGCCCGACGCCCACACCGGGCGAAAAGAAGTAACGAACAGGGACGGATCCGCTTATCGCAGCGCGCGAAACGGGTCCGTCCCCTTTTCTTTCAGCTCAGCCGAGCGCAGCCGCACGCTCGCGCAGGGCTGTCGGCGATCCGAACATCTGCCGGTTGTAACCGGCGCGCTTGAACCACAGCTGCATGTCGCACTCCCACGTGAAGCCCATGCCGCCGTAGACCTGCACGCAGGTCGTGGTGGCTTCGGTCGCGACTTCCGTCGCGTGCGACTTGAGAAGCGCGATCGTCGCCGCGGCATCGCCCTGCTTCTCGTCCCACGCAAAACCTGCATACCACAGCAGCGAGCGCACCGGCTCTACCTCCGCGAAGACCTCCGCGCACATGTGCTTGACGGCCTGGAACGAGCCGATCACGCGTCCGAACTGCTCGCGCGTGAGCGCGTACCTGACGGCTTCCTCGAGCGAGCGCTCCGAGGCACCGAGCGAGTCCGCTGCGAGCGCAACGCGAGCGGCATCGATCGCACGTTCGAGCACGGCCGCCCCATCCGGAATCTCGAACCGCGTCGCCGCGTCCACCACCACGTCCTCGAAGACGATCTCGCCGACCCGCCGCGTATCGTCCACGGTCGCAAGGGCTTCGGCGCGAAGCCCCGCCGCCGCGCGCGGAATCAGGTGAAACTCGGGAGCTTCCGCGCTCCCGCACTGCACGACGAACGCATCCGCCGCGAGCGCGTCCGGCACGAACATCACGCGACCGCGCAGCCGCCCGCCCTGCGGAATCGGCGCGCCGAGTACCACCGAGACGAGCGAGCGCCCTTCGGCGATTCGAGGCAGCCATTCGGACTTCCGCGCTTCGCCGCGCGAAGCCGCGAGCAGCAGCGGCGCGAGCACGGCCGCGCTGTGGAACGAAAACGGCGTCGCCGCGCGCCCGAGCTCTTCCGCCGCGAGCGCGGCGTCGAGAAGGCCGAGGCCCGTGCCGCCGTATTCGGCCGGCACGAGAATTCCCGTCACGCCCTGCTCGCCGAGCTGCGCAAGGAGCGCCGCGTCGTGCGCCGCCGGCGTGTCCATGATGCTGCGCACGCGCTCGGTCGGAACCTTGTCCGCGAGGAAGCCGCGCAGCGACTGCTGAAAGAGGGACTGGTCGTCGGAAAGTCCGAAATCCATGACTCAGCCCTTCTTTGCGGCGCGGGGCTCGCGCGGCATCCCGAGCCCGATCTCGCTGATGATGTTCTTCTGGATCTGCGCGGTGCCGCCGCCGATGATGAGGCCGAGCTGGAACATGTAGCCGATCTGCCACGCGCCGTCGCCGCGCGCGTGCTTCGATCCGCGCCTCAGCGTTCCCGTCTCCTGCATCGCGTCGATCGCGAGCTTGGCGATGTCGTGAGTCAGCTGGCAACCGTTCAGTTTCATGATGAGCGCCGCGCCGTCGGGAGGCCGCTTCTTCAAGCGGTCGGTGAGCATGCGCATCGAGTGGTACTTCATCGCGTAGGTGCGCGCGGCCAGCTTCATGAGGCGGTCGCGATAGACCGGCTGGTCGATCACTCCGAAGTCTTTCAGGACTTCCCTGCAGCCGAGGTAGGCCGTCTCGGTCTGGTCGGCCGCGCCGAGCATGTTGCGCTCGTGGATGAGCGTGGCCTTGCCGACTTCCCATCCCTGCCCGCGCTTGCCGATGAGGTTCTCGCGGGGCACGCGAACGTTGTCGAAGAAAACCTCGTTGAAGCCGGCCTGGCCGGTCATCATCACGAGGGGACGGATGGTGATGCCCGGCGACTTCATGTCGATGAGCAGGTAGCTGATGCCTTCGTGCTTCGGTGCGTCGGGTTCGGTGCGGATCAGCGCGAACATCATCTGCGCTTCGCGCGCCGTGCTCGTCCAGATCTTGTGGCCGTTGATCACGAACTCGTCGCCGTCGAGCACGGCGGAAGTCCTCAGGCTCGCGAGATCGGAGCCGCTGCCGGGCTCGCTGTAACCCTGGCACCAGATCGTCTCGCCGCGGATCGTGGGGCCGATGTACTTCTTCTTCTGCTCTTCGGTGCCGTACTGCAGCAGCGTCGGCACGAACATGCTGATGCCCTGGTTGGCCATGCCGCGCGGCACGCCGGCGCGCCGGAATTCCTCGTCGATGATGATGTTCTCGAGCAGGTCGGGCTTCGCGCCGAAGCCGCCGTATTCCTTCGGCACGGTGCGCGACGCGTAACCGTTCTCGACGAGAATCTTCTGCCAGCTCCGCGTCGAATCCGAGCCTTCGCTCAGGCCGCCGGCGCCGCGAGGTGCCGTGCTCTTGTGCGCGTCGAGGAAGGCGCGGACATCGTTGCGGAAGTCTTCGTATTTGGGGCCGTAGCTGAGGTCCATGGCGGGACGTCCTAGCGGGAAACCCGCCTCGGGTCGAAATCCGGACCGGATCTCGATTTCTGCCCGCGAACGCTCGATTGCACACCGGGCAGGCACCTCCTGCCGTCTCGTTGGGCACGGGACCGCCGCCGGACCGTGCGTCCTCGCAAGAAACCCGGAAAAACACGCGCTTCCGGTTGGCCTGACCTTTGCTCTGCACCGACGCCGTCAGGCAACGACTTCGCCGCGCGGACCGGGCAGGTCGAAATTCTTGTCCAAGAGACATGGAGGGACATCAATGAAGTTCAGGTACGGAAACGTGGTTCTCGGAGCGGCGGCAGCCCTGGTGCTGTCCACCAACGCCTTCGCCGGAGGCCCCGGAGAGGACGAGACGGAAGAGGCACCTGCCGCGGCCCCGGCTGCGGCGGCGGTGGAAGAGGAGGACGAAGGGTTCCTCGGCGACTGGCTCCCGGGCGGCTTCTCCGGAAGCGTGACGCTGATTTCCGACTACTCGTTCCGCGGCATCTCGCAGACCCAGACCGGCTTCGCCGCTCAGGGCGGTGCGACCTACAAGCACGACATCGGCCTGTACGTCGGCACCTGGGCCTCGTCGGTCAACTACGGCCCCGGCGACGACAGCTACCTCGAGCAGGATTACTTCGCCGGCTTCTCGAAGACGTTCGGCGACTTCACGCTCGACACGAACGCGACGTTCCTGTGGTACCCGAAGGAGTCGGACTACAACTACTGGGAGTTCGCGCTCAAGGGCGCCTACAACGTGATGGACGTGGCGACCGTCAAGGCGGCCTTCATCTACGGTCCGGACTACTTCGGATACGCGGGCGACGGATTCGTCTTCCAGACGGGCTTCGCGGTTCCGATTCCGCTGCCGGAGAACAACATCGTGGCGCTGACGTTCGACTCGAACCTCGGTTACACGCACGCGACCGAGTTCCTGTACGGCACGCAGAACAACTACCTGGACTGGAACGCCGGTCTCGTGGTCGCGGTTCACAAGAACCTCAGCTTCGACCTGCGCTACGTCGACACTGACATCGGCAGCTCGGCCGGTGCGATCACCGACGCTCGCTTCGTCGGCGGCGCGACGTTCTCGTTCTGATCGGGGAGCGGAGGGCCGGCGTCCTGTAGCGCCGGCACGAGGCTCGCGAAGGTCTGCACTCCGGGGGGAACCGCAGGCGCTTCGCAAACAGACCGGGCCCGGCATTCCAGAGAGGATGCCGGGCCCGTTCTGTTTCAGGCATTCGGGGAGCGGGACCGGCTTCTTCGGGAAACCTGTACCCGTCCCCGGTTTTCAGCTTCGGTACTTCTCGGCGAGGGCGTACTTCTCTTCGAGGCCGACGAGGCTGCCGAACTCGTCGAAGCCCATCATGCGATCCTTGATGGCTTCCGTGTCGCCGTTCTTCGCGAGGTGGGCGTAAGCCTGCTCGAGCGCGCGCGCCGCGGTCAGAATTCCCGTCACCGGATAGACGGCCACTTCGTAGCCGATCGACTCGAGCTCCTTCAGCGGCAATAGCGGCGTATGGCCGCCCTCGACCATGTTCACGAGCAGTGGCGGCGGGATCTCCTCGGTGATGCGCCGCATTTCGTCCACGCCCTGGGGCGCCTCGATGAACACGAGGTCGGCGCCCGCCTTCTTCATCGCGAGGCCGCGCCGGATCGCTTCGTCGAGGCCCGCGACCGCGCGTGCGTCCGTGCGGCCCACGATGATGAGATCGGCGTCGCCGCGTGCGTCGCGCGCCGCCGCGATCTTTTCCGTGTGCTCCTCGATCGGCACGATGGCCTTGCCGCGCATGTGGCCGCAGCGTTTCGGCCAGACCTGGTCTTCGAGGAAGACTCCCTTCGCGCCGATCTCGACGAGCTCGCGCACGAGGCGCTGCACGTTGACGACGCCGCCGCCGCCCGTGTCGCCGTCCACGAGAATCGGCATGTCCACCGCGCGCACCACGCGGCGGGCGGTCTCCAGCATCTCGGTCTGCGTGAGGATGCCGAAGTCGGGCTCGGCCAGCGACGCGCCCGCGACGGAATAGCCGCTCAGCATGGCCGCCGCGAAGCCGGCCCTTTCTGCGAGGCGCGCCGAAAGCGCATCGAAGACGCCGGTGGTGAGGCTGATCGACTTGTCGCTGAGAAGCTCGAGGAGGCGTGGGTCGCGCATGGCGGCTTCCTTACCGGGCCGATTGCGGAGGAGCAATACGGGCCGCCCCGCGCTTCATGACAGCAATGGGATTGAGACGCGGCCCGCACGTGCGGCATACGATGCGCATGAAGTCACTTGGCAGACTTCGTCCCGCCACGCAGGCGGGAGGCACGCTGCTCGAAGCATGCGC
Organism: uncultured Myxococcales bacterium; assembly: GCA_964475235.1. Lineage (GTDB taxonomy): Bacteria > Desulfobacterota > Binatia > UBA1149 > CAITLU01 > DATNBU01. Next base: position 10,333 of record CAYYVZ010000041.1, on the reverse strand, counting down.
CGCGCTCACGCTCTCCTCCCTGGCAGCGGCGGCGGCAGTCTCGGGCGCACGGCCTCTCGCCTGCGCGGTTCGGGTTGAAGCGGCGCGCACTGCGCTCACGGGTGCGCTGCTCGAAGCGCGGCAGGAGGCGTACGCGCGCGAACAGAACGTCCTCGTCGAAGCCCGTGCCGGCGAATCCGCAGTGACCATCCAGCCCGGCAGTCGCACGCGCCCTCTCGGCGACGGCGTCCGTCTGGCTTCCGTGCCGTCCGACGGCAACGTCCAGTTTCGCGCGTCCGGCACGGCCGACAATGCGACCATCGTCGTCGCTTGCGGAGAATCGACGGCGTCGGTCGTGGTCAATCAGCGAGGAGTGATTCGATGAGCACCGCAGCGACATTCCAGCCGCGAAGCATTCGAGCGCGCCTGCGTTCCGAGCGAGGACTCAGCCTGCTCGAGTGCATCGCCGCCCTCGCCATCGCGGCCGTCGTTCTCTCGTCCACGACGCGCATCAGCGAGGCTTCGGCGACGCTCGTGCGACGCGCCCGCGCAATGGCCGACACCGTGGACGTCGCCCGCAACCTGCTCGAGCACGAGCTCGGCGCACCGTGCAGCGCTCCTCCCGCCTGCCCCGCCGGCTACCGCTGCGAGGTCACGCGTTCGCCGGTCACCGCCATGGCCGATCGCGTTCGCGCGAGCGCGACGCGCGAGGACGGCGCCGCGAGCGAGGAGCTTCTCACCGTCGCACCCGCACCGTTTTGCGGAGGCTGAGTTGGCAAGCCTTCTCGAAGCGGTCGCGTCGCTGGGCATTTCGGGCGCCGTGGTCGCGCTGCTCACCGCGTCGATGACATCGGCCGTGCGCGTCCAGGCCGCGTGCACCGAGCTCGCAGGCGACCTGTTCGAGAAACGCCAGCTCGAGCACCTCGTGGACCGGGCCGTGCTCGCGTCGGGCAGCGGCCCCGCGCTTCCGGGTGCGGTGGCGTCCGTTTCCGCCGATTCGGTCGAGCTCGCCTCGGATCACGACGGCAACGGCACCGTGGACACGACGAGCGCCGAGACGACGGCGCTCGAAGTCAGGCAGTCGAGCGGAGACGCCCGCGTGAGGCTGCGTTTCGGACGCCAGACGATGACGGTGCTCGAGGTTGCCGACAGCCAGGCGACGCTCGCCGCGCTCGACCGTAGCGGAAGTCCGGCGATCGCCGCGACGACGGCCCTCGTCGAGCTGGCGATCTCGGCGGAGGACGACGGTACGGTCGCGTCGAGGCTGCTCTTCGCGATCCCGCCGCCGTCGATGCCGTGAAAGGCGATGCCGCCGGCGTCCATGCCCCAAGCACGGCGGCGACTCGCCAACGCAGTGAACGCGGGGCCGTCCTTCTCGTCGTCGTGCTGATGGCCGCGGCGACGATGGCCGTGTCCACGTCGCTGATCGAGCGGGCCTCGCTCGCAGCGGGCGAGCTGCGCGCGAGGCGCGGCGTGCTTTGTGCGCGCTACGCGGCGTTCGGCGGTCTCGCTGCCGGGACTCCGATGTCCGGCGCAGCGGCAACGGAGCTGGTCGGCGGACGCGCCGACTCGCTCGCGGTCTGGCGAGTGCGGCGCAGTCCGTCCTGGTGCGTGCTTCGCGCCACGGCGACGTGCGACGGTGCGTCGCGCACGCTCGAGCGCACCCTCGTCGATACGTCTCTGTGCAACGAGGCCGCTCCGTGACAGGCCCGGTTGCTCTGACCCCGCGCGGCGGCAACACTCCGCGCCCTCATGGGTTTTTTCGTCACGTTCGAGGGCAGCGAAGGCTGCGGAAAGTCCACGCAGTCGCGGCGCCTGGACGAATGGCTGCGCGGGCGCGGCCACGACGTCGTGCTCACGCGCGAGCCGGGCGGCACGCCGATTACGAAGCAGATCCGCGCGCTTCTTGCCGATCCCGCGAGCCAGCTCGATCCGACGGCCGAGCTCATGCTGTTTCTCGCCGACCGCGCGCAGCACGTCGCCAGCGTGATCGCGCCCGCGCTCGAAGCCGGCAAGGTGGTGCTCTGCGATCGCTACTGCGACTCGACGCTTGCCTACCAGGGATACGGCCGCGGCCATTCGCTCGCCTGGCTCGAGGAACTGAACCTGCGCGCCTCGCACGGCGTGGTTCCGAACCTCACGCTGTGGTTCGACTGTCCGGTGGAGGTGGGGCTTCGCCGTGCGAACCAGCGCGACGGCGGGCCCGGCGACCGCTTCGAGATCGAGCCCCTCGCCTTTCACAACCGCATCCGCACGGGCTTCACCGAGCTCGCCGCGCGCTTCAGCGACCGCTTCGTGCGCATCGACAGCGAACGCGACCCCGACGCCGTCACCGCAGACTGCATCGCCACCCTCACCGCGAGGATGACACGAGAGTGATGCTGGAGCCGGTCGGACACGAGGCGGTGCGCGCGATGCTGCGCGGGATCGCGGAGCAGAACGCCGGGGGCGGCGCCGCGCTGCACCATGCGTGGCTGTTCGCGGGTCCGCCGGGCGTCGGAAAGTTCCGCGTGGCGCGGTGGTGGGCGTCCTTGCTCAAGTGCCCGCAGGTCGGCGCATGCGGCGGCGCGTGCGAGAGCTGCCGCCTCGTTGCGCAGGCCGTGCATCCCGACGTCTTCGAAACCGGACCTGCGCCGAAGGACAAAAACGCCGTCCTCGAGGCCGACAAGGAGATCGAGCTCAAGAAATCGGTCGGCATCGATCGCAGCCGCGAGCTGATCTCTCGCCTCGCGCTGAAGCCGACCAGGCCCGGCCCGCGCATCGCCATCATGCGCGAAGCCGGCACCATGACGCCGGAAGCGCAGAACGCGCTGCTCAAGCTTCTCGAAGAGCCTCCCGGATCCGCGGTCATCGTCCTCGTCACGGACAACCTCGGTGCGATGCTGCAGACGGTGCGCTCGCGCTGCCGCCACCTTGCGTTCGGGTACCTCTCCCCCGAGGAAGTCGCGGCCGCGCTGGAGAGGCGCACCGGCCTCGAGATCGGGGAGCTCCGCGAAGCCGCCGCCGTCGCCGGAGGAAGTGTCGCGCGTGCCCTCGAGGTCAACCTCCCGGAACGCGAGGCCCTCCTGCTCGCGTGGGAAGGCCGCGGCCGCGACGCAGGCGCGATCGAAGAGCTCGCGCAGCACCTCCTCGCGTGGAAGGACGAAGGCTACGCGCTGCCCGCCCTGCTCGAATGGCAGCGCACCAAGATTGCGAGCTGTCTCGGCCGCCCCGCGGGCGGCGAGCCGTCCGAAGCTCTCGCAGAGATTCTGAAGCAGGCGAGCGGCCGGCCCGTGACGAAGCTCGTGGACGAGTCTTCGCGCATCGTGCGCGCGATGGGACAGCTCGCGCGCAACGCGAATGCGAAAATGGTCATTCGCGACCTGCTGGTGAATGTGAAAAGTTGAGCGCCCGATGCCCGACCGGATCCACCTTACGACGCCGCTCTACTACGTCAACGCCGAGCCTCATCTCGGCCACACCTACACGACCGTCGTCGTCGACACGGCCGCGCGCTTCCATCGCTCGATGGGCCGCGAAGTCTTCTTCCTGACGGGCACCGACGAGCACGGCGACAAGATCGCCCAGGCCGCCGAAGCGAAAAGCACCGAGCCGCGTGCCTACGCCGATCGCGTCTCCGCCCTCTTCCGCAGCACGTGGGACCAGTGCGGAATCTCCTACGACCACTTCGTGCGCACGACTGACGGCTACCACGTCACCTACGTGCAGAAGATGCTGCAGAAGATCCACGACGCGGGCGACATCTACTTCGGCGAGTACGGCGGCAAGTACTGCTACGGCTGCGAGCGTTTCTACGCCGACCGCGAGCTGGTGAACGGCAAGTGCCCCGACCACGAGACCGAGCCCGCGTTCATCAGCGAGAAGAACTACTTCTTCCGCATGAGCCGCTGGCAGCAGAAGCTGCTCGAGCACCTCGAAGCCAATCCGTCGATGATCACGCCGGTCGGTTACCGCAACGAGGTGATGGGCCTCTTGCGCGAGCCGCTCGAGGACCTGTGCATCTCGCGCCCGAAGTCGCGCCTGACGTGGGGCATCGAGCTGCCGTTCGACAAGGAATACGTGACGTACGTGTGGTTCGACGCGCTCGTGAACTACGTGAGCGCCCTCGAGCACGCGCGCGGCGAGGCGTGGGAAGCGTTCTGGCAGAACGCGCACCACTACATCGCCAAGGACATCCTCAAGCCTCACACCGTCTTCTGGCCGACCATGCTCATGGCGGCGGGCCTGCCCGTCTACAAAGGTGTGCACGTGCACGGCTACTGGAACATGGGCGAGTCGAAGATGTCGAAGTCGCTCGGCAACGTGATCCGCCCGCTCGAGATGCGCGAGCGCTTCGGCATGGACGGCTTCCGCTACTTCCTGCTGCGCGAGATGGCGTTCGGCAACGACGCTGCCTTCACGGAGGACGCGTTCATCACGCGCTTCAACGCCGATCTGTCGAACGGCATCGGCAACCTCGTGAGCCGCGTGCTCGCGATGCAGCAGAAGTACTTCGAGGGCGAGGTCCAGCAGGTCCGCGCGCCGGAAGCGGCCGACAAGGCGCTCGAAGCGGCGTTCGTCGAAGCCGAGAAGCGCGCAGTGGACGCCTTCGAGGCGAGCCAGTTCCACGTGGCGCTCGAGGAAATCTGGAAGGCCGTCGGTGCCTGCGACAAGTACATCGTCGAGATGGCGCCGTTCAAGCTCTGGAAAGACGAAGCTTCGCGCCCGCGCGTCGGCGAGATCCTGCACGCGCTGTGCGACGCGCTTCGCCACCTTGCACGCCTGATCGCACCGGCGATGCCGGAGACGTCGGCGAAGATCGCCGCCATGGTCGGCAAGGATCCCGGCCGCCTCGCGGATCCCGCGCCGCGGTGGTTCGCGACGTTCGGCCCGAACGACGTCGTGCAGGCGCCCGAGCCGCTGTTCCCGCGCGTGGAGATCCCCAAAGCGTGAGCGCACCCGGGCTCGTCGACACGCACTGCCACCTTACCGACGAGCGCTTCGCGGACGATCGCGACGCCGTGATCGCGCGCGCGCTGGACGCCGGCCTCACGCACATCGTCGCCGTCGGCGGCGGCGGACCGATCGAAGCGAGCGAGGAAGCGCTCCAGCTCGCGCGCAAGCATCCCTTCCTGCGCTCGACCGCCGGTATCCATCCCCACGACGCGAAGAATTTCGACGAAGCGACCGAAGCCCGCGTTGCCGCGCTGCTCGGCGAGCGCGAATGCACCGCGGTCGGCGAGACCGGCCTCGACTACTACTACAACCACAGCCCTGCCGACGTGCAGCGGGACGCGCTCGCGCGACACATCGCGCTGGCCCGGCGCTTCGACAAGCCCATCGTGATCCACTGTCGCGACGCCGAGAAAGACCTGCGCGAGGTCCTCGCGAGCGAAGCAGCCGGCGGCATCCGCGGCGTGATCCACTGCTTCACCGGCAGCTACGACGATGCACGCTGGTACATCGACTTCGGCCTCGTCGTCTCGTTCTCCGGCATCCTCACGTTCCCGAAGTCGGAAGCGATGCGCGAGACCGCCGCGCGCCTCCCGCTCGACCGCCTGATGGTCGAAACCGACTCGCCCTACCTCGCTCCGGCGCCGAACCGCGGGAAGCGCAACGAGCCGGCCTGGGTTGCGCGAGTTGCCGAGCGCCTCGCCGACGTGCAGGGCGTCACCCTCGATCGGGTGCACGAGCTCACCGGCCGAAACGCCGCCGACATCTTCGACCTCGCGTGAGTTGACCCCGACGCGCCGGGCTCGTTCGAAGCCTGCGCCGGCGCCAGACGATGCGCGGGGCGCCGCCGATCGCCGCCGTCAGCAAAAGCGTCTCCGCCAAGCGCCTCAGGCTCCTTGCGGATGGGAAGACGATGGGTCTACATCGACTTCTCAACCGACGTTCCTGTCCAGGAGGACTGCGATGCGCACTTTTCGAACTGCAGCCACGATCGCGTGCCTGCTCGCCGGGGCGGCGGGCGTTGCGACGAGCGGGGTCAATCCGCCGGAGTACTCCGGACCGACTGCTTACCTGAGCCTCGCCGACAGTCCGCTCGAAGCTCCGGGCATCGGAATCTGTTACGAAGACTTCGAAGACGGCACGTTCGACATCCCGGGCGCAACCGGGAACGGCGCCATCGTCGGGCCGGGCGGCAACATCGACTCCGTGGACGGAGACGACGGAGCCCTCGACGGTTCGGGAACCGCCGGGATTTCGTACTTCTCCGGAAACGGCAGCGGGGGCATCGCGATCACGTTCAGCCCGTCGAGGAACGAAGGGCTGCCACACAACGTCGGCATCGTGTGGACCGACGGCGGAGGGCTCGCGCCGGTCACGTTCGAGGCTTTCGACAAGGACGGGAACTCGATCCAGAAGGCAGCGTGGGGACCGTTTCTCCACGCCGACGTCTCGAACAACGGCGAAACCGCCGAAGACCGCTACTACGGCGCTTTCCATCCCGACGGCATTTCCAAGATCACGATCTCGAACGCGGGTGGCGGCATCGAGGTCGACCACATCCAGCTCGATCGCTGCTTCCTCTGCGGCGACACCAACTTCGACTCGAAGATCAAGGCGTCGGACGCGCTGAGCGCGCTGCGCGCGTCGGTCGGCTCCGGCGAGTGTGTCACCTGCGTCTGCGACACGAACGCCAACGGCGCGGTATCGTCGACCGACGCGCTCGCGATCCTGAGAAGGTCCGTGGGGCTGGCCGCAACGATGAACTGCGCCGAGTGCGGCGTGATCGTCTGAAACGCGCCGGCCGGTCACGATCTTTTTGATGGACAAAGTGGCGGGCGCGAATTTTTCGGCGCCGTTTCACGAATTGCGGTAGCGCGCCCGGGGCTCGTCCCGCATCCTCGCCCAGGTGCGGCGTTTTCACGGGACTCCATTCCTCGCGGCGGGAATCACCTTGCTCGGCCTGCTGGCTCGACCCGCCGAGGCGCGCGTCTGCGAAGTGTCGATGCACATCGGTCCAACCGGCGTGCTCGGCGCGCTCCAGCTCGACCTCGATTACCAGGACACCGGCGGCGCCATCGTTCCGAAAGGCAACAACGTCGACTGCTCAGGCGACGTCGGCAACGCCATCACGGTGTTCGGCCTCGACGCCGAAGTCGTGACGGTGAGCGTCCTCAGCCTGACCGGCTTTGCCGGTCCCGCGCGCGTCGCTCACTGCAGGTTCGAGGACCCCGACGGCACGACCGTCGAGCAGGATTTCGACCTCCGCGTGACCGACTCGACCAGCCCCGACGGCGATCCGGTGAACACCTCCCACGTGTTCGTCGAGTACGGACCGTGCGACGACGACACGACGACGACCACCACGTCGAGCACGACGACCACCACGTCAACGACGACCACCTCCACCACGACGTCGACGAGCACGACGACACTGCCCGACGACTGCGGCAACGGGGTGGTGGACGGGGCGGAAGATTGCGACGACGGCAACGACGAGGACGGCGACGGCTGCGATGACGACTGCACGGGCATCGTGTGTGGGGACGCGAACGGCAACGATACCGTTCAGAGCAGCGACGCCCTGCTGGTGCTTCGCGCGGCGATCGGTCAGGCCGTGTCTTGCCCCGTTCAGCTGTGCGACACCGACGGCGACCAGGTACTGCGCGCGAGCGATTCGCTGCGAGTCCTCAAACGCGCGGTCGGCCAGAGCGTCGTGATGATCTGCGCCGGCTGAGCTGCACGCGGCCGATCAGCCCGGACTCCGGCGACAACGCCGATCCTTCACTCCCTGCGACAGATCAGACGCAGGTTGTCGACGTCCTGGTCCCCGAAGTCTTCCTCCGTCGAAATCGCGGAAGCCCTGGTCTCCACGCGCAGCCTCTGGCTGTTGCGCCGGGAGGTCGAACGCTTGAGCGGGACACGGATCAGGATCGGATCGCTGCACGCGGACGTCGAGTCGAGTCCGGGATCGAAGCTCACGAACCTGCGACACCTTCCGTCTTCTGCGTCAGGAGCAGAGTCACACGCACTGTCTGCAGCACAGCTGGACGCGGCCGCGCTGGCGTTCGTGCAGACTCCTTCCGGACTACCCCCCAGACTCGCCAATCCCGCGGCAAGCGACGCAGCGTTGGCAACGAACGCAGGTTCGTTCCGGCCCCGGCCGGGCGCGGGCACTTCCACCGCGCGCACGATGGACGAAGTGCATTCCAGGCGCGGGTCGTCGACGTTGAAGCAAAGCGCGACGCGGAACGTGCATGCATCGTCGCCCGTCTCCGAACCAACGTCGCAGGCTGGATCGTCGTCGGTGCAGGACACTCGGCGCGTTTTAAGGATGGTCTCCACCGAAACGTCTGCCGGGAGCGGCAAGGACCATTCGGCCGCGCAGTCGGAGGTCGAGTCGGTCCCTGACGCAAGACGCTCGACGTCGAGACGGCAGCCCGAGCAAGCCGAACCAGGGGCATTCACGCCGAAATCGCACTCTTCCGCGGGCCCCCGCCTGCCGTCACCGCAATAAGTCATCACCCACGTGCTGGCTGACGAGCTGAGCACGACGATCTCGAGATCGCCGTCGCCGGCAAGCGCTTTACTGGACACGCAGGGATCGGGGCTCGCGATGGCAATTTCCGCGGCGCAATCCGGTACCGACCCACCGTCCTTGGTCACCTCGATTTCCGCAACAGGAATTCCCGGCGGCAACTGGGATGCATCGAATCGGAATCGAATGACGAGCGGCGCTTCACTGCTAGCCGCCGGCGCCGTGATGTCGATCGAATGGCCGAAGATACCGAAACCGCCGGATGCTCCCGCCACGTTCTCGAGAATCGCCGCCGACCCTCCGGAGGGAAGTTCCACGGCGGTCTCGACCGGATCGTTCGGAGTTGCACCGTCGGCCTCGACGTCGGTCGTCACAACCTCTCCAGCTCCCACCGTGCTCGAAGCCGACTCCGGCGTGAACACGCAGCCCGGATCGCAGCCGTCTCCCGCGACTATGTTCGCATCGTCGCAGAACTCGTTCGGCCCCACCTGACCGTCTCCGCACGGGTGGCACTCGCCCGCCAGTCCGGATCCATGGATCGCCGCGATCTCGGCTGCACTGAGCGCGCGCTCGTGGATCTGCACTTCGTCGATCAAGCCATGGAACAGGTAGCCCTCGGCCTTGCCGATCGTCAGCGGCACGAGCGGATCGGGGATCTCGTTCCCATCGACCTCGGATATCGCCAGGGCGCCGTCGATGTAGAGCGTGTACGTCGCCCCTTCGCGCGTGACCGCCACGTGGTACCACTGGCCCGTCACCGGATTCCACGGCGCGACGATGGGATCGAGCGGCCCGAGGGTGGGGGAGTTGATATGCAGTCGGAGGGCCGGGCCGGACGGCGCGCGATGGCCGCTCTCGTCGTACCAGAAGATCCACTTGTTGAACTCGCCGCCGTTCTCGTCGTGGCCGATGAAGGGAGACCGGCCGCGCAGCTCGTCGATTCTCACCCAGAGGTTGATCGAGAAGTCTTCGGAACCGAGCGTCCAGACGGCGTCGTCGGCCACCTCGACGAAGCTCGTGCCGTCGAACGAGAACGCATCGCCGACTTTGCCCGCCCCGTAAGCTACCGACGCGACTTCCGACCCGTTGCGGCCGCCTGCAACGTCATGAGCGTCGCCCTCCCCGGGCCACCATGCCAGCGCTCCGGACGGAGGCGCGAGACACAGAAGCTGGCAGCTCGCATCACAGTAGTCGGTGGCAGCGGGCTCTCCGTCGTCGCATTCCTCACCCGAAGTGACGATTCCGTTGCCGCAGCCCGTCGGCGTGCAGTTCGCATCGCAGCCGTCGCCGCTCGTGCGGTTTCCGTCGTCGCAGATTTCGACCGGCACGCCGTCGACGGTCCCGTTGCCGCAGCTCCTGGTGCAATCGGGCTCGCATCCGTCCCCGGAGACCGGGTTCCCGTCGTCGCACTCTTCGCCGGAGGTGAAGACCCCGTTGTTGCACGCGGTCGTGGTGCAGTTGCCGTCGCAGCCGTCATCGTTGGTCAGATTTCCATCGTCGCACGTCTCGTCCAGCAGCAGGTTCACGACGCCGTTTCCGCAGGCAGCAAGAGTGCAGTTGCTGTCGCAACCGTCGTCGTCCACGGCGTTCCCGTCGTCGCAATGCTCGTGGGCAGCAGGATCGACGGTGCCGTTGCCGCAGCTGGGCGTGCAATCCGATTCGCAGCCGTCGCCGTCGACGGCATTGCCGTCGTCGCAGTCCTCGCCGCTGGTGACGACATGGTTTCCGCAACCCGGGAAGGTGCAGTTCGAGTCGCAGCCGTCTTCGTTCGCGTGATTGCCGTCGTCGCAGTCCTCACCGGAATCCACGGTAGAATCGCCGCAACTCGTGCCGTCGTTCATGTACAGCTCGAGCACGTCGGCGTTCGTGAGGGCGCGGCTGTAGACC
>CAYYVZ010000040.1:0-19198 GCA_964475235.1 uncultured Myxococcales bacterium | reverse complement strand
GTTGCCGGGTAACCGTCACGCTGGCACAGCCGTCGAGGATTCGCTCACGTTCGCCGACCTTTTCCCGACCATCCTGCGGGAGCTCGGCATGGAGCATCCGCCGGGGCTCGACGGAGCCGCGATCGCGTTCGATCGGAAGTCGCCGGGCCAGGCGCGTCCTCACGTCGCCCAGCTCGGCCTCGACGGCCGCCGCCAGTCCGCCATCCTCGATCTGCCGTGGAAGCTGATTCGCGACGACACGACCGGCAAGCGGGAGCTCTACAACCTGGAATCCGATCCGCGCGAGCGCACCGACGCGGCCGCCGCCAATCCGGACATGGTCGAGAAGCTGACCGGTGCGATGGACCTCATCATGACGAGCGGACAGGAAGGCTGGCACCTGCTGATCTGCGGCACGCTCGAGAAGAGCAGCGTCGATCTCGCGGTCCGCCCGTCGGCGGGCACTCCGCGCTTCTTCGGATTCGCGGAAGGCGAGGCCGGGCCCGAGACCGGCGGCGACGGAGCGCGCGCGTGGCGGCTCAAGCCCGACCTTGCGCCGGTTTCGGTCAACCGCCCCGTCTCGGAAAAAATGACCGCGGTGAGCGAGCCGCGAAAAGTGGAAGCGCTCTTCGCCGCCGACGCCACGATCGAGGTCGTTTCGAAGTCGGGAACGGCGTTCGACTACCGTCTCGGCGCCGTCGAAGAGACCCGCAGCGCGACCCGCGTCGTCTTCGACCCGGCCTCTGCGGACGCCATGGTTCCGCACGCGGCCCGGATCGAATGCCCTTCGGTGGCGCCTGCGCCGCCCGTGCCGTTGCTGCGGGCGTGGTACGTCCCGCCCGTCGCAAAGGTCGCGACCGACTCGCTCGATCCCGCCATGCAGGAGCGGCTGCGCGCGCTCGGCTACCTGCAGTAACTCGCGCCTCGGCCGTAGCCCGGATTGCCGGTTGCAACGCGCGCGTCAGCGGTCGCGCAGGCCGAGCTCGGCGAAGGGAATCGGCCGCGCCGCAAGCGCGTCGCGCCAGCCCCGCTGCTTGATCCACACGCCCGCCGCCTCGCCGGACAGCGCGCGCCGGACGAGCTGGAACGGGAACGTCACCACGATCGACAGCCCGAGCAGGAGCCGCTGGGCGACGCTCCCGTGCCGGAGCGCGTAAAGAATCGAGTTGCGCGCCGACAGGTATTTGCGGAAGCCGCCGTAGTGCGACGCACCGCCCGAGCTTCCGTGAATGTGGTGGACGACGCGCGACGCCGGCACGTAGACGCTGCTCCATCCGCGCGCCCGTGCGCGCGCCGCCCAGTCCACGTCTTCGTGGTACGCGAAGAAATCCTCGTCGAAGCCGCCGACGTCGTCGAGCGCCTCCGCGCGTAGCAGGATCGAACAGCCGGGGATCCACTCGACTTCCTGCTCCACGTCGTACGGAGGACCGTCGGCAGCGTTCTCGCCGACGAGCTCGATGAGGCTCTGTCGCCACGTGACGCGCCCCCACGCCACCCAGATCCGCGACGGATCGTCTCCGCGCAGCACGCGGCTGCCGAAGGCTCCGGCGCGCGGATGACGCACGGATGCTTCGACCAGCGCTTCGAGCGCGCCGGCGCCGGCAACCGCATCGTTGTTGAGGATCCACACGAGGCCCGCGCCGCGCTCGCGCGCCCAGCGAATTCCGAGGTTGTTGCCGCCGGCGTAGCCGAGATTGACCGGCGCGTGCACGACGGCAACTTCGAGGCCGGCCTCGGCGAGCGCGGCGTCCGGCGGCGTGCGCGAGCCGTTGTCCACGACGACGATCTCGAGCCGTGCGTCGCCGAGCGCGACGAGCGAGCGCACGCAGGCGACGGTGTCGTCGGTGCCGTTCCAGTTGAGCACGACGGCGACGACCTTCATCGCACCGGCTCCGCCTGCGCGGGAGGTCATCGCACGGGCTCCGCTTGCGCGGGCCCTATCGCCAGCGCGTGCTCGTAGGCTTCCATCGTCCGGCGCGCCGTCTCGTGCCACGAGAAATGCGCCGCCCTTTCGCGCCCGCGCCGCGAGTAGTCGGCAACGGCAGCGTCGTCGGTCATGAACCTGTGGATCACCGGTGCGAGCGACTCGACATCCGCATTGTCCACGAGCACGCCCGCGTCGCCGACGACTTCCGGCAGCGAGCTGCCGCGCACGCCGACCACCGGACAGCCGCAAGCCATCGCTTCGACGAACGTGAGCCCGAACCCCTCGTACGCCGACGGCGACACCATGCAGCGCAGCGAGCCGAGAAACGGCGCGATCTCGTCATCCGCGAGCGCCCCGACGTAAACGACGCGCCGGTCGCGCTCGAGGAAATCCGGTTTCTCGCCGGGCCGGAGCCGCCCCGCGACAAGGAGTCGCCAGTCGCGCTCGCCCGCTGCGGCCAGGAACGCGTCCACGAGAAGGCCGAGGTTCTTGCGCGGCTGGATGGTGCCGAGGTAGCCGCACGACGGCTTGTCGATGCCGTAGCGCTCGAGCCAGCGCGCGGCCTCTTCCGGACCGGGCGGATGGAGCCTCGACGCCGGCGCTTCGGGTGTGACGTGCACGCTTGCCGTCACGGCCGGGAAAATGCGCGCGAGATCGGCCGCGGTGCTCGCCGACGGAACCAGCACGGCGCGCGCACGCGCGAGGGCCCACGGCGTCTCGATCGCCAGGTGAAGGCGCTGAACCATGCGGAACGTCTTCGGCATCACGTGGCTGGCGAAGTCGTGGATCGTGACGACGGCCGGCGTGCGCCCGCGGCGCGGCAGCACACCCTTGGTGCCGTGGTAGAGGTCGAACCGCTCGGCTTCGAGCACGCGCGGCACGCGCACGTGGTCCCACAGGGGCTGCTCCCACGGCGAGCGCATCGGGACCTCGCGCACCTCGCAGACGCCGTCGAACGCGGCAGGTTTGTCGCTCAGCACCACGAAACGGTTCTCCGGATACGCAACGGCGAGCGCACGCACGAGCTCGATCGCGTACGTCGCCGGGCCGCCGATCGTGCCCGTCACGGCGCCGATCGCGATCGTGCGTCCGCTCATTCCGGCGACCCGCCTTCGCCGACGGCGGGCTTCGCGAGGCCGGGCGACTCGGAGTTCGTGTGGTCCGCCCTGAGCTCCGCGAAATCGGGATCCGTCCCCGAATTCGCGTAGCCCGACTGCAGGAAGAGCGACTCGGGCGGCGCGCCGGTTTCGCCGCGCAGGGCCGCGCGCATGCCAGCCGTCATGGCGGCAGCGACGTCGCGGCGTCCGCGAAAGCGGTAGGCGAGCGCGCTCACGGCCACGAGGCCATGATAGCCGAACACGAACACGATGCGGGCGGCCGAACGCACGCGCCGCATGCCGACCAGGTAGAGGTTGCGAGCCTTCAGCCACGCGGCCAGCGGCGTCATCCCCGAACCGAATCCGCGCGAACCCTCGTGGCCCACCTCGGCATCCGGCACGACGGTGGGCGCGAACCCCGCTTCCTTCGCGCGAAGACAGAAGTCGACCTCCTCGTAGTAGGCGAAGAGGGACTCGTCGAACCCGCCGATACGCTCGAAGAGCACGCGCGGAACGAAGAACGCGCATCCGGTGACACCCGAGACCGGATACGGGTGCTGGCGTCGCTTGCGCACCTTGAGAAGCGAGCGCGGCACCCACAGCGTCGCCGCCGTGTAGCGCTCTCCGAGCGACGCGGGCGCGCCGCCGGGGCGGGCTTCGGAGACGCGCGGGCCGAGCGGGCCGGCGCTGCGGTTCGCGCGGGCGGCGTGCACGAGGGCCGCGATGCTGCCGGGAGCGACCAGCGTGTCGCTGTTGAGCAGCAGCAAGCCGTCGCAGCCGCGCGCGAACAGCCGCTTCATCGCCACGTTGTTCGCACCCGCATAGCCGAGGTTGCGTTCGAGCCACAGGACTTCGACGCGCGCCTGGCCGGGAAGGCTCGCCGTGAGGTGCTCGACGCCCTCGGCGAGCAGCGCGCGCTCGGCAGGCGACGACGCGTTGTCCACGACGAGCAGGTCGAGCGCGCCGTAGCCGTCGCCGGCGACCGAGTGCAGGCAATCGAGCGTCCGGCGCGCGTCCTGGAACGAGAGCACCACGACTCCGGTCCGCGAGCCGGCCGCACCGCCCTGCCGCGCGAATGCATCCGCTCCGGCCAGCGCGACGCTCCAGCTCTTTCCGAGCGCCTCGGTCGAAAACCGCTCGAGCATGAGGCGCCGCGCGCTGGCGCCGAGCTTCTCGCGCAGCACCGCGTCGTCGGCGAGCCTCGCGATCGCGTTCGCGAGCGCGAGGCCGTCGGCCCGGCACAGCACGATGTCGGTCCCGTCTTCGAAAACCTCGCGCGCAGCCGGCGTGTCGGCGCTGACGATGGCCCGTCCGACGGCGGCGGCTTCGTAAACCTTGTTCGGGATCACCATGCGCGCCTTGCGCGACGATCCGAAGATGCCGAAGACGATGTCGGCTCGCGCGATGCGATCCGCGAGCTCGTCGTAGGGAACCCAGTCGGTGAAGCGCACGTCGGCGCGCGTCGCGCGCAGCTCCCTCTCGATGCGCACGCGCTCTTCGCCGGTGCCGATGAACGTGAAGCGCAGCCGCCGTCCGCCGCCCTCCTGCAGCGCGAGGCGTCCGACCGCGTCGACGATCACGTCGAGCCCGTGAAGCGGCAGGTACTGGCCGAACCAGAGCACGTCGAGCGGCCCGGACGGCGCCGCGGGACGGGCTTCCGCCTTGCCCTCGCGCTCGAGGAACACGTGCGGCTCCGCGCCGAGATGACACACGAGGAGGCGAGACCGGTCGATGCCGAGCTCGTCCACGAAGTAGCGCCGGTGTTCTTCGGTATCGACGACGACGACGTCCGCAGCACGGCACGCCCAGCGGTCGAGCTCGCGGATCGCGCGCCCGGCGAGCGAGCGGCTGTCGTAAACGGCGCGATCGTCCACCAGGGTTTCGGTCACGCTGACGAGCGGCGCGAACACGATGCGCGGCCCGTGCCGTCCGCAGAGAAGCCTGAGCAGCAAGACGTCGAGCTGGCCGTTGAAACCGACGACGACGACGGGGGCGCCGCCCGTGCGGCGCCACGTCTTGGCGAGCCGGCGTGCCGAGCCCAGCCACTCGAAGCCGAGGCGCAAGAGCGAGAGCGGCGAGAAGTATCCGGCGTGCTTGTCGCGCGTGCGCTCCCAGAGGGCGTCGTGAATCTCGACGACTTCGTATCCGGCCGCCTTGACGGCAGCGACGGCGATGCGGTTCGCGCTGTGTCCCCGGTTGTAGGTGCCGAAAAAGGCGGCCCGCATCACTCGCGGTCGCTCAGCTCGAGACGCCGGACGCGCAGCAGCGTATCCTCCAGCATGCGGCGGCTCGAGCCGATCAGGTCGGCCAGCAGTCCCACCATGATGGTCTGGAAACCGGCCAGCGCGAGCACCGCCGCGAGAATGAGGGACTGAACGTGGCCCTCGCCGCCGTCGATGAAGACGTAGTAGTAGACGAAGCGCCCGCCGATCGCGACGGCGACCGAAGCGAGCGCGACGCCGATGTAGGTGAACACGCGCAGCGGCTCGTAGAGCGCGTAGATCCGCACCAGCGTGCCTGCGCTGCGAAGGATGTAGCTCGGGATTCCCGGGAAGAGCCGCGACGGCCTGGTCTCCGGATTCACGTCGATCGGCACGTGCGTGACGCTGAGCTGTTTCTTGCCGGCCTGGATGATCGTCTCGAGCGTGTAGGTGAAATCGGAGACGACGTTCATGCGCAGCGCCGCCTCGCGCGAGAATGCGCGAAAACCGCTCGTGGCGTCGGGGACGCGCGTGCCGGAGAGCTGGCGGACGACCCACGAGCCGGCCACCTGCAGAAGCCGCTTGGCCGGCGAGAAGTGCGCGAGGCGCCCCGGCTGGCGGTCGCCGATCACGACATCGGCCTCGTGATGAAGGATGGGCTGGATCAGGCGTTCGATCTGCTCGCCGCGGTACTGTCCGTCGGCGTCAGTATTGACGACGATGTCAGCCCCTAGACGCAGTGCGTAATCGAGTCCCGCGGAAAAGGCCCGCGCCAGGCCCTGATTGACGGGCGCGCGAAGCACGTGCTCGATGCCGGCGCTGCGGGCGACCGCGGCCGTTCCATCGGTGCTTCCGTCGTCGATGACGACGATTACCGTCTCGTCGATGCCGTCGAAAGATCGGGGAATGTCCGCCAAGGTCGCCGGCAGGCTCGCCTCTTCGTTGAGGCAAGGGATCTGGATGACCAGCTTCATGGTCGGCGTCCGCCAGTTCTTATGACAGGAACCCGAGCGGGGTGCATCCGCAAAACGGAAGCCGGATTCCGCGAAGAAATGCGGCAAAAAGCTCGGGACTGATCCTTGACATTAGTTCGAACCGACACCTATAACTGCCCCCGACCTGCCAGGGGAGGTCGCTTCTATAGGGCGACAAAGTGTCTTGCGCAGAGTCGGGGGAGGACCGAAACTCCCTCTGGTAGGACGCGGTGGCCGAAACCATCGCTGCTTCGAAGCACGAAAGACTAGTCAAGTTCGCAAATTTCGGGAGGAGAAATCCAGATGATGAAAGTTTCGCTCTCTATCGCTACGGTTGCTCTCGTAGGTCTCTACGCGGGCACCGCCAGCGCGCAGTGTCAGTTCGACATAGTCCCCGCCAAAGGCGTCAAGGGATCGTTCGTCCGCAACTTCGCTCCGTGCCCCGGCACCGAGCACCCCGGTATCCCCAACGCGGAGACCGAGGGTGACACGGATGCCTGCACGCCGGTCATTCCGAAGGAAGTCGACGGTGAGGCCACCGAGTTCAGCTATGGCCCGAAGGGCGGCTGCACGGTCGGCACCCAGGCCAAGCTCGTCGCGGCCTGCGAGGACCTCGAGGCCGCCGACGGCACGCCTCTCGGCCTTCAGTCTGGCCCCTGCCACATCACGTTCGTGAAGGGCAAGTGCAAGGACATCGTGGACGGCACCAACGCCGCGATCGACGAGACCGACCTCGGCTGGGGCTTCGCGACCCTGAGCCGTGCGTCGTTCGACGACGACACCAATGGCGACATGACCGTCATCGATTTCCCGGTGACGTTCGCCTTCGGCGTGCCGAAGAACGGCGGAATGAAGATCAAGGCCAACAGCGCGGAAGCCCTCATGCCGCTCGTCGGCCCGAACAACTCGGAGCTGCCGGACTGCACCTCGATCGAGATCGTTGATGTGACCATCAAGGATCCGCTCGGCCTGCCGTTCGCCAAGCTGGGCGGCGCGACCATTCCGGATGCCCCGTAAGCGAGAAATCGCTTCGGCGTACCTGAAACGGTAACAGTCGGGGCGGTGCAGGTAACTGCACCGCCCCGATTCTTTTTGACGAGCCCGCGACGCCCCGGATCCTCGTGGACTCCCTCCCCCCCATCGTCTTCTCCGCCTTCGTCCTCTGGGCCCTGGCCTATCTGCCCGGCCTGGCCCTCGTCGCCGGCGGCGCGACCTCTCTCCCGACCCTCTTCGCCCGTATCGCCGCCAGCGCGATCACGACGACCCTCGTCGCCACCGGGCTGGCAGCCGCGGAGGCCTTCTCGCTGAAGACCCTGCTGGCGGGCAATGCCGCTGCCGCATTCGTCCTGCTGGCGGCTCGCAGTCGGCTGGCCTCCGCCCCGGCGCCCTCGCCCCGCGCCGTCCGGGACCTGGTCGGCCCCGCCGTCTTCGTTCTGGCCCTCGGCACGTACTGGCCGGCCTATCCGGTGTTCCTTGGGGGCTCGGACGCGACCGCCTACGTTGCCTCGGGCATCTCGCTGGCCCGCCACGGGACCCTGGCTCGGGAAGACGGGATCGGGCCGGTCCTGCCTCCCCCAGTCCGGGCGGTGCTCTTCGATTCCATGTCCCAGGTCTTCATGGTGCACGGGCCGCCGTATCGCCGGGTGCCCGGCGCGATGCTCCTGGAGAGCCTGGACGACGACCGGGCCTGGCCGTGCTTCTTCCCGGTGCCGTCCGTATGGGCCGGCATTTCGGCCCTGCGCAGCGGCGAGCTGCGCGCGCAGGCGGCACCGGACTTCGCGCCCGTCTTCGCCGCCCTCGCCCTCTGGGCCTTCTGGCTGCTCGCGCAGCAATGGCTCGGCACGGCCTGGGGCATCGCCGCCACCGCGGTGCTCGGCGCTACGGGCCCCTGGTACACAGCAGCCCACATGCCCATGTCCGAGCCGATCGCCGCGTTCTTCGTGCTCGGCGGGCTCGCGTTCACCGCAGCGGCGGAGAGGAGCGGGCGTCGGGCCGACGCGCTGCTCGCCGGCGCGGCGCTCGGCGCGGCCCTCTTTACGCGCGTCGAGATGGCCGTGCTGCTCGTGCTCGCGTTCGCGCTGATGCCCGTGGTCGCCCGCGGCGCCACGGCGACGCGACTTCCCAGGGTGTTCTTCACGGCGCTCGCCGTCGTCGCGTCGCTCACCGTCGTGCAGGCCGTGACCCTGCCCGGTACCTACATCTCGCCGCTGCTCGACCACTGGGCGAACGCGCGCATCAACTATGCGCTGCACTTCGGCTGGCCGTCGGCGGGCCTCGTTGCCACCGCCGCAGCCGGCGCCATCGGCATCGCCGCGATGCTCGTGCGCGCGTTCGGACTGGCCGCGACGGTTCGCTGGACAGTGATCGCGGGAGCGATCGGGGGCCAGGCCGCCGCGTCGAACTTCCTCTACGAGCGCACGCCGATGTGGCTGTCGTTCTACGTGGGATGGAGCGGGCTCGCCCTTTTCGCCGTCGGCGCCGTGCTCGCGTGGCGCGCACGCGCCGAGCTACCCGCGGGAGCTTTCGTTCTCTCCGTCGCGGCGGCCGTGTCGGTCATTCTTTTCTACAATCCGCATGTCTACCCGGCGCTACCCTGGGGCGCCCGGCGCTACGTTCCCATGTTGCTCCCGCTGGTCGTGCTGCTGGCGACGTTCGCCGCGCGGCGAGCATCCGGGCGAAGCCGCGTGCTGGGCGTCGCGCTCGCTGCCGTGCTCGCATGGCCTGTCGCAGCCGGCCTGCGTCCGGTCTGGCGCGAGCCCATCGTCGCCGGTGCGTGGGAGCAGCTCCACGAGGTGGCCGACGCGATCCCGCTGCCGGGAATCGCCCTCATCGACCGCGAGCTCAGCCGCCTCATGATCGCGCCGTCCCTCTGGCTGATCTTCGATCGCAACAACCTGACCGTCCCGCCGATCGACACGAAGCCCGGCAGCGAGCTGATCCCGGAGATCGTCTCCCTCTTCGCCGGAAATTTTCCCGTCTACTACGTGACGCGCGGGGCGGGCGACCATCGAAGGCCGCCTTACTTGAACATGGTGGCGGTAAAGAGCGTCACCGTGCGACTTCGCTCCCTCGAGCTGACCTACGACAGGCTGCCTGAGCGCATGCGCGCCGACGTCGTGCCGATCACGATCTACAGGCTCGATCCGTCATCCGACCCGAACCCGGGCATAGTGAAGTAGGGAGCGGCGAGCCGGCGAGCCGCGAGTCCAGTTCCTTTCCGTAAGGAGCGCGCAGCGCGACGTTGAAATAGCTCTCTCGAAGCGCAACCGCCCTAACTACCAAAGCGAGTCCAGCTACTTTCCGTAAGGAGCGCGCAGCGCGACGCTGCAATAGCTCTCTCGAAGCGCGACGGTGCTAGCTACTGCGCATACCCCAGGCTGCGCAAATTGCGCGCCGTGTCGGCGTCCGGCGCAGACGCGGCGCTCTTCGGTGCGGTCCTCGCCGTCTCGAGCCCGAGCTTCGCCGGCGTCGCGCGAAGGCCCAGGAACGTCAGGGCGAGCTTCTGGCGATCGGCCGTCGCCGGGCTGGCGGGACCCAGCAGACTCTTCTGCTCGAGCGGGTCGGCGGCAATGTCGAACAGGAAGTTGGCCGGGTTCTTCTCGCGCACGATCGCCTTCCACGGCGGCTGGCGAACCGCGTAAGAGAAGTCGTCCGTCGCCTTCACGAAACCCGACACCTCGACGCGCGGTGCGCCGTCCGGCTTGCCGAGCAGAAGCGGAAACAGGCTGCGGCCGTCGGGGGCGAGCGACGGATCGAGACCGGCGATTTCGAGGATCGTCGCCGCGACGTCCTCGAGCCTGACCTGGTCGGCGATGCGCCGGCCGCCTGCGATGTCGGCGCGGCTGCGAGGCGGAACGATCACGAGCGGAACGTGCAGAAGCTCGTCGTAAAGAGCATGGCCGTGCAGGAAGCCGCCGTGTTCCCAGAATTCCTCGCCGTGGTCGGCCGTCACGATGATCCAGGTACGGTCGAGGGAACCCGCGGCCGCGAGCGAGTCGTAGAGTCTTCCGATGACCGCGTCGGTGAACTTGACCTCCGCCGCGTAGCGACGGCGCAGCTCGGCTTTTTCGACCGGGTGCGGCGTCCCGTACTGTGCCGACATCAGCGAGGTGCACGACGGGCAGAACTGCGGAGGATCGCCGAATCCGGGCGGAGCTTCGTAGGGCCAGTGCGGGTCCATCACGTGCAGCAGCGTGAACGACGCGTCCTCCGCGCGATCGCCGAGCCAGCCGAGCGCGAGCGCCGCACCGTCGATCGCGCGGCCGTGATACGGCCTCAGCGAGTAGTAGTCGTGCCCGAATCCGAAGTACGGCCGCAGGTAAGGGTTGTTGACGAAGGCCGCGCTGAGGTAGCCGGCGTCGCGCAGCCGTCCCGCGAGATAGAGCGCGCCCGGATCGCCTCTGGTCACTTCCCAGAACGACGCGCTGGCACCGAATGCGTGACGGTGAGGGTTCCATCCGCTGAGCACGCTGACGGCGGCGGGCAGCGTCCACGGCGCAGGCGAGATCGCCTGCGTGAAGCGGACTCCCGATCCGGCGATGCGCGCGAGCTCGGGCATGGACGGCGGCACTCCTTCCATGCCGCCGTCGGCGATGTCGGCGCGAAGCGTGTCCACGAGAATGAGGAGCACCGATTCGCCGGAGGCACGCTCGGCAGGTCCGCCGCCCTGCATGCCCGACGCGAACAGCACCAGGCACGCGGCGGCCGGAGCCAGCGCGGGAATCGCGGCCGCTGCGCGCTCGCGCCGGCGCAGTGCAAAGTACGCCAGTAACGCAGCGGCGACGACGCTCGCGAAAATCGCGGACGCCGTCGCGAGCCGAAGCCCCGCCTCCACATGGTCGAAGGCGCGATACACGCGCCCGCCGCCTGCGAGGAAGAGCACCGCCGCGCCCAGCCAGATCTCGCGGAACACGAGCGGGTTCGCGGCGCGCTCGGCCGCGACCGCGATCAGGAGTCCGGTAACGGCGCCGACGACGGCCTGCCACGCCATCGCTCCGAGACTTCCGCTCGTCATCGACGTGAAGAACGTGTGGGGCTCGAACCACCACCAGCCGAAGGCCATTCCCGCGACCAGTCCCTGGCCGGCCGCATGAACGCGTGCGATCAGCGTCGCCCGTGCCGGCATGCGACCCGCGGCGAAGCGCGCGACCAGGAACATGCCGAGGAAGGGCAGCGCCGCGTTGATCGCGTCGGAGGCGACGGTGCCCGCGAACGCGCGCGCGCCGAAGCCCTCGACGAGGGCCAGCGCCACGACGCAGCAGAACGCAACGGCCGCGGCAGTCACTTCCCGGAAACCTCGAGGGGCCGCGCGTGGCGGCGCGGCAGGCGCATGCGGGCGCGCAGCGAAAGACCGCAGTCGCGTGCAATGCCGTGGGCGAGCGCCCCGGCGCCCGACCGGTACGCGCGCCGGACGTCGCGCTGAGCGAGAGCGGGCCTTCCTTCGGCGCAGCGCACGGCGGCACGGCTTCCGTAGACGAATCCGTCGTCGTCGCCGGCCGCAAGCGCGGCGGCGAGGTGACGGCGGGCGCGCACATAGTCGCCGTCGGCGGCGTCTACGCGGGCCATGTTGGCGTGAGCGCGCGCGGAAGCAGCGGGCTGCGCAACGGCGCGGCTCCACAGCGCACGCTCGCTGCTCCACACCTGCATCTGCTCGCGGCTCGTCGCCGCAGCGAGCACGGCGAGCACGGCGCCGCCGGCCGCAAGCGCGAGTCGTGCCGCGGACGACGCCGGCGCACGAAGCACAGCCGACAGCATCAGCGACGCACCCACGCCGATCGGCGGCAGCAGCAGGTAAGCATGGCGGTCGGCGCCGGGTTCATGAATCCCTGCCCACACCGCGAGCGCGGCGACGGTCGCAGCTGTCCACAGGAGAACGAACGCGTGTGCGCGGCTGCCGGCGCCGCCATTCGCCCGAATCGTTGCGACGACTGCCGCGGCGAGGGTCAACAAGGCCAATGCCGCGGCCGCGAGCGACGCCGCATCGTGCGCCGCTGCCGCCGGGATCAGCGCGGGGTACTCGGGCGCGAGCACGCGAAGCCCCGCAAGTCCCGTCGCGTAATGCAGCAGCACTCTGCCGGCACCGGCGATGTCCTGTGCTCCTGCGCCCGGGAGCCAGGGGCCCACGGCCCCGTAGAAAAGCGACAACGCCGCTGCCCCGGAAACCGCGACGGCCATTCCCGCAAGCCTGCGCTCGCGACCGTACGGACCCGAAAAGAGCAGCATCGCCGCGGCGAGCGGCGCCGCAAACACGAGTCCGCTCTCCTTCGACGCGACCGACAGGACGAAGAACGCGAGCGCAGCGCGCGTGCGACCGCCGAGCTGCGCAAGAACACACGCGAGCCCGAGCGCGACGCAGAGCAGATCGCGGCGGCCGGCGACGTAGGCCGCAGCCTCGACCGCGAGCGGATGCAGCGCGACGACGAGCGCGCCGGCGAACGCAGCGACCGGCAGCGCGCCGAGGCGGCGCGCAACGAGCGCCGTCAGTGCCGCGACGACGGCGTGGAGCAGCACGTTGTGCAGATGAAAGACGGTGGCGCTGCCGCCGAGCACCCAGTCGACCAAGTAGCTCGCGTATCGCAGCGGCCGGTACGGGAGTGCGCCTCCGAGCGCGACCGGCTCCCCGGCAGCCGTGAGCAGCGAGAGGTCGTCGAAGACGAAGCCGTATCCGATGGCCGGCAGATAGAGCAGGGCCGCGCAGACGGCCGCCGCCGCCGCGGCGAGCAGGCCGCGAAACGGGTCCGGCAAGGCGCGGCCTTGCGTGTCCGGAACAGCGGGCATCGGCGAATGATATTCGGCCGGTCCTCGGGAACCAGCGGCGGCCTTTCTTTCCGAACCTTCTGGACAGACGGGACGGTCCCGGCAGACTGGATCGGGCCGCGCCGAGGTTTGCCAAATGCCTTCGGCTGGATTTATCTTCGCGAAGTCTCCGGGGGGCCGGGCCGCATCGGAAGACTCACGTCAGCGAAGGACGGTCGGTACCAATACGACGCACCGCCAGGGGTTTCCGGCACGCCGGCACACGCGGCGGGAAAGGCGATGGCCCGCGAGCCCGACAGTACGCTAAAGGAGCGAAAAGAATGATGAAATCGAAGATGATCGTGGCGGTTGTCGCCGCCGCCGTGCTGACCAGCGGATGCATGGCCATGTCCGGTGGCCGCCGCAGCAGCGGCGGAGGCGGTGGAGGCGGCGGCACGATCGCCGAGGGCGACCTGCTTCGCATCGAGGAAGCCGCGAACCGCGCCGAAGCCGCCGCGAACCGCGCCGAGGCTGCCGCCGACCGCGCTTCGCTCGCCGCCGACAAGGGCGAGGCGATGTTCCACCGCGGGCTGCGAAAGTAGCCGCGGACCGCGCCGAACGAGCAAGAAGACGGGGACGTTTCCCCGGGGCACCCTGTCGGCGACAGGGTGCCCCGGGGAAACGTCCCCGTTTTCGTTTTCAGAACTCGATGACGGTCTTGAGGGCTTCGTCGACGCGCGCCGCTGCCGCGTAGGCGTCCACGATGCGGTCGATGCCGAAACGGTGCGTGACCAGGTCGTCCTCACGGATCGTGCCGTTCGCGATCGCGTCGAACGCGGCCTTCGTGTCGTCGGGACCGCACGAGTAGCTCGGCACGATCGAAATCTCGTCGAAGTAAATCCTGTATGGCCGGACCGGCAGCACGTCGTCGGGCCTGGAGGTCGTGAACAGCACGACGCGGCCGCCTGGCGCGCAGGCCTCCAGGCTCGCCTCCATCGCTTCGATCGAGCCCGGACCGCAGATCACCGCGTCGGCTTTCGCTCCGCCGTTTACGCGCAGCATGCCTTCGGCGAGCGTTTCTTTCCTCACGTCGATTGCGGCGTCCGCGCCGAGCTCGAGCGACCTCGCGAGACGGAAGTCGACGAGATCCGCACCGACGACGCGAAGTCCGGCCGCCTTCGCGAGCCTCACGTGCAGCATGCCCATGATGCCGAGGCCGACGACGAGCACGGTATCGCCCTCGCCGAGGTCCGCGCGGCGCAGCGACTTCACGCAGCACGCCGCCGGTTCGATGAGACTGCCGGCCGCGTACGACATCGAGTCGGGAAGCCGGATCGTGTCGGCCGCGAGGTTCTCGGCGGGAACGACGAAAAATTCGGCCATGCCGCCGGGCTTGAGGTTGGTGCTTCTCCACGTCGCGCAGTGCACGAAGTTGCCGCGGCGGCAGTGACGACAGCTTCCGCACGGCGCGTGGTGGTGCACGAACACGCGGTCGCCGACGGAGTAGCCGCGCGCATCGCGCCCGACGATGTCGGCTGCGCCGTCTCCGAGCGCGACGATGTCGCCCGCCGGCTCGTGGCCGAAGATGAGGGGCGCGCGGCGCTCGAGGTACCAGCTCATGATGTCGCCGGTGCAGATGCCGCACGCGCGCGTGCGCACGAGGGCCTGGCCCGGCCCCGGCTCGGGGCGTTCGACGTCTTCGACGCGGATGTCGGTGCCGCTGTAGAGGCGCGCTACTTTCATGATCCGGCTACTGTTCTCCAGGGGTGATGGCGATCTTCATCTCGCCGCCGTCGCCAAGCGTCGGGAGCAGCGACGGCAGCTCGGCGAGGCGCGCGCGGCCGCTGACGAGCGGCGACCAGTCGAGGTTCTCGCGCGCGAGCAGGCGGCGCGCTTCGGCGACGTCGCGCGGACGGAAGTGAAACGGGCTCGAGATCTCGACGCCGTCGTAGTGAAGGCGCCCGGTGTCGAAGCTCGCACGGGTTCCCGATGCGCATCCGCCGAACAGCACGACGCTGCCCCCGCGTCGCGCGTAGCGGGGAGCATCCTGCCAGACCTCGACCTGGCCGGTGCATTCGACGACGGCGTCGCAGCCGCGGCCCCCGGTCGCATCGGCGACGACGGACGCGAGCTCGGCGGTGCCGTTTTCCGTAGCGACCGTATGCCGGGCGCCCATGCTGCGCGCGGTCTCGAGACGCGCCGGGCGTCGCGCCGCGACGATCACGTTCTCCGCGCCGTGGGACTGCAGCGCGCGCAGCCACAGCATCGCGATCGGTCCGCTGCCGATCAGCAGCACCGTCGCATCGCCGCGGATCTTTCGCGCCGGGATCTTCGTCAGGCCGAAGCACACCGAAGAAAGCGGCTCGAGCAGGGCCGCCTGCTCGAACGACATCGAGTCGGGCTTGCGAAACGCATTGCGGCGCAGGATCCGTTCGGGAACCAGAAGGTAGTCGGCGTATGCGCCGAGCAGCAGCTCGTCGGTCAGCGTCTCGCAGAGGTTTTCTTCGTCGGCGCGGCACCAGAAGCAGGTGCCGCACGGGCCGCTGTTGGCGGTCATCACCGCGTCGCCCGTCTCGAAGGCGGAGACTTCCGCGCCGCGTGCGACGACGACGCCCGAGGCCTCGTGGCCGAATGGCGTCGGGCACGGGATCTTCGGATGCCCGCGGCGGAAGGTCTTGAGGTCGGTTCCGCAGGTGAGCGCTGCGCGCACCTCGAGGACGACGTCGCGCGGCCCGGGCACCGGATCGGCGACCTCGCGCAGTACGAGCCTTCCCGGCTCCTCGAGTACGACCTGCTTCATGCGGGAATCCAGAGCGCGCGAGCGCGTGGCCGGTGCCCTGTCTGCCACAGCCTGCATGCGAAACCCATGTCGCTACCCGCCGGCCTTGGCGCCGGTGCGCTCGAGCTCGACGAGGGCGTGCGCGAACCGGCGGCCGACCTCGAGCGTGCCCGCGCTGTCGAAGTGCGCGGCGTTGGCGAGCGAGGCGCCGCCGGTGTCCACGTACGCGCTGGCTCCGAGCCGCGCGGCGACGGCTTTCTGCGCCCGGACGATCGTCGCCATGCGCGGCCGGATCGCCTTCACGTCGCCGTAGTGGACGTTGACGCCGAGTAGAAGTGGAAGCCCCGGCGCGCCGAGCGCCTCGCGCAGTTTCGACATCGTGACGGCGAGCGCTTCCTCGTACCGGGCGACGCGGCGGGGAACTGCGTCGGCTTCGCCCTGTACCCAGGCCAGAGCGCGCAGCCGAAGGTCGATGCCGTTCGATCGCGCGGCCTCCCTCGCAAGACGGACCTCTTCGACCAGACTGCGGAAGCTCGCGCCGCCGTCCGGATTCCAGTCGGTCTCGATCGACGAGCCGTTCCACGCGGTCTTGACGATGGCGAGCGTTCGTCCGCCCGCGGCGAGCGTGCGTGCGAGGCCGACTTCGGGACCGAAGCCGCCGGCCGCCGCGCGGAAGTTCCCTTTCGGCTTGATCGGATTCGCCTTCGGCTGCGCCTGCAGCGTCGTCCACCTGCCGCCGCTCGTCGAATCGAACTCGTCGGGCGGCGGATCTCCGCAGCGCCACCAGAACATCACGCGCGCGTCCGACTCGTCGGGCGGCAGGCGCGCGGGATCGGTGTCGTAGCCGACGGCGTTCGACTGGCCGGCGACCACTATGAGATCGATGGATTCGCCGTCGTCGGCCGGCCGCGTGCACGACGCCGTGACGAGCAGCGCGGCGACGAGCACGCCCCGGGCCAAGCGGCTGCGTTCGAAGGTTCCCATCGCGACGCAGCCGGAGGCTACAGCGACCCGAGGTACCGCTCGATGCTGTCCATCCCCTTCTCGATCAACTCCATCGACGTGGCGTACGAGATGCGGAAGTGATCCTTGCTGCCGAAGTCGTTGCCGCCGACGACGCCGACCTCGGCGCCCTCGAGCAGCTTGAGCGCGAGGCCGTCGCCGTCGGTGACGCCGGCCTTCGCGAACACGCCGCTGCCGTTGATGAAGACGTAGAAGGCGCCGCCGGGCACGCCGACCGACAGGCCGTCGATCGCGTTCACGCGCTCGCAGATGTAGTCGCGTCGCCTGCGAAACTGCTCGACCATCGGCGCGAGCTCGTCCTGGGGACCCGCGAGCGCAGCCGCCGCGGCGGCCTGCGCAATCGACGACGGATTCGACGTGGACTGGCTCTGCAGCGTGGTGATCGCCTTGATGACGGATACGGGAGCGGCGGTGTAGCCGATGCGCCAGCCCGTCATTGCGTAGGTCTTCGACACCGAGTTGGACACGATGATGCGGTCGCGCAGCGCCGGCACGAGCGACGCGAGGTGGCGCGGACGCTTGCCGTCGTAGCGAATGAACTCGTAGACGTCGTCGGTGATGATCCAGCACGAGTGCTTCTCGAGCACGTGCCCGAGCGCGGCGATCTGGTCTTCCGAATACGTGGCGCCCGTCGGGTTGGACGGACTGTTGAGGATCACGAGGCGCGTCTTCGGCGTGAGCGCCGCCTCGAGCTCCACCGGCGTCAGCAGGAAGCCGTTGGCTTCGCTGGCCATCACGACTTTGGCGGTTCCGCCCGAGAGCGCGGCCATGTCCGGGTAGCTCACCCAGAACGGCCCCGGAATCAGGACTTCGTCGCCGTCGTTCAGCACCGCCTGCATCGCGTTGTAGAGCGAGTGCTTGCCGCCGCAGCTCGCGACGACTTCGGCGTCCGAGTACGAGAGCCCGTTGTCACGCTCGAGCTTGGTTCGAATCGCCTGCTTCAGCCTCGGCGTGCCGCCGACGGCCGTGTAGCGGAACTCGCCGTCGTCGACGGCTTTCTTGGCGGCGTCGCAGACGTGTTTCCAGGTCGGGAAGTCCGGCTCGCCGGCGGCGAAGCCGACGACCTTCACGCCCTTCTGCTGGAGGTCGAGCACGCGCGCGGTCATTGCGAGCGTGGACGACGGCTTGACGCACGAAAGCCGGCGCGAGAGCGCCGGCGCTGCAGCTACGGACATGGTTCAGCTCCTGTGGGCTCAGATCCGGCCGACCCGGCGCAGCAGATGCGGAAGCACCGAGTCGGGAACGAGGCCGTTCACGTCGCCGCCGAGAGTCGCGACTTCCTTGACGAGCCGCGAGCTCGTGTAGAAGTGCTGCTCGCCGGCCATGAGGAACACGGTCTCGACGTCGGGCGCGAGGTGGCGGTTCATCATCGTCATCTGGAATTCGTACTCGAAGTCGGCCACTGCGCGCAGTCCGCGCACGATCGTGCCGGCGCCGATCGTGCGGCAGTACTCGGTGAGAAGCCCGTGGAAGGCGTCCGCCGACACGCGCGCGCCGAACTCGGCCGTGCACTCCTTGATGATCGTCACGCGCTCGGGAGGCGTGAACAGGCCCGACGGTTTGTCCTGGTTGTACGCAACGGCGATGCGCACCTCGTCGAACACCGACAGCGCACGGCTGAGGATGTCGAGGTGGCCGTTGGTGATGGGATCGAACGACCCCGGATAGACCGCGAACCCTCGCTTCATCGATCGACCTCCGCCGCGGGCGTGCTGGCCGCGCCCGCGCAATCCTTCCCGCCGGCAACTGGATCCCGCCCCTCGAGAGCGGAATCCGAAATCGGGGACGGATCCCGATTTCCATCCGGAAATCGGGATCCGTCCCCGATTTCCGCGGTTTCCGCTGGTGCCTCGTACAGGGCGAGCTTGGTGTCGCCGTAGACGTCTTCTCTCACACGGCGAAGCGTCGATCGCGAACCGCTGGCGGTCTCGGGCATGTCCTCGCGACGCCCGACCTCCACCGTGACCCAGCCGCCGGGCCGCACGAGGTCCAGAGCGGCGACGGCCTCGAGGGCCTCGACGGCCAGCCCCTTTCCGTAGGGCGGATCGATGAAGACGCCCTGAAAACTGCGCTTGCGCCCGCTCGCCGTAGGCGTCGCGGCGATGCGCGCGAGCGCCTTCCTGTAGTCGTCGCCGACGACGCGAACCTGTTCGCCGAGATCGAGCCCGCGCACGTTCGCACGAAGGGTGTCGAGGGCCTTGCGCTCGAGCTCGATGCAGGTGGCGCGATACGCCCCGCGGCTGATCGCCTCGATGGCGAGGGCGCCGGTTCCGGAAAAGACGTCGAGGATGGTGGCGCCCGCGAGGCCGTAGCGGGCTTCGAGGCGGCTGAACAGGGCCTCGCGCACGCGGTCGCTGGTAGGCCGCGTGACGTGCCCTTCGACCGCTTTCAATCGGCGGCCGCCAAAGGTTCCACCGATGACTCGCATGCCTGCTCGCGGGTCGGGAAGCGGGGCGGGTACGTGGAGCGCGCGAACCGGCGGC
>CAYYVZ010000039.1:0-19801 GCA_964475235.1 uncultured Myxococcales bacterium | reverse complement strand
ATAGAGGAATGTGATGACGACGTAGCCGACGAAGGCGCCGCCGAACAGCCCGAGGCCGTCCGCGGACCACGGACGGTTGCGAACCATCCACCCGTCCCATGTCGCGCCCGCGAGGAAGACCACGCCGATCTGCACGGCGTTGGCAGCGATGGCGCGCGCCCACCAGGCCTGGACCGGTGGGAAGTGGCGCCCGGGCCGCAGTTTTTCCACTACCAGCATGAGCGCCGCGAGGACCAGGACGACGATGGTGACGAACATACGCTGACGGGAGCAAAGCCCGGCGCCGTGCGCGGCGCAAGCACCGCGGCGCCGGACGCAGCCGTGTGCGCGGACGCCTCGACGCCTCCCGGCCGCCCGGGCAGACTCATCCGACGTCCGTTGGGCGTAAGGAGGTCTCCCATGCGATCGATAACGATTGGCGGCGCCGCGGCGCTCGCTCTCGTCCTCAGTCTCGGTCTGGCCGGTTGCGTGAAGGAAAAAGGCCCCGCCGAGAAGCTCGGCGCGAAGCTCGACAGCGCGGCGGGCGAAGTGAAGGAAGCCGCCGAGGACGCAAAGGAAGAAGTCGAGGACGCGGTCGAAGACGCGAAGGAGAAAGCCGAGCACTGAGCCCGGAGGTCGTGAGCGCCGCGACCGCGTCGGCGCTCACGACACGATCGGGATCGTTCGCAGCGCGGCTCTCCGGCCGCCTCACTCCTGCGGCACTTCGATGATCTTCGGCCCCTTCGGTGTCTTCTGGACCGCAGGCCTCTCGCCCATGTAGCGTCCGCCGGTGGACGGGTTCTCGCAGCCGGTCTTCCTGGCGAGTGCCGACAGCGACATTGCGCCCGAAGCGCGCGAGCCGTCGCCGAACACCCACGTCGGATAGGCGGTCACGCCGGCTGCCGTGCACTGGCCGGCCGTCCTGCCCCGTTCTCCGCCGATCGAGCACTCGACGTAGCGTACGCCGGGAAGGGCTTCGCCGAGGGTCTGTTTCTGCGCCTCGCAGACGGGGCACCAGGAGGTGCCGTAGAACACGGCCCCCTTCTCGGTGAGGCAGCGGCCGAATTCGCCGAACGTCGCGGCGGAGGCGGGGATCGACATGGCGGCGATCGAGAGCACGGCCACAAGGCCGACGGCAGGGGAGACTTTTCGCATGCGGGGATCATTCCCGGGCTCCCGGTTTTGCTCAACACGAAGCGTGCTCTCCGGACGGTCCGAATCTCCACGAGGCCTCGACGTCCGCCTACACGTTTCGGTCGCGGCAGCAGGAGCCGCGACGATTGGAAGGTATGCAGGTTCTGCTCGAAGCCTTTCGAGGCAAGGTCTCTTCGAGACAGGGTTTTTACAGCGATGGGTCGGGTGCCTATACTGCGCCGCCATGAGCCGCATTTTCGGAGCAGTCTGTCAGAACGGGTACGTGGTCCGGGACGTTCGCAGGGCGATGGACCACTGGGTTCGGGTCCTCGGTGTCGGGCCGTGGTTCTTCTTCGAGGACGTGAGGGTCGAGGACTTCCGCTACCGCGGCCGGCCCTCCGGAATGACCATGAGCGTGGCGCTCGCCAACTCCGGCGACCTCCAGATCGAGCTGATCCAGATCACCAACGACGAGCCTTCGATGTACCGGGACTTCCTCGCCGCCGGTCGCGAGGGGCTCCAGCACATGTGCTACTGGACCACCGAGTACCAGGCGCTCTACGACAAGGCGCTCTCGCTCGGCTACCGGGTCGGGCAGGAAGGGAAGATCGGCGGAGAAAAGGGGCGCTTCGCGTACCTCGATACCGAGGCGCACCCCGGTACCGTCGTCGAGATCTCCGACATCAGCGGCCCCAAGAAGATGCTCTTCGACCTGGTGCGCCAGTCCGCCCAGGGCTGGGACGGGTCGGATCCGATTCGCACGCTCTAGCGCTCGACGGATTTCTCGTCGCGCGGCGATCCTCGCTGCGATCGCGGAGGTACCCGGCCGCCGTCCCCGGGAATCACTCGAACTTTTTCTGCGCGCGGAAGCGGTCGATGAACGGCCCGTAGTCGCCGGGCTGCTGCTCGGTGCGGATGCGGTCGCTCGGCGGCAGCGCCCACGGCTGCGCGCTGCGGGTCCAGATGTCGCCGACCGGCTCGATCCAGCTGGTGTCGTCGAGCGTTCCGCTTCTCAGGCTGAGAATTCCCGAGACACCCTGGCCGTGCGCGATGCGAATCCCGCAGTCGCCGCAGAACCATCCGAAGCGCCGGTTGCCCGCGTCGGACGTCCACTCGCACGTCCTGGGCTGGCCTTTCGTGAACGAGAAGCTCGATTCGAGAATGGCGGCGGGTGTTCCGAAGGGGCCTCCGCCGATCGTCTGGCAGTTGGTGCAGTGGCAGTTGTAGATCATCAGCGGAGCCTGCGTCACTTCGTAGCGCAGGGCGCCGCACTGGCATCCGCCGGCGAGGGGGAGTTTGGGCATGGGCTCTCTCCTTGTGGCGCGCAAGCTATCCGTCGCCCGTCGCGACACGCAACAGCGGCCGCGAAAAAAGCCGGGGCGCTACGGGTCCATTTCGCAGCGAGTCGAAGGGGCCACCTGGAGGCGGCAAAGCGTCGGCCTCGCAGCTCTCGAAACGTACATGCGAGAGAGTGTCGCTGGCCGGAGAAGCCGTCACCGTTCCGGCGCGTCCGATCCTGCTCGCAAGGCCCCGCCTATTGCTCGAGCGTCGTGGTGGTCGTCGAGCCGGACGACTCATCGAGCGCTGCAACCGCAGCGCTCGATGAAGGACAGTTCGGCGGCGACCCGCTGCCGACGGCAGCCTTGAGGATCGAGAGTGCGTCGGCCGTTTTGACGTCACCGTCTCCGTTGTAATCGCAACGCTCGAGCGGGCACTGCGCACTGCCGACGGCCGTCCTGAGCGCTAGGAGAGCGTCGGCGGTCTTGATGTCGCCGTCTCCGTTCGCATCGCCGCACACGATCGCGGGCTCCTCGGTGGTGGTCGTCGTGGTCGTGCACTCGGGCGCCGCGCTTCCCGAGCACTGGCCGAGCAGGCAGGTGTCGTTTTTTGTGCAGGGATCGCCGTCGCTGCACGCGCTGCCCGCGGGCTCGAGGGCGTCGCAGGCGTTGGACTCCTCGTTGCATACGTCGTTGCAGTCGCCGAGCGCGTCGGGACAGGGGTCTCCTGCGTGGCCGCTGCAAGTGCCGTTCGCGCAGTGGTCGGAGCCGTTGCAGAACTCTCCGTCGCTGCACGGGTCATCGTTGAAGGGGTGCAGGCACTCGTCGAGAGTTTCGCTGCAACTGTCGTCGGTGCACGGATTGCTGTCGTTGCAGTCGCGAACGCTTTGCGGGATCGGCTGGCAGGTCGTACCCGAACAGGTTCCCGCGAGTGTACAGAACAGGTCGGGGTCGCACGTCTCGCCGTTGCGCGTCACATCCGCCGGGCAGGCCGCGCTGGATCCGCTGCAGACCTCGGCGACGTCGCAACCGCTGACCGTCTCGCGGCACTCGGTGTTCTGTGCCGCCAGCTGGTTCGCCGGACAGTCGAGCGAGAAACCGCTGCAGAACTCTGCAGGATCGCAGCCGCCGGCGCTCGAACGGCAGACGACCGTGTCCTGCTGAACGCCGTTGACCGGACAGAATCTGGACGTTCCGGTGCACTTCTCCGCCGCGTCGCAGATGCTCGTCGCGGCGCGGCAGGTCACCTCGCTCGAGGCAACCGAGTCGTCGGGACAGAACGGGTTGTTGCCTGTGCATCGTTCCTCGGTGTCGCAGAGGCCGGTTGAAGCACGGCAGAGCGTGGTCGAGGGCTGAAGCTGGTCGGCCGGGCAGGAAATCGAAGTTCCGTCGCACGACTCCGCGACGTCGCATTCGCCGGCGCTGAAGCGGCAGGTCGTGCCCTCGGCACGAACGCTGTCGCCGGGGCATATCGAGGACGCGCCCGTACAGAACTCCAACTGGTCGCAAACGCCGGCGCTCAGCCGGCAGGCGGTGGTCGTCGGCTGGAACGAGTCGCCGGGACACGAGTTGCTGCTCCCGGAACAGAACTCGTCGACGTCGCACGCGCCGACGGCGACGCGGCAGCGCACGCCGGTCGTATGCGGAGCGTCGGCGGGACACACGAAGGAAGTGCCCGTGCAGACTTCGGGCGCGTCGCAGGGGCCGACCTGCGCGCGGCAGATCACGTTGGGGAGCTGTCCCGCGTCCGCGGGACAGTCCGGAGAGATTCCGTTGCACGTGTCGGCGAAGTCGCAGATCGCAGTGGAAGCGCGACAGACGTGGGGCGCCTCCCTCAGCACGTCGAACGGGCAGGCGGGCGAAGTCCCGCTGCAGTTCTCGGCAATGTCGCAGACCCCCAGCGACTCGCGGCACTGGATGGATGACGGGAGGAATCCGTTGACCGGGCACGCGGCGCTGGTGCCGCTGCAGACTTCCTTGATGTCGCAGACACCGTTCGCCGCCCGGCAGGTCGTCCCCGCGAGGAAGCCGTCGACGGCGCAGCCTGCCGACGTGCCATTGCAGAACTCGGCTTCGTCGCAGATCCCGGCCGACGCGCGACACACGGCGCCGTTGTCCAGCAGGGTGTCCGTCGGGCAGGCGTTCGACGTGCCGGTGCACTTCTCTGCGACGTCGCAGCCTCCGGCGGAGGCGCGGCAGACAGTGTTGCCGGACGACAGAAGATCGGTGGGGCAGGCGACGGACGTTCCGACGCAGGCCTCGGCGGCGTCGCAGGCGGCCGTCGATGCGCGGCACAGCGTCCCCAGGCTCTTCAGCGAGTTCAGCGGACAGGTAGCGGTGGATCCGCTGCAGAGCTCCACGACGTCGCACGCCCCGCCCGACGGCCGGCAGGTCGTGGCGGCACTCTTGAACCCGTCGTCCGGGCAGAGCGGCGAGGCGCCGGAGCAGGATTCCGCTTCGTCGCAGACTCCGCTCGCAGGGCGGCAGACGGTCGCGGCGGCCTTGAGCGTGTTGGCCGGGCACGTCGCCGCGCCGTTGCAGGTCTCGGCCACGTCGCAGCTTCCCCCCGCGGCACGGCACACCGTGCCCATCGGCAGGCGCACATCGGCGGGACACGTGGACGACGAGCCGGTGCAGAACTCGACGGGGTCGCAGCCACCCGCCGACACCCGGCACGGGAAGGTGCTCGGCCGGGTCTGCAGGATCTCGGTGTTGCAGCAGATACCGGAAGCGCAGACCGCCGCTCCGGCCTCGCTGCCTGCGCCGGGGATCACGACGGAGGCCGCGGCGATCGATGCGGCTACGGAGAGAAGCCGGAGAACGAGAATTCGGATGGAAGAGAAGGGGACAACTCTCAGCATGGGCTCACCTTTTCGGGCAATGGCCGGCTGCCCGCCAAGGTCGGCTCGGGCACGTTGCCATCTTGCCCCGCCGGCTGCTGGAGTCTTTGAGAAACCCTTGAAAAGAAATTGAAAGAGCAGGCCGGTCGAGCGCCGCAGGCGATCGAAAGACAGGGCCGATCGAGGGTCGCCGTCGTCGGAAGGACGAAGCTAGGGAAGGGTGGTGGACGTTGACGACGTCGTCGTCACGAGTGCGGGAACCGTCGTCTCGCAATCGCGAAGATCGTCGTCCTCGCTGCACTGGTCGAGTCCGTTGCCCCCCTGGACACGGTCGAAATCCGGTCCGCCGTAGAGCAGGTCTTCGTCGCGGCTGCCCTTCACGTGATCGACGCCGGTGCCGCCATAGCCCTGGTCAGGACCGTGATCGCAGCGCAGCTTGTCGTCGCCTGCGCGGCCGTAGAGCACGTCGGTCCCGCGGCGCCCGCTCACGAGGTCGTCGCCCTCGCCGCCGTCCACGAGGTCGTCACCGTCGTCGCCGAGCACCTTGTCGTTGCCGGGCCCGCCGCAGATTACGTCGTCGCCGATCTGGCCGTCGATCCGGTCGTCGCCGCCGAGGCCGACGATGACGTCGTTGCCGCTGGTGCCCTCGATGCGGTCGTTGCCGGGAGTGCCGACGCAGGGGCCGGGCATGCGGTTGACGACGCAGCCGCTCGTCGGCGCGAGGCCGTGGCAGGTCTGGGCGCGGGCGACAGAAGGCGCGGCTGCCACGAGCGCCAGCGCGAGAGCTGCGAGTCGAGTGCGTGAGCGCAGAGGCGCGATGCTGTGCGCACAGAAGAAGAGTCGGACGGCCACGCCCATGTCCCCCGTCGAGTTGCGTTGCCGATGTAGCCGGGGCGTCGAGGCCGGACTAGGGCACCATGTCCATCAGGGCGGGGACGCAGAACTCCGTCAGCGACTTGAGCTCCAGCACTTCGTCTCCGAAGCTCTCGTTGTCGATCGACACGATTCCGCCGACGGCGCCGCTCTCGAGGCGCGCGCGATAGCAGACGAGGTGTCCCAGGTGACCCGGTGCGCTGGGGTCATCGCCGTTGACGTTGGCCGGAGCGCAGACCTTGCCGATTTTCGAGATCGAGATCGTTTTCTCGCTGAGGCCGTCTTCGACGACGAAGGGAGGAGGAGGAATGAACTTCTCGGCGCCGCGCGAAGGTGCCGCCTTGTAGCACTGGAAGTGGTCGACGCCCGACGTGTCGACCATCGGCGTTCCGCCGCCGCCGTGCGCCATGGCCGAAGGTGCGCGGACGCCGTCGGGCTTGATCAGGGAAAGAGGGTGCGCGCCGAACTGGTCGTACAGGATGTGGTCGCTGCGTTCGAAGGCCACCTGCTGCGTGTCTTTCGAAAGGCCGGCCTTGTAGCTCACCTGGTGCACGTCCGGAGCGGCCGACGATGTCGTTGCGCTGCACAGCAGCGCGACGCCCCTCACGTCGACCATGCTGAACCCGAAGGGATCCTCGAGAGACTTCTGTGTCAGCGTGAAGCGCTCTTCGAGGCTCGCTTTGCTGCACACGTAGGAGTCCTGCGCGATGCTCGCGCCGGGCATCGACAACACGAACACCGCCACCATCGTCTTTCGAAACATGCGATTGGTCCCCTCTTCCCTGTACTGGGGGGAGCTAATCGCGCCGACCTCGCAATGTCTAGGATTCTGCAGACAGCAATGCGCTTCCGAGAAAATATTAGTTTTGAAGACGTAGAAAGTGAATGTACGTCGCAGCGCGAAGGAATCGCACGCCATCGTCGGTGAGTAAGTCCTCGCGATGCCATCGATCAGTGGCTCCGGGCTCCGTGAACGTGTCCACGATCGATGCGCCGGTGCCGGTCGAAAGGATCGAGAGGGTACTTCGTGGCGGGATCGAAGAACTGCAGCTCGAAGCTGCCGCGGGTCTCCTCGAGGTGCCCGCAGAACGAGAAGACGCATTCACGCGAGCGACCGTTGACGGCGGAAAGTCGCCGCCCGTCGAATTCTGAGAATACGCAAAATCGAAATCCGTAGTCTTGATCAGCTTGCTGCAGGTCTGCACCCGGCGGCCGTAGCAAACCCCATAGCCGCGCGCTCCCGATGCGCCGAGCTCCTAGAGGCGCGCGCGGTCGTGTCTCCAGGGGCGCTCCGTGCCGCTCAGCGGGCGGGGCGGGGAAGCGCGGCGACCATCTTCTTCACGGCGTTCTCGATCCTGGGTGCGCTGCGCTCCGGGCCCATGGCGACCGCCAAGGCGCTGCCGCGAAAGACCAGCGTCTCGGTCTTCATGTCCACCACGTCGAGCACGAGCGTGCCTTCCGGATACTTGGAGGAGTTGGCGAGGTTGGCCGGCATGCCGGTCCAGTAGGTGTAGTTCCCGTACGCGTAGGCGAGGTCGCCCTCGGGGTCCACGCGCTCCTGCGCCGACGTGCGGCCGGCGAGGTAGACCCGCCACACGATCGCGAGGTCGGCGTCCTTGCCGGCCGCCTCCGTGATGCCGCGGGCGGCCAGTTCCTCGCGGACGGACTTGCGAAGCGTGATCTCGCAGTAGAGCGGAAGGTCGCTGCCTTCGGGCCCGGGCGCGATCGAATACGATCTGTAGGTGCCGAACGCGGCGGTGTGGTCGTAGTCCGTCGTCACGCTGACGGTGGAGCAGGCGGAGAGGGCCAGGGCTGCAAACAGCGGAGCGAGGCGGTTCAGGATGGTCGTCATGGGGAGAGACCTAGGTGGTCGGCCCAGGAGTGGCAATGGGGCGGCTCTCGCGTCCTGGTTCGCCGAGACCCCGGCCGGCCCCACCCGGCCGCGAAAGCCGCACGGAAACACCCTTCCGCTCGGCCGCTCGTAGGCCGAGCCCACCTATAGGATAGGGCATCGCCGATGCCCCCGGCTCAGCCACGGAGATGCACGTCAGTCACCGCCGTCTTCGAGGTTACCCAACATGCAGGCTTGGTCGGGCTGCGTCAGGGGAGGAACGGCCCGGAGGCTTCTCGACGACATCTGTGGCCAGGCAGTGCTGACGACGTTCGAGACGCCGCGCATGATCGCGGGCGACGCGCTCACGATCGATTCCGACAAGTGCCGACTGACGCCCATGCCCCGCAACGACGAGTACGGGGCCGCTCGGGATGAGCGACGCGGAGTGGAAGAGGCTGCAGGCGGTGTCCCCGAGCGCGCGAGTCTCCCCAAGTGGTGGCGACGTCGTCGGCAGTGACGCGATGCGGACCTCGTTGCTTACCGTTCCGGTCGGGCTAAGCTCGCCGCCGATGCTGCGCCGGAGCCATGCGCTACGCCTTCTGGCGCTCGCGTCCTCACTTGCGATGCTCGCTT
Source organism: uncultured Myxococcales bacterium (assembly GCA_964475235.1). GTDB lineage: Bacteria > Desulfobacterota > Binatia > UBA1149 > CAITLU01 > DATNBU01. The sequence goes on along the minus strand of CAYYVZ010000039.1, from coordinate 11,231 downwards.
CTCCTGCGGCGGGCGGCGCACCGGCCGCCGGTCTCGACTTTCTCCGGGACGGAAAGACCAGGTCGATCGAGCGAGCGGAGCTCGCGCGATCCTGCGGTGTGAAGCGAATCTCTATCGAGGATCCCTACTACGGACGCCGGAAGAACTTCCTGGCTTGTCCGCTCCTCGACGTGCTCAAGGCGGGGTTTTCGATCGAAGGGAAGCAGCTCGCCACGCTCGACGTCGTGTTCCGCGCGAGCGACGGCTATGCGAAGCCGAGCGCCGGCGCGCTGCTGACCGAAGAAGGAGGCTGGCTCGCGTTCACGGACGCCGACCGTGGAACGCTCGACGCACCGGCGTGGGATCCGATCGACCGGCGCCAGGTCGATCCGGCGCCCTACTACGTGGTGTGGGAGAACGAGTCGCAGCGCGACACGCATCGCTACCCGTGGCCGTACCAGCTCGTCGAGATCGAGCTGACCTCGCTCGCGCGCGCCTATCCGCTGACCGTGCCGGAGGGCGCGGCGAAAGGGTCACCCGAGCTCGCCGGTTACGACATCTTCCGTTCCGAGTGCATCGCGTGTCATGCGATCAACGGACAGGGCGGAAAGGTCGGCCCCGAGCTCAACGTGCCGCAGAGCATCGTCGAGTATCGCCCCGAAGCGCAGATCAAGCAGTACATCCGCGACCCCTCCTCGTTCCGCTACACCAGCATGCCGGCGCACAAGCACCTCGGCGACAGCCAGCTCGACGCCCTCGTCGCGTACTTCCGCACGATGAGCCGCAGCAAGCACGATCCCGGGAAGGCCATGTGATGCACTCGCGACTGCCGGACGACGACGGAGTGCACGAGCGGCTGCCGCGGCGGAACTCCGTTTCGGGGCAGCTCCTCTACCTCGGGGCGCGCCGGCTCCACACCCGCCACGGCGAGTTTCTCGCCCACGTCGCCCAGAACCTCGCGACGGGCGCCGTTGCCTTCGCGATCACGCGCGGAGACTTCCGTTCGGGCGATCCTCTTCTGGCCCGCGTTCATTCGTCCTGCGTGACGAGCGAAACCTTCGGAGGCTGCGACTGCGACTGCGTCGAGCAACTCGACGCCGCGCTCGCGCAGATTGCGAACGCCGGCCGCGGAGCCGTCTTCTACCTGCTGCAGGAGGGGCGCGGCGCAGGGCTCGTCGCCAAGGCCCGCGACCGAATGATCGTGCAGGCGAGCGGACATCGCGTCACGACGTTCGAAGCGTACACGCGCATGGGCCTCGAGCACGATCTCCGGCGCTACGACGAAGTGGGCTCGCTCTGCCGCCTGCTCGAGATCGTCGCACCGCTCACGATCCTCACGAACAACTCCGACAAGCTCGCGGCGCTTCGGGCACAGGCCGGCGTCGAGATCGGCGGCTCCGAGGTGCTCTCGCGGCCCGCGTCGCCGTGGAACCAGCACTACATCCGTTCCAAGTACCGCTCGGGGCACCAGCTCGAGGATCCGGGTCACCAGAGGCGGGCGGCGCTGCCCGAGCCCGTCGTCGCCTTCGATCCGCATCCGCTGCCCGAGGATCCGCGCTTCATCGTCATGGCGTCGTACTTTCTTCCGATCCGTCCGTCCGGCCAGGAGCACGTCGTCGATCCGGTGTGGTTTCGCGTCCACGCGTACTTCGATCTCGCGAGCGGCGCGGAGAGGGTGGTGTTGAGCTACGGCGATGCCGATGCCGCGTCCCCGCTCGTGCGCATCCAGCGGGAGTCCCTGCTCGAGCGATTTCCGCTCGCGGGCGGAGGCGCCGGCAAGAGCCTGTGGCACGCTTCGGTGAAACGGATGGTCGCCGACGGCGCCGGCGTTGCGACGTTCGTGTCGCCCGACGGATTCGACGCCAGGCTGCGCGAGATGCCGGGCGATCCGGTGCCGTGCGCGCGGCTCCTCTCCCATCACTTGCGCGGCCGAACGATCCGTCCCGTCCTCTTCGAAGACGAGCCCGATGCCGAACGCTACGACGCGCTCGTCCGGTCCGGCGATCCGGCCATGCCGGCGAGCACCAACGGATCGAACGGAAACGCGTCCGCGCGCGATCGGCTGGCCTGATTCCAGGTGGGCACGACGACGGACGAGCAGAAGGACTCGAAGCCCGGCCAGAAGGACGACTGGAAGTCCGGGTTCCGACTCCTTCAGTCCCGCAACGCCGCGATCCCGGAGCTGCTGCGCGCCGCACTGACCGCACCTTTCGACGAGGACGCGATCCGCGCATCGATCTCCCCGGGCGGTGTCGTTACGACCGGCGCGGGAAGCTCGGCGGCGCACGCCCGCTTTCTCGCGAGCGTGCTGGCGGAGCTCGGCGTGGCGGCACGCTTCGCTCCGTTGACCTCGTTTCTCGGGCCGCCCGCTTCGGGCGAGGTGCGCGAGACGCTCGTCGTGTTCTCGCAAGGCCTTTCTCCGAACGCGCGCCTGGCTCTGAAGCACGTGCCGTCGTGGCACTCGGTGTGGCTTGCCACGGCGACCGGGCAGGATGTCGCAGGCTCGCAGGCTCCGCCGGGCGACGACGCCGAACCGCGTCGCCGCATGCTCGAAGATGCGGTCGCCGCAGGTGTCCGGCTGCTGCCGTATCCGGGAGCAAACGAGTACGGCACGCTGCTGCGCGTGGTCGGGCCGATGACGGGCTTCGCGGTTGCACTGCGCTTCGCCGCCGCGGCGAGCCGCTCCGGCGTTCCGTGGCACGGCGTATCGGCGGAACAGATCTGCCGCGCCGTCGCCGGTGCCGGCGGGAAGCTTGGCCGCCAGGCCGGGGATGTCTGCGCCGCCGACCTCGAACAGAACCCGGTCTTCGTCGCGAGCGGAGCGCACACCGCACGGCTGGAGAATCTTCGACTCAAGTTTCTCGAAGGCACGCTGAGGCCCGCGCCGCCCGTCTGGGACTTGCTCGACCTTGCGCACGGCCCTTTCCAGCAGATGTTCGCGCAGCGCGCGACGGTCATCGCGCTGGCCCGCGCAGATGCGACGGGCGAAGTCGAGCTGTTCGAGCGCGTCTCGGCGATGCTCGATCCGGGCCGTCACCGCCTCGTGCGGCTCGAAGCCGATCTGCCGGGTCCGCTCGCGGTCTTCGAGCACGAAGCACTGATGAACGAGCTCGTGCTCCGCTACATGTCCGAGCGCCGGATCGATCCGCGCCATTGGCCGGGGAAGGAAGCCGATGGGCCGCTCTACTCCTACGGTGCGGCGGTGGCGTCGAGCTCAGTAGCGGGCGGAACGGCGACGACCGGGCAGTCGCAGCCGGGCAGGCGCCTCGAAGAGCTTACCTGGCCCGAGCTGGACAGCTTCCTTGCGAAGGGCGGCCGCACTGCGGTTCTTCCGCTCGGATCGATCGAGCAGCACGGAGCGCATCTTCCGTTCGCGACCGATGCGTGGATTGCGGGCGAGCTTGCGCGGCGGCTCTGCGCACGCCTTCCGGAATCGATCGAGCTGCCCGTGCTGCCGTTCGGCTGCGCGTCCGAGCACCTCGGCTTCCCGGGGACACTGAGCCTCGACGAGGACACGTTTGCGAGCGTGCTCGCGAACGTCGCGACGAGCGTGGCGCGTCACGGCTTCGACCGTCTGTTCGTGTTCTCCGCGCACGGCGGCAACCGTCGCGCGCTCGAACAGGCGATTCCGAAGATGCGCGCGGCTGCTGCCGGTCTCCGGATTCTCGCCGCGCCCGGGCTCGGCGCCGCGATGGAGCTCTTTCACGAGGCCAGTGCGCGACACGACGTTGCGCCCGACGCATCGGGCCATCACGCGGGCGAGTTCGAAACGTCGATCATGCTGCGGGTCGCGCCGCACAGCGTTCGCACGGAGCAGTTTGCGCCCGGTCTGAACGCGGGCTCGCGGGACCTCGACGAGTTGTTCTACCCGGACCTTCGCGTGAACGCCCCGACGGGAACGGTCGGCGATCCGCGCGGGGCGGCCGGCTCACGCGCCGATGCCTATCTGGAGGCATGGATCGAGAGCCTGCTCGCGATCTATCGTCGCGAAGAGAGCTGGAAGTAGACGAACGGCAGATAGAACGCGTAGTAGAGCTGGTTGGGGACTACGCGCAGCGCCCATCCGACGTCGAGGCCGAGCACCATGATCACCACGTCGGCCGTCGCCCAGAGCGCATAGTAGACCGCCGCGTAGGCGGCCACGGCTTCGAGGCCTCGCCGGATCGCCGCATCCGCGCTGGATGCGAAGCGCGCGATGCCGCTAGAGCGAAGCCAGAGCGCGATCGACAGGAACGCCAGCTCGTAAACCAGCCAGATCGTCTGTGAGGGCAGAGTCGGATCGGCCGCATGGAGGGCCGAGTCGACCGCGAATGCGAAGACGGGGACCACGAGCGTCCACCCGGCCGACTCGAGAAGGACCTGCGCAAGCGACCGCCCGATGCGTGCGAGCCGGAAGACCAGCAGGTAGACCCGGAAGTCTCCGAGAAGCACGAACGTCAGGAGGATGGCGGTGCCGAGGCCGGTGTCGCCCGCACCGAGCCAGCGCACGAAGGGACCGGTGGCGATCGGGTCGAGGATCGTCTCGACCGAGAACACGACGAGGTAGGCGTAGAGGAAGCGCTGAAGCTTTTCGCCCTGCTGGGCGAACGCACGCGCAGCAGAGGAGAACAGCAGCCACGCCAGGAAGACGAGCGGTACGACGCAGAGCGCGTACACGGACTGCAGATCGGACTTGTAGAACTCGGAAAACGTCGTCATTGCGCGCTTCGTCCTGCCTCTCTTCCAAAAAAAGTAGCATCGCCCAGCGAGATCCCGCTGCAGTACCCGTACGCCGCGATTCCCGACGTCGTCCGCCCGGCCGCAAAGAGCCCGGCGATCTCACGCCCGTCCGGATCGAGCACTTCCCCCGTCGTCCGCGTGTGCAGTCCTCCAAGCGTGAACACCGCCCACAGGACCTTCTCCGGCCGGCAGTCGATCGCAGCGAACGGCGGCGAGACCAGCGGTTGAAGGAGGGCAGGGCCCTTGTGAAACACCGGATCCTCGCCGCGCGAGGCAAACCGGTTGTAGTGCTCTACCGTCGAAACCAGCGCGCCCGGAGGAAACCCCGCGCTCCGCTCCAGCTCCTCGACCGTCTCCTCGACGAAGTCCGCCTCCCATCCCATCGCGTTACGCTCGTAGATCGCATTGTCGACGACGAGATACACGCGCCCGTCCTGCCGGAACAGGGACTCCTGTCCGACCCGCCCGTAGTACGAGTCCTCGTTGACGAACCGCTGCCCGTGCCGGTTGACGACGATCCCGCGCACGAGGCGGCGCGGCGGCGTGATCGGCAGCGCCACTTCCGCCGCGTCCATGCGAATCGCGTCCGCTCCCGCGCCCATCGCCATGCGGATCGCGCGCCCGTCGTCCCCATCGACGCCGAGCTTGAAGCTGCAAGGCGCCAGACGCGGCTGATGGCGCGCGACCATCTCCTCGCTCTTCACGAATCCTCCGGCAGTGAGCACGACTCCGCGATGCGCGCGGACGTGCTTCAGCGATCCGTCGTGTCGAACGACGACTCCGACGACGCGCCCGTCGTCCGCGACCACCAGCGTCTCCGTCCGCGCATCGCACACGATGCGAGCTCCGCTCTTCTCCGTCGCCGCCACGAGCGTCCGCATCAGGAACCCGCCCGCCGCGGCCGGATGCTGCGGCTTGTGCGCGCGCGGCGCGGGCCGCGCGATGCGGTCGAACGGCCAGGCGTCCTCGCCGCCCGAGTAGACGAGGCAGTCGTCGGTCGGCGCCTCGAGCCCCGGCTCGTCGTAGAAGCTGCGCTTGAACGGCACGCCGTGCGCCTCGAGCCAGTGGAAGTGCTCGACGCTCTTCTCGCAGAACAGCCGGATCTTGGCTTCGTCGGGCTCGGGCCCGAGCGCAGCCATGAGGAATCGGAACATCTCTTCGGGCGAGTCCTCGAAGCCGCAGGCCTGCTGCACCGGGGTTCCGCCGCCCATGTAAATGAGGCCGCCCGACAGTGCCGACGTCCCGCCTCCACCGCCGGCCCGCTCGAGGACCAGCACGTCGGCGCCGGCCTCCCGCGCTTCGATCGCCGCGCACGCCCCCGCGGCGCCGAAGCCGACCACGACGATGTCGGCCTGGTCGTCCCACGCCCGGACCTCGCACTCGCGCTGCACCTGCGAGGGGTTTCCTTCCTGATCGTTCGACATCCGGCCTCCCGTCCCCGGTGTTTAGGAGAAGGACGCGACTCTGGCGAGACGCGGCCGACCGGACGATGCACGTCGCGCATTGTCTCCACGCCGTTCCCGCGGCAATGGTCGCTGCAAGGAGAACCCGCGCATGATCCTCGATCGCTTCCAGCTGGGCGGCAAGGTCGCCATCGTCACCGGTGCGAGCGCCGGCATCGGCCGCGGCAGCGCCCTCGGGCTTGCCGAGGCAGGCGCCAGCGTCGTCATCGCCTCCCGGACCAAAGAGAAGCTCGACGACGCGGCCGCGGAGATCGCGAAGACGGGAGCCCGCGTGCTCTCCGTCGCGACCGACGTGAACGACCTGGCCCAGCTCGACGCCCTCGTCGGCGCTACGCTGAAGGAATTCGGCCGCGTCGACATCCTCGTCAACAACGCGGGCGGTACCGGGCCGACGCCCGCGCTCTTCCTCGACAAGGACGACTTCGCGCAGGCTTTCCACTTCAACGTCGGCACCGCGCTGCACCTGTCGAAGCTCTGCGCCCCGCACATGGTCGAGGCCGGCGGCGGTTCCATCGTGAACATTTCGAGCGCGATGTCCTACATGGTCGAGCCCGGTTTCGTCGCGTACGGCGCCGCGAAGGCTGCGCTCTCGCACATGACCCGTCTTCTCGCCTGCGAGTGGGCGCCGAAGATCCGCGTCAACGCGCTCGCGGTCGGAGCCACCGAAACCGAAGCGCTCGGCATGTTCCTCGACGCCGCGCCGAACGTGCGCGACGAGATGATCGCGATGACGCCGATGGGACGCCTCGGAACGCCGGAAGACATCGCGCTCGGCGTTCTCTTCCTCGCGTCGCCGGCGGGAAGCTGGATTACCGGCAAGGTCTTCGAAATCGACGGAGGCACGGTTCATTCCAACTGGCCGATGAAGATGCCGAGCGGGCTCTGAGCGGGCTTTCGTGGCCATGACGCCGGCAGCAGCGTTCGGACGCGGTCCGCGGTGGAGTGTGCGGGTCCGAACCGGTCTCGCAGCACTCGCGCTGATCGCAATGCCGTCGCTCGCTCCGGTTTCAGCCGTCGCTCCGTCCCACGCCGCCGAGACCGCGGCAAACCCCGAGCAGGATCGCCTCCCGCCCTTCGAAGGCCGCACCCTCGACGGCAGACCCCTCGCGACGAGCGCGTTTGCGGGAAAGCGCCTCATCCTCTTTTTCTTCAACCCCGGCCTCACGCCGGCGGCGACCTACGCCCAGGCAGTCGCGAAAATCGCGCCCGAGCAGACGCGCTACAACTTCGCGGTGGCCGGCGTCGCGATGGGGCTCGACCCCGCCAAGGCGCGGGCCTTCGCGAGCAAGCACAAGCTCACGTTCCCGGTCTTCGACGACACCGACGGCGACATTGCCTCGAAGCTGAGCCTTCAGGCGCCGCTCGTGCTCGTCGGTGTGGACGCCGAAGGCCGCGCGGGGCTCGCGATCGTCGGCGCCGAGAACCAGGAGGGGCCCTCGGCCGTCGTCATCGAGGCACGCCTGCGCGAGTTCCTGCGCCTTCCGCAAGCGGGTGCCGCCACGAGCGGCAAGCTCGAAACGCAGACGAAGGCGCCGGCCTTCGAGGCGAAGCGGATCGACGGAGGCACGCTGCGCCTCGCGGACCTTGCCGGCAAGCCGCTCATCCTCGCGTTCTTTGTTCCGTCGTGTTCGCACTGCCAGGACGCGCTGCGCTTCTTCAAGAACGAGCTCGAACGCTATCCCGAGGACAACCGGCCGGCCCTCGTCGGCGTCACCGGCGACAGCCGCCCCTATGCGGTCGAGTCGGCGCTGAAAGAAAAGGGTCTAGACTTTTTCCCGGTGCTTCTCGATCCGGGCCGCGAGGTCGCGACCGCCTACGGCTCCTTCGGTGCGGTGCCCGACATTGTCCTCATCGATGCCGCGGGCAGCATCCTTTTCCGTTCGTCGGGCTGGGAGGGATCGCACGACCCCGACCTCATGCGGATGCGGCTCGCGAAGCTCACCGGCCGCGACGTTCCCATGCTGGTGCGTCGCGACGGCTACAGCGGCAACGACGTGTGCTCCGTCTGTCACGAGAAGGAGGCTGCGACCTGGCATTTCACCGAGCACTCGTTCGCGTTCGAGACGCTCGTCACGAAGGCCGCCGATCGCGATCCGAAATGCATCGGCTGCCACGTCGTGGGCTTCGGCGAGAAGGGCGGCTTCTCGGAGGCAGTTCGCGAGAAGCACCTGGAAGACGTCGGCTGCGAGACCTGTCACGGAAAGGGCGGGGGACACCTGAAGACGGAGGCGAAGGCGGCGACGCGAGGCGACTACCGCGCCGCGTGCGCGAAGTGCCACGACCCCGAGCACTCGCTCGGTTTCGACTACGCCACGTTCCTGCCGAAAGTCTCTCACGCGACGATCGCGCTGCAGAGCGACGCCGAGCGCGCCAGGCGCATCGCGAACCGCGAGCAACCGCGCGACCTGCTTCCGACGACGTCCGACTTCGTCGGCTCGGAGGCCTGCAAGACCTGCCACGCGAAGGAATTCGGAATCTGGTCCGGCAGCGCGCACGCCCGTTCCGTCGAGAGCCTTCGGAAGAAGAACAAGCAGGACGACGCGAAATGCATCACCTGCCACGTGACCGGCTACGGCCGGCCCGGCGGTTTTCCGAAAGAGGCGAAACCAGGTGCGCACGCGGACCTGGAGCGCGTCGGCTGCGAGTCGTGCCACGGTCCCGGCGCCGCGCACGTGAAAGCCGAAGGCAAGCAGCCGGCCGGCATCCTGAGGCTCGGCGACAAGTGCGACTCGTGCGTAATCCTGCAGATCTGCGGATCCTGTCATGACGACGTCAACGACCCGGGTTTCCGCTTCGAGGTCGAGAAGAAGATCGAGGTGATCCGCCACGGCGCCCCGCCACCGGCCGGAGCTCACTGAGCCGCGGTCTACGCGGATCTTCGCGGAAGGTCGGCCGGTCGCCGGTTTCCGCGCAAACCGTTCCTTTCGAGATCGCCGACTCCCGGGCGGCTTAACACTCGTTTTGTGCACGCCCATTTCCGCCGAGGCCATCGACAGGCTGCAGATCGCCGGTTAACGTTCACGGCTCACCGCGGCATGGGGGCCGCCCATGTGAAGCCTGAAAACCACACTTCCCGTTCGAAGAGCATGACCAGGAAGCCGGCCGCCATCGCAGCGTTCTTGTCGCTGTTGTCGGTCGCGACGGCTGCCCACGCCCAGGTGCAGACGGAATCGCAGAGCAAGTGCGTCACCTCGATGAACGACCAGGCCGCGAAGGTCGCCAAGGCTCAGCTCGGCGTCGCGCAGAGGTGCCTGAAGGACGCATCCTCGGGCCGGCTCGAGAACGGGCAGACGGCGCAGCAGTGCCTCGGTGCGGACAACTCCGGAAAGGTCGGCAAGGCCGTCGTCGCGACGGCGACCAAATCGGCGTCGGTCTGCGTGGCTCCGCTTCCGGACTTCGGATTCACCTCCGCTTCCACGGTGAGCGAGGCGGCGAGGGACGGTGCGCTCGCTTCGTTCGAAGGCGTGTTCGGTGCGGACCTCGATGCGGCGGCCATCGACGCAGAGACGGACGGCGCCGGGGCGAAGTGCCAGGGAACCGTCGCGAAAGCCGCGGGCAAGCTGCTCGCGGCGATGCTCGGCGAATTCCGCTCGTGCAAGAAGCGCGGGCTGGAAGACGAAACGATCACGTCGGCGGCCGGCCTCGCGCTCTGCCTCGACGCCATCGACACCGACGCGAAGAACAAGGTGAGCAAGGCCCGCACCCGTCTTGCCGAGGCGCAGACAGAGACATGCGCCGCCACGACCCAGTCCGTCGCGTTCCCCGGCGATTGCGCAGCGGCCGTCGATTTCCCGGCCTGCATCGAAGTCGAAACGCGCTGCGAGGCCTGCAACGTCCTCGACGACGCCGACGCTCTCGGCGAGGACTGCGACCTCTTCGACGACGCCCTCGACAACGACAGCTGCGCCGAGCCGCCGCCGACGGGCGGACACGGCCTTACGATTCCGCTCGCGCACCCGCGTCTGTGGTTCAACGCCGCGCGCCTGCAGCAGGCGAAGGACTGGTTCCAGACGAACCCGTTCACACCGCCGACGAACGAAGACAGCGCCGCGGGCTACGCCGACGTCGCGCTTCACGGCCTCCTTTCCAACAACGCGACAGGTTCCTGCACGACGGCGATCAACTGGGGCCTGTCGCGTCTCGGGGACGTCCACGACACGGGCGGGGTCGCGTGCGACCCGTGCCGCTGGTCGGGCGAGCAGCTCATCCTCGTCTACGACTGGTGCCACGCGTTCATGACCGAGCCCCAGCGCGCCACCTACAGGAATGACATGTCGACGGGCCTTTCCGCTTGGAGCCAGAAGTTCTGGGGCGGCCCGACGATGTACCAGAACAACTACTACTGGGGTTACCTGCGCAACGAGCTCGAGTGGTCGATCACCTCCTACTACGAGGACACGTCGTGGGCGGAGGACATGCTGGAGTTCGTCTTCACCGAAAGGCTCGCGAACAACTTCGATCCGTCCACCGAAGCCGGCGGCAACAGCCGCGGCGGGGTCGCGTACGAAGGCTCCGAGTACGGCCTCGTGACCGGCGCTTACCCACTCGTGCCCCTCGTGACGGCGAACCTCCTCGGGCGCAACGTCTACGAGGAGACGGATTTCTGGCGTGAGCTGGTCTACAGCACCATCCACATGACGACGCCCGGGCCCACGACGATCCCCGGCGTGCCGGGCACGGGTTACACGATCTTCCCGTTCAGCGACGACGAGGCGTGGAACGAGCGCTTCCAGTCGGAGCTCCACTACTACCCGGACTTCATGACGACGATGGCCAACTACTGGCCGACCGAAAGCGTCGGCCGGCATGCACGCCAGTGGCTGCAGATGGTCGGCGTCGCGCCGTGGCGGCAGTTCCAGGCCGTGGACGTGCCGAACGTGCCGCTGTCGTTCAGCTCGATCCCTCTCGACTTCTGGGCATCGGGGCCGCGCTACCTCTATGGACGCAATGCGTGGGGGGCGGGCTCGACGGTCTTCATGCTGCAGCTCGGCGACGCGGCCGAGAACACCATCGGTCACCAGCACGGCGACTACGGCACGTTCCAGATCTGGCGCGGCGGACGCTTCGTCT
>CAYYVZ010000038.1:0-19978 GCA_964475235.1 uncultured Myxococcales bacterium | reverse complement strand
GTCACCGGAAGATCGGCGACGGGAACCGGCACGACGCCGCACTTGTCGCAGTGAATGACGGGGATCGGCGTGCCCCAGTACCGCTGGCGCGAGATCCCCCAGTCGCGAAGCCGGAAGTTGACCTTCCGCATGCCCTTGCCGAGGGACTCGAGCTTGCCGGCAATCCGGTCGCGCGCCTGCGCGCTCGAGAGCCCCGTGTAGTCCCCGGAGTCTGCGAGCACACCGTCGTCCTCGTACGCTGCTTCCATCGTCGCGAGATCGAGCTTTCCATCGGCCGGCTGGACGACGACGCGCATGCCGATGCCGTGGGCCTTCGCGAACTCGAAGTCGCGCTGGTCGTGCGCGGGCACGGCCATGACCGCGCCGGTGCCATAGCCCATGAGCACGAAGCTGCCGACGTAGACGGGGACCTTCTCGCCGGTGAGCGGGTGGATGGCGTGGCAACCGGTGGCGACGCCTTCCTTACCCTGGGCACGCTCGGCCTGGTCCTGACGGCCAATGCGCCGCACGAACTCGCCGACGGCCGCCTCGTTCCCGCCAGCCTTCGCGAGCCGGAGGGCCAGCGGATGCTCGCAGGCGATGCTCATGAACGTGACGCCGAAGAGCGTGTCGGCGCGCGTCGTGAAGATCTCGAGCGAGTCGCCGGTCTCGGCGATCTCGAAGGCCATCTGCACGCCCTCGCTGCGGCCGATCCAGTTGCGCTGCATCGTGCGCACCTTCTCCGGCCACCCTTCGAGGGTATCGAGCCCGGCGAGCAGCTCGTCGGCGTAGGCGGTGATGCGCAGGAACCAGCCGTCGAGCTCCTTCTGCGTGACGGGCGTGTGGCCGCGCCAGCACCGGTCGTCCTCGACCTGCTCGTTCGCAAGCACGGTGCCGCACTGTTCGCACCAGTTGACGACGGCCTTCTTCCGGTACGCCAGCCCCTTCTCGAGCATCTGCAGGAAGAACTGCTGCTCCCAGCGGTAGTAGCCCGGGTGGCACGTGGCGATCTCTCGCCACCAGTCGTAGCTGAACCCCATGCGCTGGAGCTGCTGGCGCATGGTGTCGATGTTCTCGTAGGTCCAGTCGGCCGGCTGCACGCCGCGCTGGATGGCGGCCGTCTCGGCCGGCAGTCCGAAAGCGTCCCAGCCCATCGGGTGCATCACGTCGAAGCCGCGCGCGCGCTGGAAGCGCGCGAGCACGTCGCCGATCGTGTAGTTGCGCACGTGGCCCATGTGAATGCGGCCCGACGGGTACGGGAACATCTCGAGCAGGTAGAACGGCTTCGCACCGGCGACGGCGGACGTCTCGCCCGTGCCCCGGCCGTGCTCCGGATGCGCTTGCGGGCGCGCTTGCCAGCGCTGCTGCCACCTTTCCTGCCAGCGGGCCTCCACCTCGCCGGCGTCGTATCGTTCGGGAATCGTCATTCGTTCCTTTCCGTTCGCAGAATGTGTCGGATGCGCGTCGGCCGCACCGATCGCTCGTCCCTTCCCACCGCTTACCGCTATTCGTCCAGACGCTTGCTTGTGTTGCCGATGCGTCCCGTGTCTCGGGCAACGCGATCGAGCACGCCGTTGATGAACGACGCCGACTTCTCGTCCGAGAAGCGGTGCGCGATCTCGACGGCCTCGTTGATGACGACCGGGGCCGGCACCTCGGGGGACCCCAGCAGCTCGCCGACGGCGAGGCGGAGCAGGTTCAGGTCGACGCGCGAGAAGCGCTCGAGGTCCCAGTTACGCGCCGCCGCGTCGATGGCCTTGTCGATACGGTCTTCCTCGGCGAGCACGAAGCGAACGAGCGTCTCGGCGAACTCGCGCGTGCGAGCGTCGAGCTCGACGTCGGGCCACGAGCTCCAGTAGGCGGTGAAGGCCGTGTCGCCGGCGTCTCCCGTGAGGTCCACCTGATAGAGGAGTTGCAAGGCGGCTTCCCTCGCCTTGCGACGGGACGGCCTGCTCACCCGTGGTTCCCCGCCTTGCGCACCTTGTCGATGGCAGCAAGCGTCTCGACGACGGTCGCCACCGCTTCGTAGCCCTTGTTGCCCACGGCGCCGCCCGCGCGCTCGAGGGCCTGCGTGGTGTCGTCGGTGGTCAGCACGCCGAACGCGACGGGCTTGCCGGTCTCCAGCGACACCCGCGCGATGCCGGCCGCGGCTTCCTGACACACGTAGTCGAAGTGCGGGGTCTCGCCCCGGATCACCGCACCGAGGCACACGACGCCGTGGTAGCGCGCGCTCCTGGCCGCCTCGCGCGCGAGCAGGGGCAGCTCGAAGGCGCCGGGGACCGCGAATACGTCGGCGTCGTCGCAGAGCACGCCGAACTTCGCGACGGCTTCGCGTGCTCCTTCGAGAAGGTTGTCGGTGACCGCGCGATTGAAGCGCGCGACGACGATGGCGATGCGGGTGCCGCCCGGCGCGCTCATTCGGAAGTCTCCTTTTCCACGTCGAGCAGGTGCCCGAGCTTGCGGCGCTTGGTCCTGAGGTAGGCGATGTTGTCCTCGTGCGGTGCCGTCTCGATCGGACGCCGCTCGGCGACCGTGACGCCGTAGCGTTCGAGGCTCGCGACCTTGCGCGGGTTGTTGGTGAGGAGTCGCACGCGGTGCACGCCCAGATCCTTGAGAATCTGCGCGGTGATCCCGTAGTCGCGCAGGTCTTCCTCGAAGCCGAGGTCGAGGTTGGCCTCGACGGTATCGCGGCCCTGGTCCTGCAGCTCGTAAGCCTTGAGCTTGTTGGCCAGCCCGATGCCGCGACCCTCCTGGTGCATGTAGACGATGATGCCGCGTCCTTCGCGCGAGATCGTGTCCATGGCGAGACGGAGCTGGTCGCCGCAGTCGCAGCGCGAGGATCCGAAGACGTCACCGGTAAGACACTGCGAATGCACGCGCACCGTCACCGGGTCGCTGCCCGCGAGGTCACCGGCAACGAGGGCCATGTGCTCGTCGCGGTCGAAGTCGTTCCGGTAGACGATCGCTCGGAAACGCCCGCCGTGGCCGCTTTCGATGTCGCGCTCGGCGACGCGTTCCACGACGACTTCGGTTGCGAGTCGGTGCGCGACGATGGCACCGATCGGCAGCATCAGGGCGCCGATGTCGTGGGCGAGTGCGCGCAGCGCCGCCACGTCGGCAAGCTCGCCGCCTTCGTCGAGCACCGCGCACAGCGCGGCCGAGTCGCTTTCCCCGGCCAGCGAGCAGATGTCGGACGCGGCTGCAGCCGCGTCGGCGCGCACGAGAACGCCGCCGCTGCGAACCTGGATCGGAAAGATGTGGCCGGGCATCACCAGGTCGGAGGCCTCGGCATCGGGCGAGCTCGCGACCTGGATCGTCACGGCGCGGTCGCCGGCGGAAATCCCGGTCGTTACCCCGCGCGAGGCCTCGATCGACGCACCGAACGCATGTCCCTGGCGAAACGGGCTCTCGGCGACGAGCAGCGGGATGCCGAGCTTGCGCAGCCGGTCCTCGTGCATCGCCAGGCAGATGAGTCCGCCCGCGCGGCTCGCCATCACGTTCACCATATCGGGCGAAATGCGGCGCGCGCTCGCGCAGAGGTAACCGCCCTCTTCCGGATGGTTCTCGTCGAAGAGCACGATGGCCCCGCCGCGAGCCAGCTCGCGGACGGCGGCGTCGAGCTCGGCCGACCTTCCGTTCGCCTTCTTCATACGGGCTCTCCTTCCCACAGGAAGTCGTCGCCGATGCGGCCGAGGCCGAGCGTCCGCATCCTCGGGCCGTCGCCCGCCTTTCTGACCCCGAGGGAATCCATCATCGCCACTGCGTCCCCACCCATGAATCGCGGATTGTAGAAAATGGAAACCCGGCCCACGACTCCCGCCCGGACGGCGGACGCCGCCACGGACGCGCCGCCCTCGACGAGCAGTTCCATGACGCCGCGGTCGGCGAGGAAGTCGAGCAGCCGCCGCCAGCCACGCGCGCCTCGCGAGTCGAAGCATGCGACCTCGGCTCCGGCGGCTTGAAGCCGCCGCCGGCGCGCCGGCGCCGCCTTCGGAGAGGCGATCACGAGCACCTTCCCTCGCCCCTTCACGGCCTTCGCAGCCGGCGGCGTGCGCAACTCGGGATCGAGAATGACGCGCAGCGGCTGCGGGGCACCCTTGATCCGGCAGGTCAGGCGCGGGTCGTCGGCAAGCACGGTGCCGATCCCGACCAGGATGGCCTCCGCGCGCCATCGCATGCGCTGGACGACGGCGCGCGAAGCGTTCCCCGAGATCCAGTGTGCGTCTCCGCCCGGCGCGGCAATCCGGCCGTCGAGTGTCGAAGCCACCTTGAGGTGCACGAGCGGCCCCTGCCCGGCGACGAAGCGGCTGTAGCCGCGGATGAGGTCTGCGCATTCGTCCTCGAGGACTCCGACAGCCACTTCGATGCCGGCTGCCCGGAGCTGCTTCAGTCCTCGACCGGCAACGAGCGCGTTCGGATCGACGCAGCCGACGACGACGCGCGCCACGCCGGCGGCGAGGAGTGCGTCCGTGCAAGGTGGAGTGCGTCCCTGGTGAGCGTGCGGCTCGAGCGTCACGTACGCCGTTGCACCCCTTGCGCGCGCGCCTGCATTCTGGAGGGCCACCGCTTCGGCATGAGGTCCCGCACCGGCGTAGAAGCCGCGCGAAACCTCGCGGCCGCCTCGAACGAGCACGCAGCCGACGGCAGGATTGGGCGACGTACGACCCAGGCCGCGCGCGCCCTCGGCGAGGGCTACGCGCATCCAGATCTCGTCGGCGAGCCGGGTGACGTCGGCAAGCACGGCTGTCGTACGCGCGCGTGCCGCCGGAGCCCAAGCTCCTGTTTTCGCGCCGCTCGCGGCGCGCTTCCTCGCACGACCGGCGCTCACTCGCCCGACTCGCTGCGCTTGCGCTCGCTCTGGAGGTTCTCGACCGTGCGCTGGAACTCGGAGATGTCGCGGAACGACCGATAGACGGACGCGAAGCGCACGTACGCGACCTCGTCGAGGTCCTTCAACGCCTCCATCACCTGCTCGCCGACCTCGGGGCTGCTGATTTCGCGCAGGCCCTGCTCCTGCACGCGGTGCTCGATGCGCGCGACGCTGTCCTCGATGACATCGGTCGCCACCGGACGCTTTTCGCAGGCCTTGTGAAATCCGGCCTCGAGCTTCGCGCGATCCCAGGGCTCACGCCGGCCGTCCTTCTTGACCACCATCGGCATGACGACGTCGATGCGTTCGTACGTCGTGAAGCGCCGCTTGCACGCGAGGCATTCGCGGCGACGACGGATGACGTCGCCGTCTCCGCCTTCGCGGGAGTCGACGACGCGGTCGTCGGCGTGCTGACAGAAGGGACATCGCATGGGTCCGCTCCAGCTCCGGCGATGCGCCGAGCGCGTCGGTCGCGCGCGGGACGCCGCGCGACAGCCGGCGCTACGAAGCCGGGCTCCCCGACGTGCTCACGAGACGCGCGCTCGTGCCCGAGTCACCAGGCATGGGCCGGTGCCGGCATCACGAGGCGTAACCTCGTGCGGGATAAATCGGAAAGCGGCGGCACAGGGTTTCGACCTCGCGAGCGACGCCGGCCAGCACGGCCGCGTCGTCGGGAGCCGCAAGGCTGCGCGCGACGAAGCCCGCGATCTCCTTCATCTCACCCTGCTTCATGCCGCGCGTGGTGACCGCCGGTGTACCGATGCGCACGCCCGACGTGACGAACGGCGAGCGCGGGTCGAAGGGCACCGTATTGCGATTCGTCGTGATGCGCGCGTGGTCGAGCGACTCCTGGGCCTTCTTCCCGGTGAGCTCCGTGTCGCGCAGGTCGAGAAGCATGAGATGGTTGTCGGTGCCGCCCGAGACGAGCTTGAAGCCCTCGGCGAGCAGAGCCTTGGCGAGCGCCCCCGCATTGTCGACGATGTCCTGCTGGTACGCCTTGAATTCGGGCCGCAGCGCCTCGAGGAACGCGACGGCCTTGCCGGCGACGACGTGCATGAGAGGCCCGCCCTGGTTGCCGGGGAAGATCGACGAATCGATCTTCTTCGCGTGGTCGGCCTTGCAGAGGATCATTCCCCCGCGAGGCCCTCGCAGGGTCTTGTGCGTCGTCGTCGTGACGAAGTCGCAGTGCGGCACCGGGGAAGGATGCAGGCCCGCGACGACGAGGCCCGCAATGTGCGCGATGTCGGCCATGAGCAGCGCCCCGACCTCGTCGGCGATGCTGCGGAACGCCGCAAAGTCGAGTTGGCGCGGATACGCGCTGTGGCCGGAGACGATCATCTTCGGGCGATGCTGGCGCGCGAGCGAGCGAACCTCGTCGTAGTCGATGCGGTGATCGCCCTCCCCCACGCCGTACGGGATGACCTGGAAGAAACGGCCCGAGAAGTTCACGGGGCTTCCGTGCGTGAGGTGTCCGCCGTGCGCGAGGTTCATCGCGAGGATGGTGTCGCCGGGCGCCAGGTTGGCGAAGTACACCGCCATGTTGGCCTGAGAGCCCGAGTGCGGCTGCACGTTGACGTGTTCGGCCCCGAACAGCTTCTTCGCACGCGCGATCGCGAGCTCCTCGGCGACGTCGACGAACTCGCAGCCGCCGTAGTAGCGCTTGCCGGGGTAACCTTCGGCGTACTTGTTGGTGAGAACCGAACCGACCGCCTCGAGCACGGCTTCGCTGACCGCGTTCTCCGATGCGATGAGCTCGAGATTGAGCTCCTGGCGGCGCCCTTCCTCGCAGATGGCGGCGTAGATTTCCGGGTCGTTCTGTTCGAGAAAGCTCACGGCATTTCCTTCTTCTCGGCGTGCTTCAGGTTCAGGACCTCGTCCGCAGGGCTCGGCGCATGCCCGCGCGAAAGCTCGAGGCGTTCGATCTTGTCGACGCGCTTCTGGTGCCTGCCGCCTTCGAACCGGCTGTCTAGCCAAGTCCGGACGATGTCGCGAATCAGCCGGTCGCCGAGCATGCCGCCGCCCATCACGAGCACGTTGGCGTCGTTGTGCTGGCGCGCCAGAGCAGCACCCGTCACGTCGTGCACGAGGGCGGCGCGGATGCCGTCGACCTTGTTGGCGGCGATCGACATGCCTATGCCGGAGCCGCACAGCAGCACGCCCTGCGAGGCTTCGCCGGCGGCCACACCGCGGGCCACGGCTTCGGCGTAATCGGGGTAGTCCACCGACGTAGTGTCGGACGGGCCGAGGTCGCGCACATCGACGCCCGCGGCCTTCAGCTCGTCGATGACGACTGCCTTGGCCTGCACGGCGGCGTGGTCGCTCGCGACCAGGATCCTGTTCGATCTGGTCGCGCTGGAGGCCACGCTACTTCCTGTTGTCGATGAAATCGACGATGTCCTGGACGGTGCGGATCTTCTCTGCGTCCTCGTCCGAGATTTCGAGCCCGTACTCTTCTTCGAGGGCCATGATGAGCTGGACGATGTCCAGGGAATCGGCACCGAGATCCTCGAGGAAAGAGGAATCCGGCGTGACCTGCGATGGGTCGAGGGTCAGCTGATCGCAGATGATCTCGACGACACGTTCGGTTGCGGACATCAGCAGGTCTCCGATTCGGCCGTGTTCGCCCCTTTCGAATGGGAGGCGGAAACGGCCGGAAAGAGGCTCTTACAAAGCCTCATGCCCGGTTGCAAGGCAGTGGGCGCCAGGCTGCGGGCTCGTGCACAAGTGCACTCTTCGCGACCGGATCCCGCTTCGCTGCGGAAGCGGCCCGAATCGCGCGGAACAGGTTCGAGGTCAGGCCTCGGCCGTCTCGATCACGCGGCGACCCTTGTAGTGGCCGCACGCCCGGCACGCACGATGCGGCACCGTGTGCTCGCCGCAGTTGGGACAAGCCACGAGCTGGATGGGCGTGAGGAAGTCGTGCGCACGGCGCATGTTCTTCTTCGACTTCGATGTCCTTCGCTTGGGAACTGGCATCTTCTCTCCTTGCGTACCGCAGCCTTCCGGCTGTTCGTCTCAAACCTTGTGCAGGTGGCGCGGCCTCGCCGCGCCTTCCCTCGCACCGCAGGAGCACTCCTCGCGATTGAGGTTGGCTCCGCATCCCGCGCACAGCCCCCGGCAGTCTTCCGAGCACAGCGGAAGCAGGTCGAGGGCGAGCAGCGCCTGCTCCGCGACGAGAGGGCTCAGGTCGAGCTCGTCGCCGCTATAGTGGTCGACCCCTTGGTCGTCGCTATCGTCGTCCGTCGCGGCGGGCCTCGGCAGGATCACGAAGCGAAAGTCCCGCGCGAGCTTCCGGTCGAACTCGTCGAGGCAGCGCGCGCAGGTCGCGCGAATCTCCCCCTCGACGCTGCCGGCAAAATGGACGTCGCGCTCGGAGCGGTAAATCTCCGCCGTGACTGCCAAATCCTTCGCGAAGTGCTGGTCGTCCGAGCCCGGGCTGACGTTCATCCGGGCATTCAGCACGGCCGCCGGTTCGAGGAACTCGAGCTGCCGGACCTCTTCCTTGAGGTCGGGGACCCTGATGATCACTGCATCCTCCGCTGCGAACCGGGTGAGATAACGGGATCGGGCTGCAGAGGCAACGCGCCGCGGCGGTGGCGGGCTCCCTGTCAGTCGTCGTGTTCGGCGGTACCCCGGGATCCGTCCGGCGGCGTGTCCGGCCTTCCCTTTCCCGGCTGAGACTGTTCCAGGCGCCGGACGCGACGGATGAGGTCCGGAAGTCGCAGGAGCGCCGCCGCCGCACGCCGCCAGAGAGCGGCGTCGACGGCCGGGAAGCCGCCCACGGTCACGCCGGAACCGACGTCCGAGACGATGCCGGCGCGGGCCGCGATGCGCACGTCGTCGCCCACCGTGAGGTGCCCCGCGAAGCCCGCCTGCCCCCCCGCCATCACCCTCTCGCCGATGCGCGTGCTGCCGGCCATTCCGGCCTGACCGGCCAGCATCGTGCCGGCGCCGATCCGGCTGCCGTGCCCGACCATCACGAGGTTGTCGAGCTTTACGCCGCGGCCGAGCCGCGTCTCGCCGACGGTCGCGCGATCGACCGTCGAGTTGGCGCCGATCTCGACGTGATCGCCGATCGCGACGCCTCCGATCTGCGGAATCGGCAGCGGGGTCTGCCTGCCGCGCGGCAGGAACCCGAAACCGTCGCCGCCCAGCACGCAGCCCGGCTGCAGCACCACGTCGTCGCCGATGCGCACATCTTCACGCACCACGCTGCCGGCGTGGGCGGTGAATCGATGGCCGATCCTCGCACCCGGATAGATGACGACGTGAGGATGCAGGACGGCGTCGTCGCCGAGCACGGCACCGTCGCCGACGACGGCGAACGGGCCGATCGAGGCGCGCGCGCCGACCGTGGCGCCGGCCGCGACGCTGGCGCGCGGATCGATGCCGGGGGCCGGGCGCGGCCGCCGGTCGAACAGCGCAAGGGCCCGCACGAATGCCGCGTACGGCTCGCGCGTGCGCAGGGCCGCGCGGCCGTGGCTGTCCTCGTCCGGCATGAGGATGACGGCGGAGGCGCCGGTGCTGCGAAGCAGGGATTTGTAGCGGGGATCGGCAACGAAGGTCAGGTGGCCTTCGGAGGCTTCGTCGATCGGCGCGAGGCCGAGAATCTCGATGTCCGCGTCGCCGTCGAGGTCGAGACCGAGGTCGCGCGCGATCTCGCCCAGCCGCATTGGCGGATCTTTGCCTTTCGACCCCCTCTCCGCAACTATTCGCGGGGGGAGCCGCGAGCCGTGAGCGCCGAGCCAGCGAGGGGCGAACGCGGCGAGTCCAGTTCCTCCCGGGAAGGAGCGCGCAGCGCAACGGTTGAAATGGCGCTTCGGGCGACTCCAATTCAGGCAAAGATACGAAACGAGTAGCGGCGGGCACTGCGGTCGCCCGGTCAAGGAATACGCGTGAACGTCCTCAAACTCGGTCTCCCCAAAGGCAGCCTCGAGCAGACGACCAACGACCTCATGAAGAAGTCGGGCTGGCGCGTCACCACGAGCTCGCGCAGCTACTTCCCCAACATCGACGACGCGGAGATCAGCTGCTCGCTCGTGCGCGCCCAGGAGATGGCCCGCTACGTGGAGATCGGCTCCCTCGACTGCGGCATCACCGGCAAGGACTGGATCGCCGAGAACTCGTCCGACGTCGAGGTGATCTGCAACCTCGTCTATTCCAAGGCCTCGTTCCGGCCGACACGGTGGGTTCTGGCCGTGCCAGCGACGTCGAACATCAAGAAGGCGGAGGACCTCGCGGGCAAGCGAATCTCGACCGAGCTCGTCGGCTTCACGCGCCGCTACTTCGAATCGAAGAACGTCAAGGTCGACGTCGAGTTCTCGTGGGGAGCCACCGAAGCGAAAGTCGCCGCGGGCCTGTGCGACGCCATCGTCGAAGTGACCGAGACCGGCAGCACCATCCGTGCGAACGGCCTCGTGATCATCGCCGATCTCATGGAATCGAATCCGCAGCTCATCGCCAACAAGGCCGCCCTCGCCGATCCGTTCAAGAAGAAGAAGATCGAGCAGATCTCGATGCTGCTGCAGGGCGCTCTCAAGGCCGAGGCCCAGGTCGGCCTCAAGATGAACGTGCCGCGCGAGCGTGTCGACGATGTCATCGCAATCCTGCCGTCGATCACCTCGCCCACGGTCGCGGGCCTGTACGAGAAGGACTGGCTGTCGATCGAGGTCGTGATCGCCGAGGCCACGGTCCGCGACCTCATTCCCGCCCTCGTCTCGGCGGGTGCGGAAGGCATCATCGAGTACCCCCTCAACAAGGTCCTCTGAGCTCCGACGAGACCGCCCGAAACGCGCGCGGGGCCGGAGGACGAATCCTCCGGCCCCGCGCTGTTTTCCAGGCGATTGCGCCCGGCTTCCGGTGCGTCAGTCCGTGAAGCGCCGGACCGCGCGCGCGAACTTCGACGTCGTCTTCGTGTCCGAAGCGACGAGGGTCGGAGAGATGAAATCGACGAAGTAGGCTCCCGTCGGTGCCGCGTCGCGCGTCGACGCGGTCCAGTAGCGCCCCGAACGGTTCGGCAGGAATTCCGCGTTCGCAACGCAGGGAGCGCCGCCGCCGCAGGGGGCGTCGAGGATCGTCTTGAGCTCGTCCACCGTCGGCACGCGCCAGTCGCAGTGGCTTTCGAAGCAGCTACCCGTGGTCGTGGTCGGGTGATCGACGATACCGTTGAGCTTGACGAGGAAGTCCGTGTACAGGGTGCCCGACGGCGCGCTTCCGGCAGCGGCCCACGTGTAGGTGTTGTCGACGTCGTGCGCGTTCGCGAGGTTCGCCACGGCGTCCGAGTTCGTCTTCTCCTCCCATTCGAGGCCAGTCTGGTGGTCCAGCACGGTGTTGCCGATGTCTTCGAAGCGCGCGGCATTGCAGTCCGAGGTGTCGTACTGGCAGCCCGC
The DNA here is from genome assembly GCA_964475235.1 of uncultured Myxococcales bacterium. GTDB lineage: Bacteria > Desulfobacterota > Binatia > UBA1149 > CAITLU01 > DATNBU01. The sequence continues at coordinate 8,740 of CAYYVZ010000038.1, read as the reverse complement.
ACCGCAGTGCAGCGTGCCGTTGAAGAAGCCCTCGGTCGCGCACGTCCCGCCGTTCAGGTTGCCGACGTCGCATTCCTCACCGGCATCGATGTTGCCGTCGCCGCAATCCACGGTGGGGATGGCGCAGTTGCACCCGCTCAGGTCGAAGTGACATTCGGAGCTGCAGGCAAGGCTCCCGGAGTCGAAGCCCTGGCTCGTACAGGTCTCGCCGGCGAGGTTGGCCGAGTCACAGGCTTCGCCCGCATCGAGATTGCCGTCCCCGCACGAGGGGAGATCGCCGCCGGCGAGCAGGAGCGCGACTTCTGCCTCGTACTCCTCCGCGTGATCGCGCACGAGGACAAGGTCCCCTTCGCTCGGACAGACGCCTGGTCCGGCGTTGGTCTCGAATTTGGGAAACTTGGTGTTGTACTTTTCGCGGCACTTCGTGAAGTCGGGCGTCACCATGTCGCCGACCGCTTTGGCTTCCGCCTTCAGCAGGCAGGATGCGAACGAGGCCACAGTCTTGAGCTGGCCTGTCTCGCACTTGAGCTCGGGCGTAAGCGCGTGAGAGACGGCCGGAACGACCGCGATGGCCGAGGACACTGCGAGCGCCGCCGCGAATTTCGAGGAAAAAGTCATCGTATTTCTCCGTAGCCCCCGCCCCTTCGACATCGAAGGGACTTGCCCGGGCTTTGCCCGAGCGTCATCGAGCGTAGGCTGCCACTTGCATGCTGGCAAGACTCGTTCTCACGGGAAGTGTCACAAAGCTGCACGACGGGCAGTCCGCATCGCCGCAGGACGCAGCGTGACACAGGCGAGGTGACGAAAGAGCGGTTGAAACGCCGGTTCAGGCGTAGCGGCCGCGGAAGCTCTCCCATGTGCGCGCCAGGCCTTCCTCGAAAGGAACGAGCACTCGATACCCAAGCGCCTTCTCGGCGGGGGCGACATCGGCGAGACTCGCTCGGACGTCGCCCACGCGCGATTGGACATGACGCCTTTCGATCGGCTTTCCGAGGGCTTTCTCCAGCGCATTCGCGATGTCCACGAGCGTGTAGCTGCCGCCGCACGCAATGTTGAAGACCTCCCCGGCAACACCCTGCGCCGTCGCTGCGAGCAGGTTGGCGGACACGACGTTGTCCACATACGTGAAATCCCGCGACTGGAGCCCATCCCCGTGGATTTCGAGAGGCTGGCCATCGAGGGCCCATTTCATGAACCTGGGGATCACGGCGGCGTAGGCCGAGTCCGGCCTCTGATTCTCGCCGAAGACGTTGAAATAGCGCAGCGAGACCGTCTCCAGGCCGTAAACGCGCCAGAACGAGCGGGTGTAGCTCTCCGCCGCCTGCTTGCTCACGGCGTACGGCGAGACCGGGTCGGTGTTCATTCCCACCCGCTTGGGGATCTCGGTATTTGCGCCGTAAACCGACGAAGACGACGAGAACACGACGCGCTTCGCACCGGCCTCGCGCGCCGCGATGAGCACGTGGAGCGTCCCGTTGACGTTGACGTCGTTACTCGTGCCGGGGTCTTCGACCGAGCGCGGCACAGAGCCGAGGGCGCCGAGATGGAGGATGTGAGTCGCGCCTTTGGCCGCCAGCGAGACCGCGCCCTGGTCGCGCAGGTCGCCTCGCTGCATCTCGACCTTGCCGGCGAAGGGCTCGAGGTTCTTCTCGAGGCCGGTCGCGAGATTGTCGAGCACACGCACGGCCTCGCCGCGCCGGACGAGCTCGGCGACGATGTGGGAACCGATGAAGCCGGCGCCGCCGGTGACGAGCCAGAGACGCGGCTGCCCCTGGTCGCTCTCGCGCCTGCCGGCGGGCTCCGAACCAGTATCGCGCCTGTCGGCGGGCCCCGAACCAGTATCGCGCCTGCCGGCGGGCTCCGAACCAGTATCGTGCCTGTCGGCGCTCAGGGCCTTGTCCTCGCGCTGCGATCGTCGAGCCTCACCCAGTGCGCGTCCGACGGTGCGATGCGCTCCGACGGCGCCATGCGGTCGATGACGTTGAACTTGAAGATGAACCACAGCGCCGCAACGCCGTCGCGCCACGTGATCTTCTTGCCGGCGTCGTAGTCGCGTCCCCAGTAGGAGATCGGCACCTCGAAGATGCGGCAGCGCATCTGGGCGACGCGCGCGGTCACCTCGGGCTCGAAGCCGAAACGATCCGTCGTCAGCCGCATCTTCTGGACGACCTCGCGACGGAAGACCTTGTAACCGGTCTCCATGTCCGTGAGGTTGAGGTTCGTGAGCACGTTCGAGAGCAGCGTGAGCACCTGGTTGCCGAGCTGGTGCCAGAAGAACAGCACCCGGTGCGGTCCGCCGAGAAAGCGCGAGCCGTAGACGACGTCGGCCACGCCCTGGAGGATGGGCTCGAGCAGCACCGGGTACTCCATGGGGTCGTACTCCATGTCGGCGTCCTGCACGAGGACGACGTCGCCGGTGGCCGCCGCGAGCGCCGTTCGAATCGCGGCTCCCTTGCCCCGGTTGATCTCGTGGAAGTAGATCTTGAGCTCGGGCTCCTCGGCCGCGAGCCGCTTGAGCAGGTCGCGCGTGCCGTCTTTCGAGCAGTCGTCGACGAGGATGATCTCGGTCTTCACCGGCACGGCGCGCACGCGCGCGATCACGTTCTCCACGGTGTGGAGCTCGTTGTAGCAGGGAATCAGCACCGAAACGGTGAACTCGTTATCGCTCATTCTTGCTCCTCGACGTCATGCGCGCCGTCAGCGGCGCCGATACAGGCTGTCCAGCGTCCGCGGCGGCGCAGACTTCTCCACCACTGCGCTGCCGGCGCCGCCCAGCATGCGCGGCGGCGTTTCAGCTTTTCCCCACCGGTCGCGGAACCGCCACAGCCCCGTGAGGAATCCGGCGGCCCAGCACTGGTGGATGAGCACCAGCGCGAGCCACATCCTTCCCTGCTCGGCCGCCACGCTGGACGCACGCGCGGCCACGAAGCCGAGAAAGATCGCGTAGAATGCCACGACCCCGATCCCGGTCCAGAAGGCCGGATGCCACAGCAACCCGATCGCCAGGCAGAGGACGACGAAGGCCTGGAACGCCGGCGGAACGAAGTGGCGCACGCTCATCTGGCGGGGGTGCTTCTGCAGCACGCGCACCTTCCAGACGCCGTACTGGAAGAACTGACGGACGAGGGCCGTCCACGACTCGCGGTTCTGGTAGAGCGATCGCATGGTCGGCGTGAGGACCACCTTCCCGCCGGCCTTGCGGATACGGTAGCTCAGCTCGTCGTCCTGGTTGCGCACGAGCTCCTCGTCGAAGAGGCCGACCTCCTCGAACACGCGCCGAGGCCACATCCCCATGTAGACCGTGTCGCACTCGGTCTCCTCGCGGACGAAGTGAAAGGCTGCGCCGATGCCGAAGCGCGATTCCATGGCCGACGCGATGGCTTCGGCGATCGGGCTGCCGCCGCGGCAGACCATCGCACCGCCGACGTTGCTCGCCCCCGTGCGCTCGAGCGTCTCGACGCCGCGCCGCATGTAGTCGCGCTCGATCGTAGTATGCGCGTCGATGCGCATGATGATCTCGCCGCGAGCCGCCGCGATCGCCTGGTTGAGGCCGGTCGGAACGATCAGGCCCGGGTTTTCGATCACGCGCACGCGCGAGTCCCGCGCCGCGAGATCGGCAAGGCGCTGGGGAGAATCGTCGGTCGACATCCCGTCGGCGACGAGGACCTCCATCCGGTCGGACGGATAGTCCTGGCCGAGCACGCTGCCGAGGCAGCGGTCGATCCACGCCGACTCGTTGCGCATCGGAATGACCACACTGACGAAGGGCGTGCTCATGCCGGTACGGTCTCCAGAGCCGCCTCGTAGACGGCTTCCGTCGCCCGCACCATGGCCGCGATGGAAAAGCGCTCGCGCGCGGAAACCGCCGCCCGGCGCCCCATCTCCGCGCTGCGCTCCGGGTCACGCGCGAGTGCGAGCGACGCGGCCGCCACACTCACGGGGTCGCCCGCGTCCACCAGCATTCCGGTGACGCCGTCTTCGACGACCTCGGGCGTGCCGCCCACGCGCGTGGCTACCACGGGCAGCCCGGACGCCAGCGCCTCGAGCACGACGTTCGGCGTTCCCTCGTAGTCGGAGGTCAGCCAGAACTGGTCGAGACCGGCGTAGAACGAAGGAACGTCGCCGCGCGTTCCGGGCAGCGAAACGATCCCGCGAAGCCCGCGCTTCTCGACCTCCGCCTCGAAGTGCGTGCGCAAGGATCCGTCGCCGACGATCTCGAACCTGGCGTCGGGCCGCTCGGCGAGCACCAGCGCCGCTGCGTCCAGGAAGACGCCGAGGTTCTTCTGCTTCTCGATGCGCCCGACGGTGCCGATGCGAATGCCGCTGTGCTCGCGGTGCGGAAGGTCGAACCGGCCCGTGTCGACGCCGTTCAGCACGACGACCGTGCGCCCTTCGGGAGCCCCGTAGTAGCTCCTGGCGTAGCGCTCCATTTCCTTCGAGTTGCACAGCACGCGAGCGGACGCACGGAAGGCCGCCCGCAGCACGGCGCGGCGCAGGGGATTCGGTTCCGGCTTGCAGTTGCGCGCCGACGTTACGAGGCGCACGCCGCGCCGGGCCCGTGTCGCGAGATAGGCATAGCCGCTGGCGAGGAAGAGGAACGCATGCACGACCGATATGCCGTCGTCGCGAAGCGCTCTCCGCAGCGCCATCACGCGCGAGAGATCGAAGCTGCCGCGCGACGGCAGCACCTCGAGCTTCACGCCGGCGTCGCGCAGCCGCGACCCGAAAGGCTCGGAGCTTGCCGACAGGCAATAGACGACGGGTCCGGCCGCCGGCGCCGCCTTGGCCGCGAGCGCGCGCGCCAGCTCGAACAGCTGGCTTTCGGCCCCGCCGTAAGTGAGCTGGCCGATGACGAGCCCGACGCGTCCGTGCATGCCGATCTCAGCCGCATCCGCGCGTCAGACGCGCAGGATGTGATCCCCGGCGATGCCCTTGAAGGCGTTGCGTGTGTCGATGAGCAGGCTCGCCGCCGCGGCGATACCGGGACGGTCGAAGGCCGTGTGGTCGGTGAGCAGCAGCACGGCGTCGGCGTCGGCGAGATTCTTCGCGTCGGCCGCCACGCTGCGGAGTTTGCGCCCGCGAAGCTCCACCTCCGAGACGAACGGGTCGGAAAACGTGATCTCGGCACCCTTGTCGAGCAGCAGCGACATCACGTCGAGGGCCGGCGACTCGCGCACGTCGTCCACGTCGCGCTTGTACGCCACGCCGAGCGCGAGGATGCGAGAGCCGCGCAGAGCCTTCCGGCGGTCGTTCAGCGCGTCCATGACCTTCTGCGCCACGAACTCGGGCTTCTGCGCGTTGATCTGGCCGGCAAGCTCGATGAAGCGCGGCTCGAAACCTTCGGCCCGCGCCTTCCACGTCAGGTAGAGCGGATCGACGGGGATGCAGTGGCCGCCGAGGCCGGGACCCGGGTAGAACGGCATGAAGCCGAACGGCTTGGTCGCCGCCGCCTCGATGACCTCCCATACGTCGATGCCCAGATGGTCACACATCATCGCCATCTCGTTGGCGAGCGCGATGTTGACGCTGCGGAACGTGTTCTCGAGCAGCTTCACCATTTCCGCGACGCGCGGCGAGCTCACCATCACGACGTTGTCGATGCAGCGACCGTAGAGCGCGCGCGACGCGGCATTCGCGGTCGGCGTGCAACCGCCGACCACTTTCGGGATGCTCCTGGTGTCGAACAGCTTGTTGCCGGGATCGGTGCGCTCGGGAGAGAACGCGACCTCGACGTCGCGGCCGGGCTCGAGGCCCGCGGCACGCAGCTTCGGCAGCACGACCTCGTCGGTGGTGCCCGGGTACGTCGTGCTCTCGAGGATCAGGAGCTGGCCCGCCCGCATGTGCGGAATGAGGCTGTCGATCGCGCCGATCACAAAGCTGAGATCCGGCTCGCGCGTCTTGCGCAGCGGCGTCGGCACGCAGATGTTGATCGTGTCGACCTTCGCGACCGCCGCGAAGTCCGACGTAGCGGAGAGTTTCCCCGCCTTGACGAGCGCCGCGACGCGCTCGGTCGGGACGTCGAGAATGTACGAGCGTCCCGAGTTGATCGCTTCGACCTTCGTCTCCGAAACGTCCAGACCCGTCACCTTGAGGCCCGAGTGCGCGAACTCGACGGCGAGCGGCAGGCCCACGTAACCGAGCCCCACCACCGCCGCATGCGCTTCGCCGGCCTTGATCTTCTGTTCCAGGTCTTTCGTCATTCGTTCCTTCACTCCGTAGCGTTGCTGTCCCGTGCTTGCGGGGCGGGCGCCGTGCGCACCGCCTCGACGTCCTCGGCGCGAATCGCGCGCCGAGGCTCGAAATCGTGCAGGACGCGGTAGGGCCCGACGTCGTCGGTGCGGTAACGCACCCCCTTCGCGTCGAGCAGCGCCAGCATCGCGAGGTGCTGTCGCTTGTCCGACTGGTCCTCGCGGTAGACGTAGCAGACCCGCTCCGTCTCCTCGATCCTCGCGTCGTAGGCAGGATAGCGGTCTTTCTGCAGGGGCGAGATCACCACCGACTCTCCGCCGCGAAAGACCAGGTGGTAGAGCGGCGACGCGCTATAGCAGGCGCGTAGCTCGTGTTCATCCAGCCACGAGACGAGCTTCTCTCCCCTTTCCTCGTCGTCCGAGGGGGGCATCAGCGCCGCATCGACCCAGCTCGCCACGTTCAGCACGAGCACGCCGACGAGGCCCGCACGCATCCAGGTGCGCCGCATCCCCGTCAGCCGCGCCATCAACGCTCCGGCCATGACCGCGGCGAGCGGATACGCCGGCAGCATGTAGCGTGGGCTGACGTAGCCGACCGCGAAGGTCACGAGCGCGAAGAGGCCGAGCAGCTGGTCCGAGCCGACCGCCGACCATCCTCCCGGCCCGCGCCGCGGCCGCGCGGCGACGAGCGCGATGCCGAACACTCCGAGGGGAATGAAGAAGAGAGCGCGCCTCAGCGGCGCGAGCGGCCCGCCTTCCCGTGCCTCCTCGCTCAGCCCGAGGCGCTCGACGTCCTTTCCGGGCGGCACGCCGAAGACGATGCCGAGCTTGTCGAATCCGTCTTCGAGGGCGGCCACGCGCTTCTCGAGTCCGCGAGCGGCCCAGGACTCGTCGCGGTCCTCGACCGCCACGCGATTCATGACGAGGGCCTTGCGGCCGAGCGAGCGCACCGTGGCCGCAGGATGCACCAGGTTATAGCCGATCAGCAGCGCCGCACCGACGAGGAAGCCGACGGCCGCAGGCTTCCAGCCGCGCCGGTCTTCACGCTCCAGCCAGAGCAGCGCCGTCATGACGAGCAGGTACGCGCCGACGAGCTGGTTGACCCACAGCGCGATGCCGGCCGCGAGCCCGAGCGACACGGCCGTGCGCCGGTCGCGCAGCCGGTAGAGGTAGAACGACCAGAACACGAGCATCACGACGAACAGCAGGAAGACGTGCTCGACGAAGCCGCCGCGGGCCTTGAGGTTCCACTGCAGGAAATACATCGGCGCGACGGCGACGAGCGCGGTCGCCCAGCGCGCCACCGCGACGGAGTGAAACCGGTACGCGAAGCGGTAGACGATGACCCCGAGTGCGATCGAGAACAGGAACGGCACGAGGCGCAGGGTCGTGAGCGATACCCCGAAAAGCGCGAACATGGCCGCTGCGCAGTACGCCTCGAGCGCCCCGAGGTAGGACTGACCGTAGAAGAAGACCGGCGTCGCACCCTGCTCGAGGATGTGCTTGCCCATGAGGCCGACGATGCCCTCGTCGGCGAGGTAGACGTCCACGTCGCCGCCGCTCACGAGACCGTAGTGGGTCAGCATCCAGATGCGGAAGACCACTCCGAGGAAGACGAGCGCGAAGAAGGCGGTACGGTTCACGGCGTCAGTTCACGTAACCGAGGGAGCGAAGCTTCTCGATCTCCTTCTCGTCGATCACGACGGGCGTGGTGCCCTCGGTGCGCACGCGCTTGTCGAATCGGTGCCACTTCGTCGCGAGCCATTCGCGCAGCCGGTCAACCATCTCGAGACCGACGCTGCCCTGCTCCGCCAGCCGCGTCTTCTCGCCCGGGTCGGCGGCGAGGTCGTAGACCTCGAGCGAACGCTGCTGGAAGTGGTGAATGACCTTGCGGCGCGCGTCGATGCTCGCGACCTGGACGTTGCGCGTGCCCGTGCGGTAGAGCTCGGCGTGCACGGTGCCCGGCTCGGGGAGCGGAGCCCCCGTGTAGAGGCCCGAGAAGTCGCGCCCCTCGGCTCCCTCGAGTCTGGATACACCCGCAAGACCGAGCAGCGTCGGGCCGACGTCCGGCAGACTGACCTCGTCGGTCACGCTCGCCATTCGTGGCTTCAGCCCCGGGACGCTCAGCACGAAGGGAGTGCGGATCACCTCTTCGTACAGCGTGCGGTGGTGCCCCTTGTTGCCGTGCTCGAAAAACTCGTCGCCGTGATCCGCGACGATCGCGAAGATCGTCTTCTCGGCGAGACCGAGTCGCGAGAGCTCCGCACGGAGCCTGGCGATGTGGTCGTCGACGAGCCGGATTTCACCGTCGTAGAGGGCGATCAGGTGGTCGAGGTCACGCGGATCCATGCCCGCCCGGATGGCGGGGTCGAAGTAGAAATTGTTGCCGTCGACCTTGCCCTTGTAGTCGGGATCGAACATCCGGTCGTACGGCGCACCCGGCGCGTAGTCGTAGTGCACGTCCCAGAAGTGCAGGAAGAGGAAAAACTTGTCGCGCGCGTTGGCCGTGAGCCACTTCTCGGCGGTCTCGATCAGCACCGGTGCGGTCACGT
>CAYYVZ010000037.1:5709-20123 GCA_964475235.1 uncultured Myxococcales bacterium | reverse complement strand
GGACGTTGCGGGCGACGACGGGCTTGCGCTCGGCCTCGTAGCTCTCGAGCAGGGCGGGGGAGGCCTCGCCCTTCACGACGGCGGCGACCTTCCAGCACAGGTTGTGTGCGTCCTGCATGCCGCTCGTCAGGCCGAGACCGCCGGTCGGCGGATGACGGTGCGCCGCATCGCCGACGAGGAAGACGCGGCCGACCTGGAAGCGCTCTGCGACGACGCCTTCGAGCGACCAGCGCGAAACCTTGTGCACCGTGACGGGGTGTTCGCCGATGCCGAGCGCAGATCTCATGTCGGCGACGACGCGCTCGTCGTCGAGCGAGCGCGGATCGTCGTCGGGGTAGTTCATGTGGAAGACCCACTCTTCGGAATCGCGGCCCCAGCGCGTGGGGCCCATCGGCACGAGCACGGCGAGCCGCCCGCCGTCGGCGACCCAGATCCAGCGGATCAGCACGTCGTCGTCGGTCGCCCACTTCGAAAGGTCGGCCGACATGTGGATCGAAACTTCGTTGGCGAGCCCGCGCGCGCCCTGCATCTCGACGCCGAGCGCGCGGCCGATCGTGCGGCCGCCGTCGCACGCGAGCATCCACTCGGCGCGCACCGTGTAGGTTTCGCCCGAGTCGTGGTCGACGACGGTCGCGGTGACACGCTCGTCGTCCTGCTCGATCGAGGTGACCTCGTGATGAAAGCGTACGCGGCCGGGCGCGCGGCGCTCGGCGTGCTTTCTCAGGATCGGCTCGAGGCGGATCTGCGGGAGGTTGGTCGTGGTGCACGGGCTCGCGGCCACCCAGTCGGTGTCGGTGCCGCCGGCGCCCCAGCATTCGAGGCGCGCGAGGCGCTTGCCGTGAGAGGCGCGCGGTCCGGCGAAGCCCGCGTAAAAGGCGGTCGCCTTCATGTGCTCGCGCGGGGTGCCGTTCGCGTAGATCTCGTCGCCCGCGCCGACGTCGCAGAGAATCTCCATCGCGCGCTGGTTGAGGACGTGGGCCTTGGGGAGAGTGGACGTCGTCGGAAGCGCGCTAACGAGCAGCGACTCGACGCCGAGGTTGGACAGAAGCAGCGACGAAACCAGACCGGCGCCGCCTCCGCCGACGATGAGAACCGGGACTTCGATGGTTCGAGACATGGTGCCCTCCGGGCCGCGCCTGTTCCCGGCAGCGGCGACGGGAGGGTTGTACGGCGCGACAATATTTGTGTCAACAGATATTGTGCGGCCGGGCACAAATCGCTCGGGAAATCGGGGACGGATCCCGATTTCGCCCGGGAAACGGAGTCTCGACCCCACCCTCCGGGGACCTGTTCGTGGCGAACGCCAGGGATTGGCCAACGAAAAGGGGACGTTCCCCGGGGGCACCGCAGTGCCCGCCGGAAAACGTCCCCTGTCTTTTCGAACAATCGGGATCCGTCCCCGATTTCCCGGTCTAGGCGGCGGCGGGGACTCCCATCACGGCTTTGACCTCGAGGAACTCCTCGAAGCCGAACTCGCCCCACTCGCGGCCGTTGCCCGACTGCTTGTAGCCGCCGAACGGCGCATTGAAGTCCGGGCCCGCGCCGTTCACGTGCACGTTGCCGGTGCGAAGCCGCGACGCGACCTTGTAGGCGTGCGCCACGTTGGCCGACTGCACGTAGCCCGACAGGCCGTAGACCGTGTCGTTGGCGATGCGGATCGCGTCTTCCTCGTCCTTGTACGGCAGGATCGCGAGCACCGGCCCGAAGATCTCCTCGCGCGCGATCGTCATGTCGTTGCTCACGCCCGCGAAGACGGTCGGTTTCACGAAGTAGCCCTTCGACTTGCCGTCGGGCAGGCCGGGGCCGCCCGCGACGAGCTGGGCGCCCTCGTCCATGCCGGCCTTGATGAGGCCCTGGATCTTCGTCCACTGCTGCTTGCTCACGACGGGGCCGATGGCGCCCGGCGCGGCCGTGGCAGGATCGTCCACGCCGACCGACGCAGCCGCTTCCTTCGCGATCGCGATCGCTTCGGCATGCTTCGACGCCGGCACCAGCATGCGCGTCGGCGCGTTGCACGACTGGCCGCTGTTGGTGAAGCAGCCGCGCACGCCGGCGGTGACCGCCGCCTGGAGGTCCGCGTCGTCGAGGATGATGTTGGCCGACTTGCCGCCGAGCTCCTGCGCGACGCGCTTGACCGTGTCGGCGGCGCTCTTGGCAACCTGGATTCCCGCGCGCGTCGAGCCGGTGAACGACATCATGTCGATGTCCGGGTGCGACGAGAGCGCGTTGCCGACCGTCGGTCCGTCACCGTTGACGAGGTTGAAAACGCCGGCGGGAACGCCGGCCTCGTGCAGGATCTTCGCGACGACGATCGCGTTGAGCGGCGCGATCTCGCTCGGCTTCAGCACCATCGTGCAGCCGGCGGCCAGAGCCGGGGCGACCTTGCACATGATCTGGTTCACGGGCCAGTTCCACGGCGTGATCAGGCCGCACACGCCGACGGGCTCGCGCACGATGCGCGTCTTGCCCTTCTGCTCCATGAACTCGTAACCCTTGAGGGTCTCCAGCGTGTTGGCGACGTGCGCCAGTCCCGAAGGAGCCTGCGCGGCCTTGGCGAGCCACATCGGCGCGCCCATCTCCAGCGAGATCGTCTCGGCGAGCTCGTCGAGGTGAGCCGAATAGGCTCCGAGCACGCGCTCCAGAAGGGCGACGCGCTCTTCCTTGGTCGTGCGCGAGAACGTCTCGAACGCCTTCTTCGCGGCCGCGACGGCCTTGTCCACGTCGGCCTTGCTGCCGAGGCTGATGTGACCGATGACTTCCTCGGTCGCGGGATTGAGCACTTCGAGCGTGTTCGGCGTGGCCGGCTTCACCCACTCGCCGTTGATGTAGAAATCGAGACAGTCCTTCATCTGTTGCTCCGCTGGCGGCCATTGCCCGTCTTTGGCTGCCGCCTGATGGGCGGACGGATGTGCTCCGCCCGCTTGGTTACTGCGTGGTCGTGTCGGTCGCCGGCGCCGTCTGGGTCTCGTGCCGGAGCGCCCGCAAGAGTGTCAGAGCAGCGGATCCACTCAACCGCCGCGCCCCGCCCGGCGTGAGCCCCACGGATCCTGCCAGCGTCGCATCGGACGGGAGCACCCGGACGCGCGCACTTCGCTCCGCCGATCGCGAGGGCCGCAAGAGCACGACCTTGCGATCGTGAGCGCGGTTCCAGCAGGCGAATCGCGAACTTCGTGGGTGGCTCTGCGTCGGTGCTTTCCCTAGATTGGCGCCGGTGAGCGAGGACAGGGCAGGGCGTTCGCGCAAGAAGACGGCGCCGGTCTATCCGTGGCTTCGCCGCGACTACTTCAAGACGAGCGTCTCGTGGCTCGTCTCGATCGCCGTCCACGCCCTGGTCATCCTGTTCCTGCTGGCCACCATCATCCTCGATGGCGGCGGCGGCCCCGGCACAGGCGTCGGCGGCAAGGGCGAGCTCATCTCGACCCTTGTCGGCCACGGCCAGCTCAACACCCAGACCGAGCGCACCGACGACTCGAAGTCCCTCGAAGAAGCGATCCAGAAGGCCGCCTCCGACGTCGATCCGCTCCCCCAGGTCCAGAGCCAGGACGCGGTCCCCGACATCGCCGACGTCGGCGTGAAGCTCTCGGACGTCACTCCGAAGATCAATCCGATGGGAAGCGCGTCGAACCTGCGCACCACGGGCGGTGCGACCGGCGGCGGCATGGCGGTCGGGCCCGGCACCGGAGCGGGCGGCGGAATGGGCGGCGGCATCGGTCGCGGCTTCGGCCGCGGCTTCGGCGACTACATCGGGCTCATGCAGAAGTGGGGCTTCGACGTCGTCTTTGTGATCGACGCGACCAACAGCATGGAATTCGTGATCGACACGGTAAAGAGGCGCCTGTCCGACCTCGTCGGTCGCATCCAGGGTCTCGTTCCGAACTCGCGCGTCGGCATCGTCGTGTTCAAGGACCAGGGCGACGACTTCACCGTCCGCAAGTCGTCGCTGTCGTTCAAGGCCGACAAGCTGCAGTCGTTCATCGGATCGGTGAAAGCCGGCGGCGGCGGCGACTACGAAGAAGCCGTCTACGAAGGAGTGCGCACGGCGATCGAGGAGATGGACTGGCGCCAGTACGCCAACCGCGCGATGGTCGTCGTCTCGAGCTCGCCTCCGAAGAAGGACCAGATCGATCCGCTCGAAAAGACGCTGCGCAGTTTCCACGAGCGCGGCGGCACCGTGCACTTCGTGGACCTCGCCGAGCAGATGCACCGCGAGTACGAGGTCACGCTGCACCGCACGCTCCACGGCCGCGATCCCGACAAGATTTCGCCGCTGCCGGAGTTCCTGCGCGAGAACCAGGACCTCTACCGGCGCTTTGCGCGCGAGGGAGGCGGCGAGCTGATCGTGGTGACGGACAGGACCGATCTTGCCGAGAACCTGCTGGTGGCCGCGTTCGGTCCGCAGTGGCGCAAGGAGGTGGGGAAATTATCCACCGGCCTCTGAGAAGGGCGCGGCTGGCCGTGCTCGTCGCGACGTTCGCGCTCGCGCCGCTGGCGTTCGCGCCGGGCGCCGGCGCCGTCTCGCTTTCGGGCGACACGGAGCGCGCGGTCTCGGGCAACCTCGGCGAGGCCGAAGAGCAGGCCCTGTTCGGCGCGTTCGCCAACGTCTCCGTGCAGGTGGCCGACGCTTACGACCAGTGGGTGCGCACCGGCAGCGAAGAGAAGCGGCGCGAGGCGCTCGCGGCCGGCAACTCGATCCTGCCTCTTCTCGAGCGGCTGCGCTCGTATCACCAGGGACGCATCGACAAGGCGCTCGCGAAGATCATCGACGAGGACGGCAATCCCGAGGTGCTCTACAAGGAGCGCTGGTGGCAGCTCGATCGCGGCTTCACGCTCGCGGCGGCCGGCCAGCTTTCGTGGCTCCACTACCGCATGGCGATGCTGAGCCCGGGCGACAAGGAGAGGCGCAAGGCCTGGCTCGAGAAGGCGGTCGCCGAGTTCGCCGAATTCACCGGTGCGAGCGATCCGAAGATGGCGCTCGAGAGCATTCTCGGGCGCGGCATGGCGCTGGCCGAGCTCGGCCAGCGCGAAGGTGCGGAGGCCGACCTCCAGCTCGTGATGCAGCAGGGCAAGGGCACGCAGGTCTACTGGCCTGCACGCATGGCTCTCGGGCAGGTCCGCGCGTCGGCCGGCGGGCCGGCGGCGATCGCCGAGACGCAGAAGCTGCTCGCCGAGGCGCAGAGCGCCGGCCTGCCTGCGGCGCAGATCCAGCAGATTCGCATGCTGCGCTTCGACGCGCTTCTGAACACGCTCGCGTCGGGCAACGCGGGTCCCGGCGTGCAGAGCGAGGCGGCGTCGCTCGCCGCGCAGTTGTCGGCGCAGGGGCCCGCGATCTCCCAGCGCGTCACGCAGATGACGCTGGCGAAGCTGAAGGATCCGCGGCCCGTGCTCGGCGCGACCGTGTCGGCCGAGTGGATCGCCGCCGAGAACCTCGCCGCTGCCGAGAAGTTCGAGGAGGCGGCCAAGGCCTACGAGCGCATCGCGCGGTCCACGGAAGGCTCGTCGCGTGAGCATGCCGACGACGTCCATCATCGCCTCGGCGTCTGCTACTTCCGCCTCGGCCGCTACGCGGATGCGGAGCGCGAGCTGCGCACCTACCTCGCCGCGAAGCCGAGTGGACCGCTCTCCACCGAAGCCGCGTATCTCCAGTTCCGCGCGGCGGAGGGCGTGTTCCGCAAGACTCCCACACCCGAGACGCAGAGCAGCTTCCTCGCCGTCGCCGAGAACTTCACGAAGAACTATCCGGATCACGAGTCGCGCTACGAGGGCCTTTTCCGCTACGGCGAGCTTCTGCAGGGCGAGCGCCGCTACATGGAAGCGGCCGATGCGTACGCGAAGGTCGAAGGACCGCCGGCGTTCCGCCTTCGTTCGGCGTCGGCCGAGCTGCAGTGCATCGCCGACACTCTGGCGACCGACGAGAACCTCGATGCGGCGCGTGCGAAAGAGCTGCGCGCTCGTGCCGAAGGGGCGTGGGACCGTTTCGACAAGCTTGCGGGCACGACCGCACTCGCGGATCTTCGCGCTCGGACGACGGTCGCGCGCGCGATTGCCGCCGGCAGTGGTCCCGAGCCGGACGCGAAACAGGCCTTGTCGCTGCTCGACGACTTCGAGAAGCGCTTCCCCGGCGTGACGGACCTCCTGCTGCCGACCACCGCGCTCCGCCTCGCGTCGGCGACCTCGCTGAACCTCGTCGACGAGGCCGAGCCCCAGGCGACCGCGCTCGCGGCGATGCCGGGTCACGAGACCAACTACTTCGACCTCGTCGAAAAGCTGTCGCGCGCGTTGCTGCGCCGGAGCGCCGACGTCGCGCCGACCGATCCGCAGGCGTCGCAGAAGTGGGCGGCCATGGCGACGGCGCTGCTCGACAAGATGCGCGCGGCCGGAAAGCCGATTCCCGAGGAAGTCCGCCTCAACCTTGCGCAGTCCTACGTCGAGCAGAACCGCCTGAACGATGCCGCTGCGCTCTACGGACAAATGCTCGCGGCCGCGCCCGACTCGCGATCGCTGCTGCGCGCGTCCGCGCTGGTTGCCGATCGCCGCGGCGAGGCGGCCGAAGCCGCGGGGTTCTGGTCGCGCCTGGCGCAGCTTCAGGAAGTCGCGACACCCGCGTGGTACGAAGCCCGCCTCGCGGCGGCGGCTGCGCTCGCAGCGTCGGGTCAGACAGACAAGGCCTGCACCGGCGTGAAGGAAGTCGACACGTTCCGCCCCGATCTTCGCGACGCGGAGACCAAGAAGAAGTTCGCCGACCTCGGCGCCCAGGTTTGCGCCGGGCAGGCGCGATAGCGAAACAGTCCCGGAATCCGCAGCCCGCGAGGGCGAGGATCAAACAGGAGCATCTCCCATGGATCCGACCGCCGTCACACCCGAAACCGTTGCCTCGAGCATCAGCCTCATCGACCTGATCCGCCAGGGCTGGTACGTCACTTATCCGCTGATCGCGATGTCGGTGATGGTCACGAGCATCCTCATCGAGAGGCTGTGGCTCATGCGCGGCATGTCGTCGAGCATCGAGGACGTGACCGAAACCGCGTGCACGGAGCTCAGCTCGGGCGACACCGCGAGCGCGGCTTCGACGATCCAGAAGTCGATGGTCACGTCGCCCGCCGCTCGCGTCTACGCGCCGCTGATTCCCCTGTTCGGGCACAGCACCGTGGACGACCTGCTCGAGTACGGCGAGCGCCGACGTCTGGACGAGGTGAGGCGCCTCAAGGGCAACATCTGGCTGCTCGGCACGACGGCGGCCTCGGCGCCGTTCATCGGGCTGCTCGGAACCGTCATCGGCATCATCAAGTCCTTCCACCAGATGGCCGTGATGGGCACGGGCGGCTTCGCGGTGGTCGCCGCGGGCATCTCGGAGGCGCTCGTCGCCACCGCGCTCGGCCTTCTCGTCGCCATCCTCGCGCTGCTCTTCTTCAACTACTTCCAGGTCAAGATCGGCAACCTCGACACGCAGCTTCGCGTCGGGCTCGGCCGCTTCGTCGAGGCCGGGGCGGCGGCCGGACACGTGGGAGGCGAGAATGGGACTCGGTAAAGTCAGCCTCGAGGAGTCGTCCGACGCGGTGATGTCGGAGATCAACATCACGCCGCTGACCGACGTGTTCCTGGTGCTTCTCATCATCTTCATGATCACGACGTCGGCGATGGTCGAGTCGGCCGCGACGGTGAACCTGCCGAAGGCCGCGCAGGTCGTCGAGGAGGCGAGGGGGCTCACGGTGACGGCGACGGCCGACGGGCGCCTGTTCGTGAACCAGCTCGCCGTGGACCGGGCCCAGCTCGAGCCGACCCTGCGCGACCTGCTCACCGACGATCCGAAGAAACTCGTGATCCTTCAGGGCGACGAGACCGTAGTACTCGGTCAGGCCGTCGAGATCCTGCAGGCGGCCAAGCGGGCCGGGGCCACCGCCGTCTCGATTGCCGCCCAGAAGCAGGGCCAGCCCGGCGCGCCATAAATCGGGGACGGATCCCGATTTCCGCATCGGCGCCGGGCGGCGCCGATTCGCTCCCAGCGTTTTCCGCGCGTCGCCTGCGCTCCGGAAGCGGCGCTCGCGAGCGGCCCGGCAGCGACTGCGACGCATCGGTTCGCCGTTTTCGGAATCCGCCGATCTGCGACCGGCGCGTCGAGGGCGCGAGCTCCGTGATCCGGGGCCTGCGAAATCGGGATCCGTCCCCGATTTCCGATTTCCTTGACTGGGCGACTTGGTAATAGGGACCAAAATCTGAACGAGACGCTGTCCGAACGCGCTCCAGGGGTGGGGAACGGAAAGGGCGGACGCGGCAGAGTCCGGGGGGACGCATCGATCATGACGGCCATTCGTATCCTGCTCGTCGAGGACGACGAGGACGATTACACGCTCACCCGCGAGCTGCTCGCCGAGGTCGAAGACGAGCAGTTCGATCTGGTCTGGGCGCCCACGTACGAGGACGCGATTCTCGAGATCCGCCGCGGCGGCTACGACATCTTCCTCGTCGACTACCGTCTCGGTCGAAGAAGCGGTCTCGACCTTCTCTGCGGCCCGCTGCAGGAAGGCCGTCTCGGCCCCGTCATCATCATCACCGGTCAGGACGCGCGCGAAGTCGACGTCGAGGCGATGAAGCACGGCGCCGCCGGCTATCTCGTCAAGAGCGAGCTGCGTTCGCGCCACCTCGCGCGCACGCTCCGCTACGCGATCGAAGGATACGCCGCCAAGGCGTCGGGCGATCCGAATGCCGCCGGCACGGCATCGACGACGCCCTCGAAGCGCGGCCGTACCGTCGCCCTCATCGGCGCGAAGGGCGGCGCGGGAACGACCACGATCATCGCGAACGTCGCGGCTGCGCTCTGTGGGCGCGGACTGGCGGTGACCGCGATCGAGATGCGCGGCGACTACGGCAACCTCACGCGCCTCGTCAACGTCGCGCCGCTTCACGACATCAGCGCACTGCTCATGTACGACGCGCCGCAGGTCACCGCCGACAAGTTCGAGGGTGCGCTCTCGAAGCACCTGAACGGGCTGCGCATCCTGGCCGCGCCCCAGTATCCCGAGAACTTCCGCGAGCTGCGCGCCGACCAGGCCGGCGCCATTCTCGACGCGGGCATCCGCACGTCCGACCTCGTGCTCGTCGACCTGCCGTCGAATGCGAGCGAGGCCAACAAGGAAGTGCTCTGCAAGGCCGACCTCGTCGCGATGGTGATTGAGCGCGAGCCGTCGTCGATCGCGTCGGCGCGCGTGATGCTGTCGATGCTGCAGGCCTGGCAGGTACGCGTGCCGATCGGCAGCGTCGTCGTCTCGCGCACCAACCTTCCGGACGCGATGATGGCCGGCGAGATCAACTCGCAGCTCGGTCTGAAGAAGTATGGAATCATCCCGGCGGCGCCGGAGGTGTTCCACAAGTGCGCGATGGCGCTGCAGCCGGTGATCACGCAGCATCCGGCGCATCCGGTGGGACGGGCGCTGGACGAGCTGGCGCTGTTTCTGTTGCTGGTGCGCTGAGGCGGACCAACCGTCCCGGACGGCGACAACGAAGCGCTGGCGCCGGGCGCCCGAGGCTGCCAAGAGAAAGTCGCATGCGCGCTCCAGCGAAGATGGGTGAGCCGTTGGTCGTCGAGCGACCGTCGCACGGGTCGCCGCGGCTCGCCGCGGCGCTCATGCTGCTCGCGCTCCTTGGAGCGGCCGACGGCGTGGCCGCTCAGCCGTCGGAGGACGAAGATCGCTCCGATAGCGAAGCGTTCACCGGCGAACCGTCCGCACCTCCGTCCACGTTGCCCAAGCGGCGCCAGAACCCGCTCAATCCTGCGCACGAGGCGAGAGAGGCACGCCCGCCGGAAGAGGCCCTGCCTCCGTTACCGGCGCGGCCGCCCGATCCGCCAGCGCCTTCGTCCGGGGAGGCTGAGACAGACTAGCGAAAACGGAAACGCCGCCTGGCTCGAACGTCATGCGGCGCTCGGGGTACGCTTCGAGAGAGCGATCGGACCCGCCGCGCAGTGCGCGACTCGACTCGCCGCAAGCCATCTACCGTGGGGAGAGCCGCTCGAGCAGCCGCTTCGCTCCGGCATCCTCCGCCGTCACCGGAACGACGGCGATCTCGTCCACACCCGCCTGCCTGAACTCCGCGATCCGCGCGCGCACCTCGTCGGTGCTTCCGACCGCACCGATCGCGCGCGCCAGCGCAGCCGGTATCGACGCGAGCACGTTGCGCGGATGAGCGCCGCTTCGCGCCAGCGCGACGACGTCGCCGAAGCCGGCTTCCGCGAACATTTCCCCGTAGCCGGGCGCTCCGACGTACACGACGAGCTGCCGCGCGAGTTGCGACATCGCGGCGTCGCCGGGATCGATCGCTACCGGGATCCACGCCGTGAGCGGCGGCGGGGCGATTCCCCCGCTGCGCGCGATCTCGTCGATGCGCGCCCGCGTTCGAGCGGCTTGAGCCGGTGTCACGAGGTTGACGACGACGCGGTCGGCGAGCGTTGCTGCCACCTCGAGCATGCGGTCGCCGAAGGCTGCGACGGCGACGGTCGCCCGCGACGGCTCGCCGGCTGCGCGAAACCCGGCCGTTTTCTCGAAACGGCCGTCGAACGGCGAGCGCTCTCCCGCGAGCATTGGCCTCAGCGCCGCGATCGTCTCGCGCATGCGCGAAACCGGGTGCGCAAAGTCGCGCCCGTGCCAGCCGGAAACCACGAGGGGATTGGATGCGCCGAGCGCGAGACCCGCGGCGCGTCCGCCGAGAGCCGCGACCGATCCGATGCCGAGCGCGAACATCGCGGGGCTGCGGACTCCGACGGCCAGAGGCCCCACCATCAACCGGATGCGACTCGTCTCGCGCGCGATCGCCGACGCGAGCGCGAACGCATCGAAGGTCATCATTTCGCCGATCCAGAGCGAGTCGAATCCGCCTGCTTCGGCGCCGCGCGCGATCTCCATCGCCTCGAGGGGAGGGCGGTCGAGCCAGTACGGAAGAACGACGGAGAGAGGGGCGTTCACGGCGGCGCCACATTCAATCGACGGGCCGCCCGGTCAACAGGAGATCGGTCCTGCTTCCCGACAGATCGGGCGCCGCGGACTGCTCCGAAGCCGCCGCAACGCAAAAAACAACGCCGCGGGTCATGGGCACCCGCGGCGTCGGTTGTGCGAGACCGCGCGCCTCAGCGCACGGTCGCGATCACTTGAAGCAGTAGAAGAAGCTCGCCGTGATCGGAATCAGGTCGAAGCTCTGTCCGCCGGCCAGGTCGCCCGACAGGGGAAGGATGTAGCCGGCCTCCAGGTTGAAGCCGAACCGCTCGGTGAAGAACGTCGCGACGCCGACTCCGAAGCGCAACGCGAACGAGCTCTTGTGCTCCTGCTTCTGGGAACGGTCGGCCTGCACGTTGAACCAGCCCATGCCCATCATTGCGTAAGGCTGGAAGCGCCCGGTGAGCGGCGACAGGCGGCCGTTGAAGCTGAGCATGCGTGCCTCGAGGGCCGGATCGTTGATGCCCGTGAGCGGGTCCGACGAGCTGCGGCTGAAGCTGAGCAGCGACTGCCACTCGATCTCGAGGTCCACCATCTCGTGCACGCCGTATCCTGCGCGCAGGTCGTAACCGCCGCTGTCGGAAAGGCCGCCCGTCACGCCGTCGACGTTCTCGATGCCCCAGACACCGCCGCCCATGAAGTAGGGGACAGCACCGCCGAAGGATTTGGCGTCGCTCTTGACGGTCGTCGTCTCGGTGGTCGTTACGGTGTCCTCGGCTGCGTACGCGCTCGCGGCTCCCACCGTCCATAGTGCCGCCGCCATCACGATGCTGAGCTTCCTTGAAATCATTACTGGTTCGCCTCCGATGAAATTCTGGTCCTGGAATTCGCCGGCTGTCCCGTCGAAGGCCGGATCGCCATCCGCCCTTCGTCCGCAGGCAATCGTGCCTCGCCGCCTCTTCGCGAGATGGTCCTCGCTCCGCCCGCCGGCCCGGAAGGAGGTTCGAGCCTACACGTCAGGCACCCGCCGCACAATTCGGACGGCCGCGTATCGGCGCCGAATGCTCGCGCGCAGACCGGCAGGATCGACAGGAAGGGGTCGCGTCCGCAGCGAACGCGACCCCGGCGGCGTTCAGCGTGTGGTGCCGAAGCCCTCGCCGGCGCTTCCCATCAGCCTGAGGAAGTCGCTGTCGGGCGAGAGGATGATCGAGGTGCCGGGCTGCATCGACCGGCGGTACGCCTCGAGCGTCCTCACGAATTCGTAGAAGGATGCGTCACGGCCGTAGGCCTCGGCGAAGATCGCCACCGCGAGCGCGTCGCCCTGGCCGCGGGTGATCTCGGCCTGCTTGCGCGCCTGCGCGGTCAGGATCGCGACTTCCTTGTCGGATTCGGAGCGTATCTTGCGCGCTTCCTCGTCGCCCTCGGCGCGGAATTTCTTCGCTTGCCGCTCGCGCTCGGTGCGCATGCGGCTGAAGACGTTCATCTCGGTCTTCTCGGGAAGGTCGGCGCGCTTGATGCGTACGTCCATGACCTCGATGCCGTATTCGCGCGCCTTCTCGTCGGTGCTCTTGGTGACCTCTTTCATGAGGCTCGAGCGCTTCGTGTTGATGATCTCGCTGAAGCTGTGGCGGCCGAGGTTCTCGCGCACGTTCGAGTAGATGATGTCGTCGAGGCGCGAGCGCGCGCCGTTCTCGTCGCGCACCGTCCGGTAGAACTGCAGCGGGTCCACGATGCGCCAGCGAGCGAAGTTGTCGACGCGAAGCTGCTGCTTGTCCTTGGTCAGGAGCTCGCGCGGCGAGGCGTCGTACTCCATCAGGCGGCGGTCGAAGAACATGACGTTCTGGACGAAGGGCAGCTTCCAGTAGAGGCCGGGCTCGCGCACGATGCGGACGGGCTCGCCGAGCTGGACCACGACGGCCTGCATCCACTGCGGCACGCGGTAGGCCGCGAAATTCCAGACGGCGAATACGAGCCCGAGGATTACGAAGGGAATGGTGCGCATCGTCAGCTCCTCGGCCTCACGGGCGCTTCGGCCGCCGGCGCCGGCCCGCGCTCCAGCATCTTGTCCAGCGGAAGGTAGGGCACGACGTGCTTGCCGGCCGACTGGTCCATGAGCAGAAGGTTGCTGCGGCCGAGCACTTCTTCCATCGTTTCGAGCCACAGTCGCGTACGCGTCACGTTCTCCGACTTCGCGTACTCCGACTGGAGAGCGATGAAGCGGGCGGCGGCGCCTTCGGCCTCGTTCACCTTGGCCTGGGAATACGCATCGGCTTCGTTGAGCAACTGGGCCGCCTGGCCGCGCGCTTTCGGAACCACGTCGTTCGCATAGCCGTGCGACTCGTTGATCAGGCGCTCACGGTCCTGCTGCGCGCTGATCACGTCCTTGAAGGCGTCGGCCACCTGGTCGGGCGGATCGACGTCCTGGAGCTTGAGCGTCGCCACCTCGATGCCTGCGTCGTAATGGTCGAGCAGGACCTGCAGGAGCGCCTGCGCGTCGTTCTGGATGCGGTCCTTGCCTTCGGTCAGCGCGTCGTCGATGCGGTTGCGCCCGATGACCTCGCGCATGGCCGCCTCCGCGGCGTCGCGCACCGTCTTGCCGGGATCGCGCAGGTTGAAGAGAAAGTCGGTAGCGCCCTCCGCGTCGGGCTTGATGCGGTACTGGACGATGAACAGCAGCTTCACGATGTTCTCGTCGCCGGTGACCATGAGCGCCTCGTCGTCGGCGTCCGTGTAGCGCGACGTGTCTCCCATCGAGACGGTGCGGAAGCCGAACTCCTCCTTGCGGATCTGGGTGACCGACGGCCGGAGCACTTCCTCGATCGGCCACGGCAGGTGGTAGCCGGGGCCCGGGGCGGCTTCGCGCACGACCTTGCCGAAGCGAAGCACGATGCCGCGCTCGTCCGGGGCCACGATGAAGATGCCCGACAGGAGCCACAGGGGCAGGGCGACGAGGAGCAGGAGCGAAGGGTTGAAACCGGGGGGAAGGGGGAAGCCCGCACCGGAGCCGCCTCCGGCGCCGTTGCCGCCGCCTGCCTTCATCTGGCCCCAGATCCGCTTGAGCTCTTCGAGCGGGTCCTGGGGGCGCCCGCCAGGGCGCGGTCCACTACTGCCGGGAGGGGTCCACTGATGCGGCATCGTCGTCCTTCTGTCCGGTCAGCATGGCGCTCGCGATGGCGCACTCGGCCGCCGGACACTCTGGCGTTTGTCATCCCCCGGCCGGAGCGTGGCCGCAAGGTGAGACGCCCGCCGGCGACCTCGGGCGCACCCGCTCACGACATCCAGGCCAGCCACGCCGAGCACCCTCGAAGACCGCCCTACGCTCCCGTCCCTTCCTGCTGTCGGGCCGGGTTATGTCGCGGCCTTGTGGCGCAGCGGAGGTCGGTAGGGTAGGGTCGCGCCGGCTGGGGTGCCCCGCGGGGGACGCTCCCTGCCTATGATTGTCGCCGCGAGCTCGGTCTCGCATCGGGAACGGCCAGGCCGGAACCATCCGGGTTC
>CAYYVZ010000037.1:0-5699 GCA_964475235.1 uncultured Myxococcales bacterium | reverse complement strand
GGAGGGTACGTGAAAACCATTGGATTCAAGACACTTCTGATCTCAGGAGCGCTCGTTGTCGCCCAGGCGCTGGGCGCCGGGCCGGCCTCGGCAGGCCCTTCTCTTTGTAACGGCCCTGCCAACGGCGTCGTGGATGGCGAAGAGCAGTGCGAGACCGGCGCCTGCTGCACGGCCAAGTGCGAGCTCGCGAGCGCCGACAAGGTCTGCCGGCCCGCGGATGGCCAATGCGACCTCGCCGAAACCTGCGGCGAGCAGTCCGGGACGGTCGAGGCGGCCTGCCCGGCCGATGCCTCGGCGGCGGACGGCACGGAGTGTGACGACGGTCAGTTCTGCACCACGGACGACGTCTGTACCGACGGAACGTGCGGTGGCGCTCCCAATACCTGCGACGACGACAACGACTGCACCGAAGACTCTTGCAGCGAGAACGGCAACCGCTGCCAGCACTCGGCAGCCGACGACGGCACCGCCTGCGAGGACGGCTCGGCCTGCACCTCGGGCGACACCTGCTCGGGCGGCTCGTGCGACGCGGGCGAACCGAAGGACTGCGAGGACGCGAACGCATGCACGGACGACTCGTGCGACGCCGAGACCGGCAACTGCGTCTTCGAGAACAACACCGACGCCTGCGACGACGGGGAATTCTGCACCGTCGGCGACGCGTGTGCGGAAGGATCCTGCAGCGGCAGCGCACGCGACTGCGCCGACGACAACACGTGCACGACCGATACGTGCGACGAAGAGACGGATTCCTGCGAACACGCCCAGGCCTCGAACGGCTCGTCCTGTGAGGACGGCGACTTCTGCACGGTGGACGACGTCTGTACGGACGGCGTGTGCGACGGGTCGCCGCGCTCGTGCGACGACGAGAACGCGTGCACGGACGATTCGTGCCACGAGCCGTCCGACAGCTGCAAGAACCTGAACCTGTTCGGCGGCGAGCCGTGCGACGACGGCTTCAACTGCACGACCAACGACAAGTGCACGAACGGCACCTGCCAGGGGGGCCCGCTGCGTGCGTGCGACGACGGGAACGAATGTACCGACGACGTGTGCGATCTCGCGGTGGACGAGTGCGTCTCGACTTCCAATTCCGCGCCCTGCGACGACGGTAACTTCTGCACGGTGGACGATGTCTGCGCGGAGGGGGCCTGCGGCAGCGGCGGGGCTCGCGACTGCGGCGACGGCGACCCGTGCACGGCGGACTCCTGCGACGAGGCTTCCGACGAGTGCGCGTACGGTCCGGCTTCCGACGGGACGCCGTGCGACGACGGTCAGTTCTGCACAGTGAACGACGTTTGCTCGGGCGGCGTGTGCACGGGCGGCGGCGCCAATGATTGCAGCGACGAGAACGACTGCACGGTCGATTCCTGCGACGAGTCGTCGGACTCGTGCCGGTACAGCAAGGAGAGCAACGGCACGTCCTGCGAGGACGGCTCGCTCTGCACTTCCGACGACACCTGCAGCAACGGCGAGTGCCAGGGCGGCACCGACAAGGACTGCTCCGACCAGAACGAGTGCACCGACGACTCGTGCGACGCCGAGACGGGCGAGTGTTCGTCCGCTCCCAACACGGCCCCCTGCGACGACGGCAACTTCTGCTCGTCCGAGAGTGTGTGCTCGGGCGGCGTCTGTACGGGTTCGGGCAATGCCTGCGACGACGGGAACGGCTGCACCCTCGACCAGTGCGACGACGAAACCGACTCGTGCAGCTACGAGAACGCGGCCGACGGGACGACCTGCGACGACGGACAGTTCTGCACGCTGGGGGACGTCTGCACGGCCGGCGAGTGCTCCGGTCCGGACGAGAACCTCTGCGACGACGACAGCCCCTGTACGAAGGATTCGTGCAGCGAGTCGATGGACGAGTGCAAATACTCACCCGACAACAACGGCCAGGCCTGCGACGACGGCTTGTTCTGCACGGTGGACGACACCTGTCACTCGGGCGAGTGCACGGGCGGCGAGCGCGACTGCGGCGACGACAACATCTGCACCGACGACGTCTGCAACGACGACGCCGATGCCTGTGAAAACCCGAACAACAGCGCTCCCTGCGACGACGGCAACTTCTGCACCTCGAACGATACCTGCGGCGGCGGCAGCTGCTCGGTCTTCGGCGAGACCTGCGACGACGACAACGTCTGCACGTCCGACAGCTGCAGCGAGGAAGCCGACGAGTGCAGTTACGAGGACGCGGCCGGTCCCTGCGAGGACGGTGAGTTCTGCACCACCGGCGACTCGTGCAGTGAAGGCGAGTGCGTCTCGGGCGGTGCGCGCGACTGCGGCGACTCGAACGCGTGCACGGACGACTCCTGCGACGAGCAGGGCAACGAGTGCGACAACGACCCGAACGACGACCCCTGCGACGACGGCCAGTTCTGTACCGTGAGCGACGTCTGCAGCGGCGGGACCTGCGGCGGCGCCGACCGCGACTGCGGCGACGGCGACGTCTGCACGGACGACGTCTGCGACGAGGCCGCCGACGCCTGCACGAACCCGGACAACACGGCGCCGTGCGAGGACGGCCAGTTCTGCACCGCGGGTGACGCGTGCGCGGCCGGCGCGTGCGTGCCCGGACCGACGAACGACTGCGACGACTCCAACACCTGCACGAACGACTCGTGCAACGAGGAGTCCGACACCTGCGTGAACGAGGTCCGCACGGGCACCTGTGACGACGGCCTGTACTGCACCCAGGACGACGTCTGCACGGACGGCACCTGCGCGGGCGCGACGCCGCGCAACTGCGACGACGAGAACGTCTGCACGAACGACTCGTGCGACGACACCGCCGACGCGTGCGTCAACGCGAACAACGCGATTGCCTGCGACGACGGCAACTTCTGCACGACGGACGATGCGTGCAGCGCGGGACAGTGCGCCGGTACGCCGCGCGACTGCGGCGACGAGGACGTCTGCACCGACGACATCTGCAACGAGGTCGGCGACGCCTGCGAGAACCCGAACAACACGGCGGGCTGCGACGACGGACTGTTCTGTACGGTGCTCGAGAGCTGCTCGAACGGAGAGTGCGGAGGCGCGCTGCCGAATCCCTGCGACGACGGCAACGACTGCACCGACGATTCGTGCGACGAGACGGCCAACTCGTGCACGAACTCCGCCAACACCTCGCTGTGCGACGACGGCGATCCGTGCACGGAGAACGACGTGTGCTCGCTCGGCACCTGCTCGGGAACCGAGATCCCCGACTGCACGGCGACGACCACGACGGTGCCGACGACGACCACGACGCTGGCTTGCCCGGTCTGCGGCGACTTCAACGGCGACTGCGACATCACGGCCGGCGACGCTCTGGCGGTTCTGCAGGCCGCGGTCGGCAGCCGCGAGTGCAGCCTGTCGGTGTGCGACTTCACGGGTGACGGCCAGATCACGGCGATCGACGCACTTGCGGTGCTGCGTGCGGCGGTCGATCTGCCGAACAGTCCGATGTGCCCCGTGGACGGGTTGATGGCGAGCGCGCTGCAGTAGCCGAAGCTCACTGCTCGCTTCCTTGCGGGAGCCGTTTCCTTCCCTCGCGGGTGGGAAACGGCTCCCGCTTGCGTTGGAGCGGCGGTCGCCCGTCGGAGGGGAAAACGATCCGAGGCACAGTCGTCGCTTGGCGGCCGGCCGGCGCTGCGCCTAGAGTCCCACTTTCAGCGCATTACGTCGTCCGGGGAGAGCCGCTGCGTTCGATGGAACGCTCCACCCGCGATTCTGGTGCGAATGTCGGATCGGCGGGGCAAGGCGCCGCCGGGCAATGGAGCCGCGAAGGCTCCCCAGTGGAGGCGTTACGTGAACATTCCCTCTTTCCGGACACTCTTCGTCTCGGCCGTCTTCGTGGCCGTGCAGGCCGTGAATGCCCAGGCCGCACCGTCGCTCTGCAACGGGGCCGCCAACGGGACCGTCGACGGTGACGAGCAGTGCGAGACCGGCCCCTGTTGCACCGCCAAGTGCGAGTTGAAGAGCGCCGAGACGGTGTGCCGCGCGGGCGGCGGCACCTGCGATCCCGCGGAAACCTGTGGCGAGCAGCCCTCGGCGCCGGACGCGGCCTGCCCCGCCGACGTGACCACGCCCGACGGCACCGCATGCGAGGACGGCCAGTTCTGCACCGTCGGCGAGACCTGCTCGGCGGGGGACTGCACGGGAGGAGTGCCCAACACCTGCGACGACGGCGAGGACTGTACGACCGACACCTGCGCGGAGAACAACAACCGCTGCAATCACAGCAAC
This sequence comes from uncultured Myxococcales bacterium, assembly GCA_964475235.1. Classification (GTDB taxonomy): domain Bacteria; phylum Desulfobacterota; class Binatia; order UBA1149; family CAITLU01; genus DATNBU01. The sequence continues at coordinate 1,466 of CAYYVZ010000037.1, read as the reverse complement.
GAGCCGAACGGGACGTCCTGCGACGACGGCTCGGCGTGCACGGCGAACGACGCTTGCAGCGGCGGTGTCTGCCAGGGCGGAGCCCCTCCGGACTGCAACGACAATAACGACTGTACCGACGACTCGTGCGACGCGGAGTCGGGCGGCTGTGTTCACGAGAACAACAGCGCGCCCTGCGACGACGGCGAGTTCTGCACCGCGGACGACGTCTGCGCGGGCGGCGAGTGCGGGGGCGGCGGGGCCACGGACTGCGCCGACGGGAATCCGTGCACGAGCGACGGCTGCGACGAAGATGCCGACGCCTGCACTCACGACCCTGCCACCGACGGTACCGAATGCGACGACGGCCTGTTCTGCACGACCGGCGAGACCTGCAACGCCGGCGCCTGCACCGGTGGCGGCGCCACGGACTGCGACGACGACAACGACTGCACCGAGGACTCCTGCGCCGAGAACAACGACCAGTGCGTGAATGCGAAGGCGCCCAACGGCACGTCCTGCGAGGACGGCTCGCTCTGCACCTCCGACGACACCTGCAGCAACGGGGAATGCCAGGGCGGCACCGAAACGGTCTGCGCCGACGAGAACGAATGCACGGACGACTCGTGCGACGCGAACACGGGCGAGTGCGTCTTCGGGAACAATACCGCTCCCTGCGACGACGGGCAGTTCTGCACGACGGGCGATGTGTGCAGCGAGGGCGAATGTGCCGGCGACGGGCTGCCGGTCGAGTGCTCGGACGACGATCCGTGCACGAGCGACGGCTGCAACGAAGAGACCGACTCGTGTACGCACGGCGACGCCCCTGACGGCACCGAATGCGACGACGGCCTGTTCTGCACCAGCGGCGAGACCTGCACGGCCGGTACGTGCTCCGGCGGCGAACCCACCGACTGCGGCGACGGCAACGGATGCACGGCCGACTCGTGCGCCGAGAACAACGACCGCTGTATCCACACCAAGGTCGACAACGGCACCGAATGCGACGACGGCCGGTCGTGCACCGGGAACGACTCGTGCCAGGCCGGTGAATGCGGCGGCGACATCGTCGCGGCCGAGACGGTCTGCCGCGCGAGCGGCGGCGTCTGCGACGCCGAGGAAACCTGCGACGGTCTGTCGGGCGACTGCCCGGCCGATGCTTTCGCCGGCGAAGAGGTCACCTGCCGTGGTGCGGCCGGAGTCTGTGACGTTGCGGAGACCTGCCTCGGCGACGGCGTGAGCTGCCCGGCCGACGAGAAGCTCGAGACGGTCTGCCGTTCGAACGCCGGCGTGTGCGACGCTTCGGAAGTCTGCGACGGATCGGCCAACGACTGTCCCGAAGACGCGTTCCTGTCCGACCAGACGGTCTGCCGTGCGGCTTCGGGCTCGTGCGACGTCGGCGAGACCTGCAGCGGCTCGGCCGCCGCCTGCGCAGCCGACTCGTTCGTGCCGTCGGGCACGACCTGCCGCGCTTCGCAGGGCCAGTG
>CAYYVZ010000036.1:5267-20325 GCA_964475235.1 uncultured Myxococcales bacterium | reverse complement strand
GAAGGCGCAGGTGACGAGGACTTCGCTGTTCCGGTTTCTCCGGGCGCAGGCCTGGGCGCCGCCGCGTTCGTCTTCGTCGCCCCCTTCTCCGCACCGGCGACGGGTACCGCGGGCGCAGGCACCGGCACCGGGATTCCAAGCAGCGCGTAAACCGCCGGCGAAGGATGCGTGTAGCGGATGCGCGGCTCGGCCAGCTTGACGAGATCGAAGTTTGCGACGGTCGTGCGCGCGGGCTTTCCCGATTCGGGAAGCGGCACGACGATCTCCTTCATCACCACTTCCAGCTGTTTCCAGCCGAGCGAGAATTCCTTGTTGCCCGGGTCTGCGAGGCCGAGCGCATCGATGGTGCTGCGGCCCGACATGCGGATCGTCGGCGGTCCGTTCGCGCCTGCGACGTCGGCATCGACGAAGAGGTCGCCGGTCGAGTCGGCCGACTTGAGCCACGCCGCAAGATCGGGAAGCGACGCGAGCAGGATCGGCGGGAACGGCAATCCGCTCCACTGGACCTTGCCCTTGTAGGCAGGCGGCAGGATGCCGACTTCGCCCTCCAGCCCGATGCGACCCTTCGCGATTTCCAGGTCGAGATCGATCGGGAAGCGCTTGCCTTCGTCCGCAGTGATGTCGGAGGCCTGGAGCGTGAGCGCAACGTCGAGAGGTCCCTTGTCGGTCACCCACGTGAACGTCGCGCGCGCGATGTCGATCTTTTCGATGCGATAGCCGGCCGGCTGCGCGGCGGATGCCGGCGCAGATGCAGCGGGTACGGCCGATGCAGCAGGCTGCGACCCTGCGGCCGGTGCTACTGGTGCCGGCGCCGCTTGCGGCTGGGGTGTTGCGGCATCGCCGGCGGTCGTTGCATCGCCTGCCGGCTCGGCAGGAATCTTCACTTCGGCGCCGGGAGCCGGGGCGGCATCCTTCTGCGGCGTAGCATCCTTCGGCGGCGTAGCATCCTTCTGCGGCGTAGCATCCTTAGGCGGTGCGCTCTCCTGCTGCGCTGCAGCGGGCGAAGCCAGCACCAGGTCGCGCCGTACGCGCAGCAGCGGCCTCTCGAGCCCGACTCCGCCGAGCGCGAACTGGCTGCCGTTGACCGACACGCGGTCGAGCGCGAACGTTTCGAGCGAGAACTCGAGCAGGTTCTGGCCGCTGGGCGGATCGACGATGACGACGTTCGGCGCGCCGAGGGAAAACTTGTCCACGGCGATCGGCCAGGGCTCGCCCGGCTCTTCGGTCGCGGTCTCGGGCTCTTCGGCGGCCGGCGGCGCCAGCGGCTTCGCATGTCGCAACGGATCGATCGCGCCGTCGCTCTCGCGAATCACGCGTACCGTCGGAGCCTGGAGCGCCAGCTCGGTAAGCCGCACCCGACCTTCGCGGAGGTCGGGCCACGACAGCCGCAGGGCGATTCGCTCGAGACGGAAGAGGCTCGTTGCCGCGTCGAGCACGGGCGGTTCCATGGCAGCATCGGTCGGATCGACGCCGTCGGGATCGGCGCCCACGCTCACGCCTTCGAGAACCACGATGCCTTCGAGCAGGTCGAAGTCGGCATTGTCGATGCGAGCCGGAAGTCCGAGCCAGTAGCGCGACCCGTACGCTGCGCCTCGCTCGACGGCCAGAGGCAGCGCCGCCCTCAGGCCGGCAACCGACAGCACCACCAGTGCGAGGAGAATCCAGGGCCAGCGCCGGCGGCGCTTGCGCGGCGCGGCTCCGGCCGTCTCCTGCCCTTCGTTGTCGGCGGCGTCGGTCATGATCTCGCGCTACCGTCTATCGCAATCGGCCCGCGCCGCAACGGGTTTCGACTTGAGATGCCCCTTCGATTCGGTGAAGGAGATCAAAGGCCACGAGGCCGTCTCATCCGGAGGATTCACGATGACCATCTACCCCACTGCCGAACAGTTCTCGCAGTTGCTCGCGTCCGACGACGGCAAGCCCGTCGTGATGGTCAACCTGCTTCGCTACAAGCCGGCCGCCGGCGAGCCCGATACCGGGAAGACCGGCGAGCAGGCGTACCGTGCCTACGGCGAAGCCATGGTTCCCTTCGTGCTCTCGAAGGGCGGCCGTCTGATCTGGTCCGGCACTGTGAGCTCCCAGGTCATCGGCACCGGTGGGGAGGAGTTCCATAGCGTCGCGATCATGGAATACCCCTCGCGCAAGATCTTCGTCGAGATCGCCATGGATCCTTTCGTCGCGAAGATCGGCGCGCACCGTGCAGCCGGGCTCGAAATGCAGTGGCTGCTCGCGACCACGACCGACACGGACCTGATCCGGCAGTTCACCCGCTCGTAGCCGGCCGTTCGCGCCTCCCATGGAAGCTCTGGCCAAGTCGCCCGGCGCCCGGCTATGGTTGCCTGCGGCGCCCGGCGCGCCAGGGGGAGGGATCCGTAGTGAGAAGGAAGATTCGTGAATGGAAGGCGCCGATCGTGCGATCGGCCGCCTGCCGCATCCTTCGGACGGCCGTTTCAGCGACGGCCCTCGTCGTTGCTGCGACGACCGCTCCGGTCCACGCCGCGACCATCGAAGTCCCGGCCGACCACGCGACCATCCAGGCGGCCGTGAACGCCGCCGTAGCCGGCGACGTCATCGAAGTCTCCAGCGGCACGTACGCCGAGTACGTCACCTTCCCGAACAGCGGCGCCCCGGGCAGCCCGATCACGCTCATGGCCAAGCCGGGACACAACCCGGTCATCGACGGATCGTCGCTCGTGACGACCGACCTCGAAGGCCTCGTCTACATCGAGAACCGTTCGTACATCACCGTCTCCGGAATGGAGATCGCGAACCTGTCGGCCTCGCATCCGAGCCACTTCCCGGCCGGCATCTGGGTGCGCGGCACGTCGCACCACATCCAGATCCTCGACAACGTCGTGCACCACATCAAGAACTCCGGTTGCGCGAGCTGCGGCGCCCACGGCATCGCGGCCTACGGCACGAGCGCGAGCGGCTCGCTCCACGACCTCCTGATCGACGGCAACGAGGTGCGCGACCTCACGCTCGGCTGGAGCGAGTCGGTGGTCGTCAACGGCAACGTCGAGGACTTCGTCATCTCGAACAACGTCGTGCACGACAACAACAACATCGGCATCGACGCGATCGGCTTCGAAGGCGAGTGCGCGGGCTGCAGCGACGCGCTCGACCGTGCGCGCGACGGCCTCATCACCGGCAACCTCGTTTACAACATCGACTCGCTCGGCAATCCGTCCTACGGCTCGGGCCGGGCGGCCGACGGCATCTACGTGGACGGCGGCACGCGCATCGTGATCGAGAAAAACATCGTCCACCACGCCAACATCGGCATCGAGATCGCGAGCGAGCACGGCGGCAAGGACACGAGCGAGATCACGGTTCGCAACAACTTCGTCTACGGCTCGCACTCGATCGGTATCGCGATGGGTGGCTACGACCAGATGCGCGGAAGCACCGTCGACTGCGAGGTCGTCCACAACACGCTCTACGACAACGACACCGACGCCTCGGGCGGCGGCGAGATCCTCCTGCAATACGACGTGCGCGACAACGTCATCGAGAACAACATCGTCTACGCGAACGCGCAGAACCAGTTCATTGCCAACGAGTTCTCGCTGACGTCCGGCAACACGATCGACCACAACCTCTACTTCAGCGTCGGCGGCGCGGGGGCGTCCACGTGGGCGTGGACGGGCGATCCTTACACGGGCTTTGCGGCCTGGAAGGCCGGCTCGGGCAACGACGCCAACTCGCTTTTCGTCGATCCGCTGCTCGTCTCTCCGGGAACGGGAGACCTTCACATCGCAGGCGGATCGCCGGCCGTGGGTGCGGCGGTCGCGCTCGCGGGAGGCATCGCGGGCACGGAAGACATCGACGGGGGACCGCGCGTTTCCGGAGCCGCGGCCGACATCGGCGCCGACGAGCTCGCGTGCGGCAACGGCACGCAGGAAGGCGACGAGGAGTGCGACGACAACAACCTCACCGACGGCGACGGTTGCGACTCCAACTGCACGCTCACGGCCTGCGGCAACGGCATCGTCACCACCGGAGAAGACTGCGACGACGGCAACCTCGCGACCGGCGACTGCTGCAACGCATCGTGCGGCTTCGAAGCCGACGGCTCGCCCTGCGACGACGGCGAAGCCTGCTCGTGGGACGACGCATGCAACGCGACCGGCGAATGCGAAGGCGAGTTCGAGGTGGAGCCCTCGTGCCTTCTGCCCGACGCGCTCAGTGAAGGCTCGCGCCTGCAGCTTCGCGACAACGGCCAGAAGGACAAGCTTTCGTGGAGCTGGGGCGACGGTCCGGCCTTCGACCTGATGTCGCTCGGTTCGCCGACGACGACCGACGACTACCTGCTCTGCGTCTATTCGGACAACGGCGGCAGCCCGATTGCGCTTCTCAGCGCCGTCGCGCCGTCCGGAATCGGGTGGACGGAGACGTCGTCGCTCAAATACAAGAGCACGACGCTGCTTCCCGACGGGATCAAGCAGATCCAGTTCAAGCCCGGCGACGCGGGCCGCGCAAAGATCAAGGTAAAGGGCCAGGGCGGCGCGCTCGGAATCGGCGCGCTCGGCTTCGGATCGGACACGGTGTCGGTGGAGCTGCGCAACCTGACGACCGGAGCGTGCTTCGGCGCCTCCTACTCGAGCCCCTTCCGCCGCGACGAAACCGACCGCTTCGACGACGAGACCGACTGAGAACCGGGACGAAATCGGGGACGGATCCGGATTTCCGGCGAAGTGCCGGCAAAGGCGCCGGGCTTCCGCCGAAAGATTCAGATCCGTCCCCGATTTCCGTTAGAACGGCCGCGTGGCCATGCATCCTCTCGCCGGCAAGCCGGCTCCCCGTGAAATCCTCGTCCACGTTCCGCGACTGATTGCCGCGTACTACACGCTCGAGCCCGACCCGGCCGAGCCCGCGCACCGCGTGGCGTTCGGAACCTCGGGGCACCGCGGCTCGTCGCTGAAGCAGTCGTTCAACGAGGCCCACATCGTCGCGATCGCACAGGCGGTCTGCGAGGTCCGCGCCGCCGAAGGGACGAACGGGCCCTGCTACGTCGGCATCGACACGCACGCGCTCTCGGACCCGGCCTTCATCTCGACGCTCGAGGTCTTCGCTGCGAACGGCGTCGCGACGATGATCCAGGACGGCTTCGGCGCGACGCCGACGCCGGTGATTTCGCACGCGATCCTCACGCACAATCGCGGGCGCACCGGCGGCCTCGCCGACGGCGTGGTCATCACGCCGTCGCACAACCCTCCCGAAGACGGCGGCTTCAAGTACAACCCGCCGTCGGGCGGTCCGGCCGACACCGGCCTCACCCTCCGTATCGAGGACCGTGCCAACGAGCTGCTGCGCACCAGGCTCGCCGGCGTCAAACGCACGACGTGGCCGAAGGCGCTGGCGGCGCCGACCACCCACCATCACGACTTCCTCACGCCCTACGTGACCGACCTCGCGAGCGCGATTGACATGGAAGCGATCGCGGCGTCGGGCCTGAAGATCGGCGTCGATCCTCTCGGCGGCTCCAACGTGGACTACTGGGATCCGATCGTCAGCCGCTACGGTATCGACCTCGTCGTCGTCAATCGCATCGTCGACCCGACGTTCTCCTTCATGACCGTCGACAAGGACGGCAAGATCCGCATGGACTGCTCGTCGCCGCCCGCGATGGCGAACCTCGTCGCGCTCGCGAAGGACTTCGGAGTCGCGTTCGGCAACGATGCGGACTCGGACAGGCACGGAATCGTGACGCCGCGGGGCGGACTCATGAACCCGAATCACTACCTCGCCGTCGCCATCTCCTACCTGTTCGCGAACCGCCCCCACTGGAAGCCCGCCACCGCGATCGGAAAGACGCTCGTGTCGAGCTCGATGATCGACCGCGTCGCCGCGGGGCTCGGCCGCCGCCTCGTGGAAGTCCCGGTCGGCTTCAAGTGGTTCGTGCCGGGACTTCTCGACGGCTCGGTCGGCTTCGGCGGCGAGGAGAGCGCCGGTGCGTCGTTCCTGCGCCGCGATGGCTCGGTGTGGACGACCGACAAGGACGGAATCCTGCTCGACCTCCTCGCCGCGGAGATCACCGCGAAGACGGGACGCGATCCATCGGAACACTACGAGGCGCTCGAAGAGCAGTACGGGTCCCCGGTCTACGAGCGCATCGACGCCCCCGTCTCGCCCGAAGGGAAGAAGAAGCTCGCCGCCCTGTCGCCCGAATCCGTTCGCGCGACCGAGCTTGCCGGCGAGAAGATCGAAGCGAAACTCACGCGTGCGCCCGGCAACGACGCCGCCATCGGCGGGCTCAAGGTGACGACGAAGAACGGCTGGTTCGCGGCGAGGCCGTCGGGCACCGAGGACGTCTACAAGATCTATGCGGAGAGCTTCGTCGGCCGGGAGCACCTCGCGCGAATCCAGCAGGAAGCGGCGGCGATCGTCGGCGAAGCGCTGGGCTGAAGCCGAAAACGGCCCGGCCTCTCGCAAGGCCAGGCCACCATTTCGGATGCGCCCGCGTTTCGAAGATCGGCTAAGCCGCGGCTTCGCGGTTCGCGCCCATGGTCGCGAGCAGCATCTGCACGATCTCGGGCGACGCCTTCGACGGTGCGCCGCTGTCGAACGGCGGATGCGGATCGTACTCGATGCCGAGCTGGATGGCTTTCGCGAAGTCGTCGTTCACTTCGAGCGACGCGAGCGTGAGGGCCATGTCGATGCCGGCCGACACGCCGGCGCCGGTGACGATCTTGCCCTGCCGCACGACGCGCTTTTCGGTGTAACGCGCGCCGAACGACTCGAGGCGAGCGGCGCTCGCCCAGTGCGTCGTGGCGTCGAGCCCCTTCAGGATCCCGCACTGGCCGAGGATGAGCGCGCCGGTGCACACCGACGTCGTCCACTTCGTGGTCTCGTGAGCTTTCGAGATCCAGTCGGTGATCTCGGCGTCGGCCAGCGCGGCTTCGTCGCCCGGGCCGCCCGGCACGAGAACGATGTCGGGCTTCGACACGTCCTTCAGCGCCGCCTCGGCAACGACGGTGAGCATGCCGGTGTCGGTCGTCACGGGGCCGGCCTTCTTCGCGAGGAAGCGAAGCCGCGCACCCGGAATCCGGCTCAGGATCTCGTAGGGCCCCATGCAGTCGAGGGCGGTGAAGCGGTCATAGAGGACGACTGAGATTTCCATGTGCTGTCTCTCCTTCTGCGAACGCCGCTCAGGACGTCTGCGCCATGCGCGGCTCCGGACGCCGCACGACTTCGTAACTTCCACCGAACACGGGCGGTACGTCGAGCAGCAGTATGCCCGTCGACTCGTCGAATTCCTTCACGAGATGGGTGGCGAGCTCCGGCGCTTCGGCCGGCGTGCGCTCGGGGAACGGCGGATTCGGGTAGTACTCGACGCCGAGCTGGATGGTCTTGGCGACATCCTCGCCCGCGATGAGCGACGCGAGATACAGCGCGCCGTCGATCCCCGCCGACACTCCCGCGCTCGTCACGTACTTCCCGTCGCGATGGTAGCGCTCCGCCACGAACTCGGCGCCCCACTCCCTCATGCGCTCGCGGTAGAACCAGTTGCACGTCGCCTTGCGTCCGCGGAGGAAGCCCGCGCAAGCGAGCAGCGCGCTGCCGTTGCAGACGCCGAACGTCCACGTGGACGTCGCATCCAGGCGGCGCAGCTCGCCGAGGAAGGTCTCGTCGGTTTCGAGCTGGGCCCCGCCCGGGCCGCCCGGAACGTAGAGCACGTCGGTGGACTCGACGTCGCGCAGGTTGCGGTAGGCCACGAGGCCGAGCGAGCGCGTGTCGGAGACGATGATGCCGCTCTCGGGCGCGGCGAACTCGACTTCCATGCCGGGAATGCGCGAAAGGACCTCGTATCCGCCGACTGCGTCGAGCGTCGTGAGTCCGTCGTAGATGACCATCGTCAGCTTCATGGCGTTTCTCCCTTGTAGCCCTGAAACGGGGAGGGCTACCTGATTGCAGCGTCTGGATGTTCGCCCTTCGCCGGCCCAGGGCTCACGGGGAAAGGCCCCGTCCACGTGCGTCAGATAGCCGTCCCCGTTTCCGCTCCGCTGCTACCTTCGTTGCGGAACCGCGCGCGATACGCGCTCGGGTTGATGCTGAGACCACGCAGGAACGCGCGTCTCATCGTTTCTGCAGTACCGAACCCGGTGGCCGTGGCGATCTCGTCGACGCCGCCAGTCGTGTCCTCCAGGCGGCGTCGCGCCGCTCCGATTCTCGCCTGTTCGACGAAACGCGCGGGCGTCATGCCGACTTCGCGCGCGAACGCGCGAGCGAAGTTGCGCGGGCTCATCGCGACGCGCGCGGCGAGCACTTCGATGCGGAGGTCTTCCTCCGGATGCTCGACGATCCACGCCTGGAGATCTCGCAGCGGCTTGCGCTCGGCCATCTGCGATGCGAGCTGCGCGCTGAATTGCGACTGTCCGCCGGGACGCTTGAGGAAGATGACCATCATGCGCGCCGTCATCAGCGCGAGCTCGCGGCCGTGGTCGTCCTCGACGAGCGCCAGCGCGAGGTCCATGCCGGCTGTCACTCCGGCCGACGTCCACACGTTGCCGTCGCGCACGAAGATCGAGTCGGGCTCGACGATGGTCTCGGGATAGTCGCGAGAAAGCTGGTCGCAGTAACGCCAGTGCGTGGCGGCGCGACGGCCGCGCAACAGCCCGGCAGCGCCCAGCACGCGCGCTCCGGTGCAGACGGATGCCGTGCGGCGTGCGACCGACGAAGTCTTCTGAATCCAAGAGATGTAACGGGCGTCGCGTTCCGCGACCGCTACCCCGCTTCCCCCCGGAACGACAAGCGTGTCGATGGGACCGCGCAGCCCCTTGAACGTGCGGGCCGCGACGATCTGGAGCCCCGACGCCATCGCCAGAGGCCCCGGCGACTCCGCGGCGATCTCGACGCGATAGGCCGGTTCCCGGGAACCGGCAGCCTCGAGAATGCGGGAGGCCGCGGAGAATACTTCGAGAGGCCCGACCACGTCGATGGTCTCGGCTCCCGGAAAGGCAGCCATCACGATCCGGCGGGTTTCGAAGCGCTCCGGCGACATGGCGCGGAGTATGATCCGGCCACCCCTTGGCCGCAATGCCGTATACCCCTCGAATTCTGCCAGACCACGCCGCGAGACCCGTCTCCCGTTCGCCGGGCGGCCCGGCGGACGGTCCGGGGGCCGCTACTGGATGACTTTCATCCAGAAATCCAGGGTCAAGCCTTCGTCCGTCTCCGACGACCCGAACGTGGCAGGGAGGGGGCTCTCGAACGGCAGCTCACGGTATTTCACGATGTTGTCGGACGAAGCCTGGTCGTTGGAGCCGATGTCCGTGTCGGCGTCGAGCGAGGCCATGATCCAGTAAAAACCCGGCGAGACCGGCTCCGACTCGATCACGGGAATCTCGTTCGCTCCGATCGCGAGCTCGAAAGCATTCGTGCTCGCAGGGGGTCAGCGCTTCTTCTTCATCTTTTCGAGCCCCGCCCGAAACTTCTCGCACGGGTCGCGATCGTCGGCGCGAGGCGTGAACACGACGTAGTCGAAGGGCAGCTCGCGTGCATGGAGCAGCGCCGCGTACTGCTCCGGCCGGGTCGCCTCGGAAGAAACCTCGAGCATCGCGACCGACACGACGCTTCGATTCGGAACGATGCGCTGCAGGTAAAGCGGAACCCCGTAGTCCTTGCGCACGTGGCCGAAACCGGCGATGAGCACCGCCCCTTTCCAGGCCGCGCGCGAGTCCGCGACCATGAGCGCGTCGGCCATCACCGCATCCCGGCGACGCTGGGCCTCGACCATCTTCTCCACCATCTCTGCACTCGCGTAGCCGCAGTGCGATTCCTCGATGTCGGCCGACAGAGACGTGCGCGCTTCGTCCGGCAGCGAAACCTCGGCGAGCAGACCCGACTCGCGAACGGCGACCGTCTTTCCGTGACTTCTCTTGCGTGAGGCCGCGAATACGTCGTTCATCGCGTTGCGCGACAGGTTGGCCGCACGGATCGGCAGCCCCGCTCCGATCGCCGTCTCGAATACGGGCCGGTAGAGCGAAAACGACGGCCAGCCGCTCTTCTCCCAGGCGGCGGCTTTCGAGACGCGCGTGGCCAGCTGCGCGACTTCGTCCGCGTCCGGCCACGGAGTGGCATCGAGCGCCTTGTCGACGGCGTTCTGGTGCTCGAGGTCGATCTGTTCGAAGGCCACGGCGGGACGTCGCTGCCCGGCAATGAGAGCCGCGAGCAGGCTGGCCTGCAGGCGATGGTGATCGGCGTTGTCGTGCTGCTCGCCGAGCAGTACGAAATCCGTACGCTCGAGCGCCGCGGCGAGGTCGTCGAGCCCGATCTCGCGGCCGCGCCCGACCGCGTAGACTTTGCCCACGAGAGCATGGTCGCGGGCGATCTTCGACTCCCACTCCGGCTGGGGAACCGGAGCGGGCGCCGGACGTGAAGCCGTGCACCCCCCCGTCGCCACCAGCGCAACCACGGCGGCCGTCGCGATCGATTGGAGAGCCCCGCGTCCCGTGAGAATGTCGCGCACGATGCTCCAGTCTCACGATGAGTCCGCCGAGGAAAACACGCGCCCACATCGCGTCGTCGTGATCGGCGGCGGCTTTGGCGGGCTAGCCGTGGCGAAGCAGCTCGCCGGCGCGGACGGGGTGGAAGTCACCGTCATCGACCGTCGCAACTTCCATCTGTTCCAGCCGCTGCTCTATCAGGTTGCCACCGGCGCGCTTTCGCCCGGCGACGTCGCTTCGCCGCTGCGGGAAGTGCTGAGAAAGAGCGATCACACGCGCGTGCTTCTCGGCGACGTGGTCGATGTCGACGTCGAGCGGCACTGCGTGGTCGTGCGCGACACCGCCGCGAGCGCCGCTCGAAGCGGCGAGCCTCCCGGCGAGGAGCTCGTTCCGTACGACACGCTGGTCCTCGCGGCTGGTCTCGTCAGCAACTATTTTGGTCGCGACGAGTGGGAGCGATGGGCGCCGGGCCTCAAGTCGGTGGAAGACGCGACCGAAGTTCGTTCGCGCCTGCTGCTCGCCTTCGAGGAGGCCGAACGCGAAAACGACGAAGCCGCGACGCGCGCGCTGCTTACCTTCGTGATCGTCGGCGCCGGCCCCACGGGCGTCGAGATGGCGGGCGCCATCACCGAAATCGCGGCCGACACGCTGCCGGTCGAGTTCCGTCGCATCCGCCGCGAGAAAGCGCGTGTCGTCCTCGTCGATGCGGGCCCGCGAGTTCTCGCCACGTTTCACGAGACGCTCTCTTCTGCAGCCGAGCGTGACCTTCGATCGATGGGCGTCGAGGTGCGAACGCAGACGATGGTTCGAGAGGTCGATTCGGACGGCGTGATTCTCGAGTCGTCCGCGAAGGAAGCCCAGGGCCAGGGGCGCGAGCGCATCGACGCGCGCCTCGTCGTGTGGGCGGCCGGCGTGCGCGGCACGGCGCTGGCCGCAACGCTGGCCGGGAAGACCGGTGCGACACTTACGCGCCAGGGAACGATTGGCGTCGAGGGAGACCTGTCGATCGGCGGGCATCCCGACATCCTCGTCATCGGCGACGCAGCGCACTTCGAGCACGGAGGCGCGAAGCCCTTGCCCGGGGTCGCGCAGGTCGCGATCCAGCAGGGCAACTACGCGGGCCGCCTCGTCGTCGCTCGACTACGCGGCGAGAAGCTCGCGGCATTCCGTTACGAAGACCGTGGATCGATGGCGACCATCGGCAAGGCGAAGGCAGTGGCCGACCTCGGATGGATGCGGCTCACCGGCTTCCTCGCGTGGATGGCGTGGCTGTTCGTGCACCTGCTCTTCCTGGTCGGCTACGAGAACCGCGTCCTCGTGCTCACCCAGTGGGCCTGGTACTACGTCTGGCGGCGAAGAAGCGCGCGGCTGATCACCGCGTGGCATCCGTAAGCAACCGGGGACAGGTACGGCTTTTCGGTCGACTCCCTCTCAGGATCCGCTTCCGCGATCCAGGCACGAAACGGGTTGGCTACTTTATTGCAGCGTCTGGATGTTCGCCCTTCGCCAGCTCAGGGCTCACGGTGAAAGGCCCCGTCCACGGGCGTCAGGTAGCCGTCCCCGTTTCGCTACGCCAGCAAGAGGTCAGCGGACGCGTTCGATGTACTGGCCGGTGGTGGTGTCGACGCGAACGCGCTCGCCTTCCTTGACGAAGGGCGGAACGCTCACGACGAGGCCTGTTTCGAGCTTGGCGGGCTTCGGGCTGTTGGAAGCGGTGGCTCCGCGCATCTCGGGCTGGGTCTCGACGACGGTGAGCTCGATGATCGGCGCTGGCGTGATGCCGATCGGCCGGCCCTCGTAGGTCTCCACCTCGATCTCGGTGTTGTCGACCAGGTAGTACACGTTGTCGCCGAGGTCCTCGGCCGTCATCGTGATCTGGTCGTACGACTCCGTGTTCATGAAGTGGTAGTCGTCGCCCTCCTTGTACAGATACTGCATCTTGTTCTGCTCGAGGGTGACGCGCTCGACCGATTCGGTGGAGCTGAAACGCACGTCGGTGGCGAGTCCCGTCAGAAGGTTCCGGATGCGAGCCTGCACGAAGGCGCGAAGGTTGCCGGGCGTGCGGTGCTGAAAGTCGAGCACGCGGTGCGGTGCGTTGTTGTAAAGAAGGACGATGCCCTTGCGGATTTCGCTGGCGTTCATGCTGGTCTCTCCCTGTTCACTGGCGGGCCGCTGGCCCGACGATAACTGGCGGCCCGCTGGACCGACCATGACCGGCCGGCCTGTGGCCTGACGAAGTCTGTCGAACCTGCAGCCCGACGAGCGGGCGGCCACTGGGCCTTGTCGGCCGGGCCGAAGCCTCGGGACCATACACGAAAACAGGAGCAGGTACAGGCGGACCGCAGGGGTTCGGACTGCTGGCTTTTCGGGCTACAGTTCGCCCGTCGGCGCACTCGTCCTGCCGCGAAAGCGGAATGCTGCGGCGACGCGGCGCTCCACGCCGCGGTCCACGGCGCTTACAGAAGGATACCCCGCTTCATGCAGGAATCGCCCATCGAGCTGCACCAGTTCTCCCACTCGCACTACAACGAAAAGGTGCGCTGGACCCTCGACTACAAGGGCCTGCCCCACGTTCGCATCTGCTACCTCCCGGGGCCCCACGCTCCGCAGATCCGCCGCTTGAGCGGCCAGACCGAGACGCCGGTGCTGCGAATCGAAGGCCGCACGGTGAGCGGTTCGGCGAAGATCATCGACGTGCTGGAGCAGCGCTTCCCCTCGCCTTCCCTCTACCCCGCCGATGCCGGCGAGCGAGACGAAGCGCTCGCAATCCAGGGCCGGCTCGACGCGGAGCTCGGTGCCGAAGTGCGCCGGGCGGTCTTCGAGACGACACTCGACTCTGCGGCGTTCGCGGTCGCCACGTTCGCGTCCGAGAAGGCCGCCTGGAAGCAGAAGCTCTACCAGGCGACGTTTCCGCTCACGCGCGCCATCATGAACAAGGTCATGGACATCACGCCGGAAACCGGCCGGCGATCACGCGAACGAGTCGCCGTGATGCTCGACTACCTCGCGGACAAGAGCGCAGCGACGGGCTACCTCGTGGGTGACGGCTTCACCGTAGCCGACCTGACGGGGGCAGCCCTCCTCGGCCCCGTCGCTCTCGTCGATCATCCCGACATGCGCCAGGCCGAGCCGCGGCCGCCGCGTTACTCGGCGCTGTGCGCCGAGTGGGCGCAGCATCCCGGCATGCTGTGGGCGAAGTCGATCTGGACGAAGCACCGCCCACCGCGACGCGGGGTCGTCATCGCCTGACGCCGCCCGGTCGTCGTCGCGAGACCCCGCTCGACACGCGCACCGATTCGCGCCATGCCGTCCGCGGGTCCTCACCGCTCGAGGAAGCAAGGCCTCGACCGAACGCCCGATCGATCAAGGCCCCGGCCGAACGTTCAACAGAAGGAGACGTCCCATGGCTGAATCCTACAAGAGTGGCTGCGCCTGCGGCGCCGTCGAGGTCGAGATCAGCGGCGATCCCGCGGTGCAGTGTTACTGTCACTGCGAGTCGTGCCGCGGATGGCTCGGCGCACCGATCCATGCGGCGGCGCTCTGGCCGACGCCGAGCGTCCGGATCACCAAAGGCGAGAACCAGCTCGGCGTCTTCAAGAAGACCGAGGCGAGCCACCGCCACTTCTGCACGTCGTGTGGAGCACCCGTGCTCGTGCGTCATCCGCAGATCGGCATGACGGACGTGCCGGCAGGCACGGTGTCCGGACTTGCCTACACGCCGACCATGCACGTGAACTACGGCGAAAAGGTGATGGCCGCGCGCGACGGCCTGCCCAAGTTCAAGGACTTCCCGAAGGAGTTCGGCGGCTCGGGCGACAAGATCTCCGAGTAGCGGCGCAAGGTCGCGAGCCGGCGACGCGCGTCAGACGAGATCGGCGGGGTCTTCCGCGAGGATCGCCAGGCGCACGATCTCGGCCAGCGAGCCGACGTGAAGTTTTTCGGTCAGCCGGCCGCGATGCCCCTCGACCGTGCGCGTGCTGAGGCCGAGCACGTCGGCGATCTCCTTGTTGGCCTTGCCTGCAACGAGCAGCCCGAGCACTTCACGTTCGCGCGGCGACAGCGACAGCACGAGCGAGCGGGCGCGGTTGCGCTCGGCCGATGCCTCGCGCACGCGCTGGCTGCGCGCGATGGCCTCGCGGACGAGGTCGAGTAGAGGTTGGTCGCCGAGCGGCTTTTCGAGAACGTCGAACGCTCCGATCTTGAGAGCCCGTACCGCGATCTTCACGTCGGGCTGACCCGTGAAGACGATCGTCGGAAGCTCGACGCGGCGACGCCGGAGCTCCTCGAGGAGCTGGAGCCCGCTCATCCCCGGCAGTCTCACGTCGAGCACGAGGCAGCCGAACGGGTCTGCGCTGATCTCGTCCAGAAACTCCTGCGCCGAAGGATACGTGCGCACCGGAAGTCCGTCCGACTCGACCAGGAATCGAAGCGAGCTGCGGACCTCGGCGTCGTCGTCGACGACGAATACGATCGGTTCGCTGCTCATGTACGAGAGACGGTTCCCGCCGGGCCGGCGGGAACCCGGGAGCCGGGGCGTGCGCCGGGCGCGGGGCCGCCGGCGGGCGGGGCGGGGCACCGGGGTGGGGGTTACGAGGCGCGCGTCCGCGCGG
>CAYYVZ010000036.1:0-5257 GCA_964475235.1 uncultured Myxococcales bacterium | reverse complement strand
AGCGGCGCCGCTGACGGGCGCTTCGGTCAAGCGTTGAGGAGTGTCGAAGCGGCGCTTCCTCGCGTCGCCTGTCAACTGCGTTCGGACTCGGAACACGATCCCCCCTTCCGGTGGACGTCGTGGGCTCGCGAGGCCGGCCAACCTCGTGAGCAACCGGACTCCGCGGACGCCGAAAAGCCCGCGGAATCCTCGTTTGTGCTGGTCGTCGAAGGGGCCTCGGCCCCGCCATCCCGCCCCCACCGGCGATGGCACCACGAATACTGCCGCCTTTGCGCGCTGCTGACAACGCGGACTTGGCATTCCGGTCGCCGAATGCTCCTTCGCGAGTGAATCCTGTCACGCGCCCGGCCGGACGCGCCAGTCGAATCCGAGCGGAACCGAAACGGGTTCGATCAGCGGAAGCGCGGTGTGCGTTTTTCCAGGAAGGCGCCAACGGCTTCCGCGTGCTCGGCGCTCTTCCAGCACTCGCGAAGCATCTCGCTTTCGAGCGCCTGCACGCGGTCGAGATCGGTCTCGGCCGAGTTGCGCGTGAGCAGCGCCTTGATCATGCGAAGCTGCGGATCCGGGTTGGCGGCAATCTGGTGTGCAAGCCCGAGCGCCTCGTCGACCAGCGACTCAGCCGGCGCGAGCCTGTCGGCGAGCCCGATTTCCGCCGCTTCCGCGCCGCCGTAAAGCCGGCCGGAAAGGCACATCTCGCTCGCCTTGCCGAATCCGATCCGCTCCCCGAGCAGGCGCGAGCTCGCAAGCTCGGGCACCAGCCCCACCTTGATGAAGAGCATGCCGAACTTCGCCTTCTCGCTCGCGACGATGATGTCGAACGGCAGGATCATGGTCATGCCGACGCCGACCGCCGCGCCGTTCACGGCTGCGATGAGGGGCTTCGACTCGCGACACAGCTTCACCCAGTCGATGTGAGCCGGCATCCCGCCCTGGCCCGATGCCGTATCGGCCCCGGGATCCTCGCCGCGGATGCGCTTCTGGAACGTCTCGGCCATGTCGGCGCCCGCGCAAAAGCCGCGGCCTGCGCCCGTCATCACGATGGCGCCGACCGAGCGGTCGTCGTTGGCACGCGCGATCGCATCGGCCAGCTCTTCGGCCATGCCGGGCGTCCATGCGTTGAGCTTGTCGGGACGGTTGAGCGTGATCAGCGCGACGTCGCCGCGCGTTTCGTAAAGGATGCGTTCGTAGGTCATGGGCGACTTGCGATTCCTTCTCAGAACCAGTCTTCGCCGTCGAGCGAGTTGACGATTTCGGCGCTGCGCCCGACGGCCACGAAGACGCCCTCGCCGTGCGCAACGCTCTCGAGGTCGTGGTCGGTGTGCGAGTCGCGCTCGACGAAAGGCCCGTCGTTGGTCGAGGAAAGGATCGCCCCGCCGGTGCCGACGATCACGATCACGTCCTCGGCAATCACGACGTCGCGCAGGTTGGCGGACGTGGGGGTCGCCTGGGCATCCCAGTCGATGCCGTCGTCGGAGAACAGCACGATACCGTTGAGCCCGACCGCGACGAAGCGGCCGTCGCCGTAACCGACACCGTAGAGATCCACCGACGTACCCGAGTCGCGCTCCGTCCAGTCCTCTCCATCCGGCGAGGTGAGGATCGTCCCGAGGTCGCCCACCGCGACGAAGCGGTTCTCGGCGAAGACGAGATCCTGGAGACTATTGAACGTCTCGGTCTCGACGAAGTCCCACGACCCGGCGTTCGGCGAGACGAATGCGTAGCCCGCGTCGCCCACGGCGACGAACAGGCCGTTGCCGTAGGCCGCGCCGCGCATCGTCCGGTCAGTGTCCAGGAAGTCGAGGAACCAGTTGGCGCTGTCGTCGGACGTGGCGATGACGCCCTCGTCACCCACGACGAGCCACGTCTGTTCGCCGAACGTGACGGACTGCCACGATCCCTCGCCGTTACTCGCCTCCTCGTAGAAATCGTCGCCGTCGGCCGAAGTCGCGATCGAGAAGTTCTCTCCGACCGCGACGAAGGTTCCGTCGGCGTAGCCGATGCCGAAGAGGTTGGGCGGAAACTCGTCGTCGAACTCGTTGCCGCAGGCTCCGAGAAGGAGCGCCGCGGCAGTCGCTGCTGCCAGGGGGACCACGCGGGACAGGGAACGAAGGCTCTTCCTCTTCATGGACGGTGACTCCTCGGCCGCGGTCTCAGGCCGCGCTGGCTGTCGATTCGGTGAACACAGGAGCGAACCCGCCGCCCTGGGTCCGGAAATTGGTGGTCTGTCCCTGGTACAGTCTGGACGCGACGAGTTGCACCGAGCCGTCGTACACGTAGCAGCGGACGTCGAGCTTGAGGGGAACCTCGCGCTCGCCCTGCAGGATCGTCCGTTCGGTGGGCGGGGCGATGCGCTGCGCGACGTAGCTCTTTCCCGCCAGCACCTCCCAAACACCGCGTGTGATCTTGTCGCCGCGATACGCCGCCTTGCTCCCGTAGCCGCCCGCCGGCTTGAAGAAGTTGCGCTTCCGTTCCTTCCAGAGCTCGTCGCGGTTGGCGTCGGTCATGACGACGGTTCGCGGCACGGATTCCGCGAGGAGGTCGGCCGTCCGCGCGTCGATGCCCATTGCCCGCATCGCGTTCTCGTCGGAAAGCACGGCCAGATGCCGCTTGTCGGCGTAGAGTGCGTGCGCGCGCGGCCCGGGTGTCACCACCACGGTGCCCGACTCGTAGGCCGTTCGCAGCGCCGCGCTCGAAGGCTCTTCGAAGTAGAAATCGGTCAGGCGGTTGTAGACGAGGTCGATGTCGCGGCCTCGCGCCGCGAGGCGCCCGCCCTTCCACTCGAGCTCGGACGGATCGGCAATCGTCGCGGAAATGCCTGCCCTTTCGAAGAGCTCCTGGAACATCAGGAACTCGGGATAGAGGTACTGCGCCTGCGGATCGGTATCGACGATGGCGATGCTGCCGAGCTTCGCGCTACCGCGCTGCAGCTCCCACTCGTGCCGGAACATCGCGAGGAACGCGGCCTCGGCCTCGTCGCCGGCGCCCGGCGCGGAAAGCGCGCGCTCGACCTCGACGCAGCAGGCACGCTGGGCACGTGCGAGCGCGACGTTCAGGAGCGCACCGCCGGCGTTCGTGTTGATCTCGATCAGGTGGGGACCGTCGGCCCCCAGATGGAAGTCGTATCCGAGGAAGGCGCCGCGCGGACCCGGCGCGAACCGCGCGATCGCCGGCGCGAGAGCGAAGGCGTGCTCCTGGAACGCAGGCGTTGCGACGACATCCTCGACGGCCGCGACGACCGCCGCCATGCGGTCGAACTGGCGGCGCGACAGGAAGACGGCCGTCTCGGAGAACAGGTGAGGCTGGTCGCGCAGGATCGAAGCGTAGAGACCGGCGGTGGCTGCCCCCGACTCGAGAGCTCCCGCCAGCGCCTGGGTATCTACCGCCACGCAGCGGCAGCTGCGATTGAGATGCTCAGCGATTTCTTCGTCCACGCGTCCGGACGCTAACAGAAATCGGGGGCGGGTGCAGGTCTGCTTCGGTCGCTAAATGCACCTCGCGGGGTCCGTCGAGCCGTCGATTCGAGAAAGCGGCAAGGCGCCGCCGGGGCTACGGCGCGGCGAGGCTCGCAAACAGCGTCTCGGTCGCCTGGTCGCACGGGAAGAAGCTCTCGATACGCAGCTCGTCGGCGGTCACGTCCTGGGCGGTGCCGAACGTGGAAATGACGGAGAAGAGGGAGACGTGCACTCCGTCGCGCTCGATCTCGAGCGGCAGCACCGGCACCAGCGGCGGGTCGCCGGCAACGGACAGCGTGGCGGCATCCTGGAACGGGCGCAGCTCCTCGAGCAGGGCAGCCATCTCTGCCCCTCCGAGCGACTCCGCCTCGCGCTGCGCGCGATGCCACATCAAGGGCCCGACGGCCTGCCAGTTCGCGATCCACGGCCGGATCCCGTTCGGATGGAAGAGCAGGCGCATGAGATTGCGCTCCGTGCATCCTGCGCGCGCCCACGCATCCTCGCCGAGCATCGCCACGAGGCGATCGAAGGAAGGGTTGGACATCCGCACGTTCCACGAGCGATCGACGGCAAGCGCGGGGAACGGCTCGTGGCTCGACAGCATTCGTCGTACAGCGCCGAGCACCTGCGACATGTGCGGATCGTCGAGGCGGTGCGCCGAGAATACCGGCGCAAAGCCTGCCGACAGGAGCCACGCGTTGCGCTCGCGCAGAGGCACTTCGATGGTTTCGCACAGCTGCAGGATCATCGCACGGCTCGGCGCCGAGCGACCGGACTCTAGAAAGCTGAGGTGTCGCTGGGACACACCGCACGCCAGAGAAAGCTCGAGCTGGGAAAGGCGGCGCCTCTGTCGCCACGTTCTCAGCAGCGACGGAAAGGCGGAAGTCGCAGCAGGACGGGTTGCGTGTGCAGACGTCGACATTCCGGCACCTCCCGGGCGTGCGCATCCTGACGCGGCCACGGCGGTCGTTCAATGACCTCCGAGGTAATTGCGGACCGGCGTGCAGCTGCAGTACGGATGGGGCGCATCCACCAGGAGGAAGCGTCATGAAACCCAACGCCGGTCTGCTCGTCGCCGTCACCGCCGCCTTCGCCGTTCTCACGGGCGTCGCCCTCGCCGAAGTCGGTTATCTCGGGATCTTCGAACCCCATTTCCAGAGCTGGGGCGCCGCGCAGGTGCTCGCGGACCTCGTCATCCTGGGCATTCTGTCGTGTCTCTGGATGCTGGCCGATTCGCGCACGAGCGGTATCCCCGCGTGGCCGTTCGTGCTCGTCACGGTCTTCGCGGGTTCGTTCGGGCCCCTGCTCTATCTCATCGTGCGGGCGCGCAAGTCGCCGAGCCTCGCCGTGGCGACGGCCTGAGGGCGGTGACCGAAGCGCCGAGCCCGCGAAGGGCCTGATTCTCAGAAGCTGAGGTAGGGCAGCCTGCCGGCGGTCCTGGCGATGTCGTCCTTGCCGTCGAGAAGCTGGCCGATGGGATCCCAGGTGCCGCTCGTCAGCACTTCGCGGGCCGACGGCTTGATGGAAAGCGGGAGCGCGAGGTCGCCGGCACGGACCTGCCCGGCCTCGAGGTCGATCGTGATGACTGTCTGCGGATCGCTCTCGACGAGCGCGACCAGGCGGCGCATGTCCGCGGACGACAGCGCCACGCAGGGCATGCCGAGCGTCGTCGAGTTGCCGAAGAAGATCTCCGCGAAGCCTTCGGCGATGACGGCCTTGAAGCCGGCCTTCGCGATCGCCTGGGGCGCGTGCTCGCGGGAAGAGCCGCAGCCGAAGTTGCGGCCGGACAGAAGGATGCTCGCACC
>CAYYVZ010000035.1:0-20531 GCA_964475235.1 uncultured Myxococcales bacterium | reverse complement strand
CGTCGCGTCGGTCGAACGCCTCTTGCGCTCGGCCGACGCGGTCTGCCACTACGAGCCGCTGGCGACCATCGGCGAAACGCTGGTCCTCTGTCAGCGAAGGGTGTCCGCGAGCGCCACCGGCGGAACGCGCTTCGATGTCGGCCCGTACGAGAGCTACGCGTGGACCGTCATCGAGTCCGACAGCCGCGGGCTATTGTCCCGGCACGAGGTGTTCGCGACCGACCACCTCTCGGACGCCGTGGTTTTCCTCTACGAACGCCACGCGGAGTTGCTGCCCGACGGGCCGGCACGCGCGCGTGCGACCAGGGCTGCGGAGTCGTACGCAATCGTGATGCACGCTGCCATCGACCACGAGCGTCTCGCGGCCGTCCTCGCGGCCGACTTCGAGGGCGTGGACCATCGCCAGCTGAGCAGCTGGTCGGGTCGAGGCGCCGACGCCTTCCTCGCGCACGGGCGCGCGTTGCGGGAGGTCGCGGACAACATCGAATACCGCCTTCTCGACGTCGTTGCGCTCCATCCGAACGCGCACGTCGCGCGCGTCCTCCACACGGGCACCGATCGCGCGGGCGGTGGCGTCTACGAGCGCCCCTTCCTCCGCCTCTTCGTGACGGGGCCCGACGGGCGCCTTGCGCGCGCCGAGTGGTTCGACGACGACCGCGAAGCCGACGCGCTCGCGCGCTTCGACGCGCTCGTCGCCGACGGCGGGCCGCAGCGACTCGTGCGCCGTCCGGTGGCGCCGACGGCCGCCATCGCGAGCCTCGAGCGCTTCGGCACGGCGGTCGCGACGCGCGACCTCGACGCGCTCGCGCGCGAGTTCGCCGAGGATCTCGAAGTGGTGCACCACGCCACCGCGGCGACCTACGGCGTGAACGGAATGCTGGCCACCTGGCGATCGATGTTCCGGGCTGGCCGCATGGACCGTCGTCAGGAGACGATCGCGGTCCTCGGTAACAACCTCGCACTGGGTCGCCACTCGATCATCCTCGAGAACTTCGCCGAGGATCATCTCGCCGCTCTCGGCGCCGTCGAGGTCGAGGAGGCCGTCCTCTTCGAGATCGACGGGAAAGAGCGGATACGGCGTCTCGACATCTTCCCCGCCGAGAGGCTCGGCGAAGCGATCGCGCTGCTGTACGAGCGCTGGGCCGCGCGCCTTCCCGACGCCGCGGCTTCGTCGCGTGCGCGCGGCATCGCGCGTTCGATCGCCGCGTTGGACGGCCCGATCGACTTCGACGGCGTCGCGACGGCGTATCCCGCTTCGGTCGAGGTGGTGGACCGACGCCTCCTCGGGAGCTGGTCGGCGCGCAATCGCGAGGAGTGGCTGCACCACTGGCAGGGGCAGCTCGGCCTGGCCGACGACTCCGGCGGCCGCTACGACGAGGTTCTGGGACTCGGGCCGGACGCGATCCTCACCCGCCAGACCTTTTCCGGGACCGACCGCACGAGCGGCGGGAGGTTCGAAAACCTGCTGCTCTCGCTGCAGTTGTTCGACGCCGACGGCCTCATCGCGCACAGCGAGCTGTTCGAGCCGAGCGACGAGGCGGCGGCGCTCGCGCGCTACGACGAGCTCGTCCGGCCGCCCGGCGAAGAGGCGAGCCATCCGTTCACCAACGCCGCAACGCGCGCCCTCGAGCGCTTCGCGCGCAGCACCGTCGCGCGCGACTGGGAGGGGCTCGCCGACGCCTTTGCCGCCGACCTCTGCTTCGAGGACCGGCGGCCGCTGTTCCGCATGAAAGTTCCCCGCGAGGGGTTCCTGCGGCAGCACCGAGTGCTCTACGACGTGCCGAACGCGCGCTGGTCGCTCTCCACGCTGGCGACGCGCGGCGAACGGTTGTCGCTGTCGCGCATCACGCTCCACGGCGAGGTGGCTGGTGGCGGCGGCGCGCTCGAGATCGATCACGTCGGCGTCATCGAGGCCGACGACGACGGCCGCATCCGCGGGATCGTCCTCTTCGAGCCCGGCCACCTCGACGCGGCGCGGGCTCACTTCGCGGAGATCGAGCGGACGGACTCCTTGCCTGGGTACGGTCTCGCGAACGCAGGCCGCGCTCCCGGCCCCGACCCGATCGCGGCGCTGGTCCGGCCCAGCGCCGCGACCGCAGCAATGGAGCGCTGGCACGCGGGCTACGATGTCGCTTTCCAGACGGGAGACTGGGGCGCCATGAACGCAACCCTCGCCCCGGGCTGCGTGTTCGACGACCGCCGCCGCCTGGCCCTCGTGAACGGCGGCAGCGAGATGATGATCGCGTCGCTGCGCGAGCGCGCGACGAGCGGCGCACGCTTCCATTGGAACGTCACCGGAAGTTTCGGCGGCCGGGTGGCTGCCGGACGAGTGCTGTGGTCGGGCGGGCCTTCCGACGGCCGCTTCGAGATCGAATATCTCGCCGTCATCGAGGTGGACGAAGCCGGGCTCATCCTGGCCACCGTGCTGTTCGACCTGCCCGACGCCCTCGCTGCCCAGCGCGAGGCCTTCGCCCGCTGGATCGCGATCGAGCCCGAGCTGACGCGGCTTCCCAACTTCTTCGAGTGCCAGCCCGGGTGGGCCGAGCAGGACATCGATCGCGTCAGGGCCGTCTTCGCCGAGAATGTTCTCGTCGAGGATCACCGGCGCACCGGCTTCGGCCGCATCGCCGGGAGGGACGCCTACCTGCGCAGCGTGGCGGCACTGTGGGAAGTCGCGCCGGGCTCGCAACTGGAGATCGGCTGGGTCTGGCTGGCGTGGGCGCCGCACGGCGGCGTGACCACGGGCAGGCGCTCGGGAACGTGGCCCGATGGCGGCGGCGAACACCTGAGCGACTTCCTCGTCGTGCTCGTTACCGAAGGGGGCCTCGCGACTCGACTGGAGTTGTTCGAGATCGACGAAGCAGAGGCCGCGCTTACCCGGTTCGCAGAGCTGTCGAGCGCGCCGCCTGACCAGCCCGCGTGAAGCGCCGGTGCGGCGCGCGTACGAGATGCGATCAGGCTTCGAGCGCGTACGTCACGACCGGCTCGCGAAATCCGCGCACCTCCGTCGCTGGCATCTCGCGCAAGACGAACCGCGGATCCAGGCAGTCGCGCATCTGCGAGGTTACGAGGATGTCCACGCCGTGCTGTCGCGTCAGGTGCTCGACCCTCGCCGCCAGATTGACGGCCGACCCGATCACGGTGAACTCCGTGAGATAGTCGTTCCCGATCACACCCGCGATCACGTTGCCGCGATGAATCCCGATCCCGACGGCCAGCGGAGGAAACCCGCGAGTCGCCAGCTCGCGATTCAGGTTCGCGAGCTCCGCGCGCATGGCGAGAGCAGCATCGGCCGCGTCGTTCGCCTGCCACGGGTTGCCTTCGTGCGCGCCGAACAGTGCAAGCAGGCCGTCGCCGATGAACTTGGAGACGTGGCCGTGATGGGCGGCGAGTACCCGGCTCGCGCGTGCGAAATAGTCGTTGAGCACGTCGACGAGGACGGCGGGATCCGTTCGCTCTGCCAGCTCGCTCGAGCCGACCAGGTCGGCGAACAGGATCGTCACGTCCTTGCGGGCGGCGTCCGGCGCCTTCCCTCCCGCGGCGATGCGATCGACGACCGCACTCGGCGCGAAGCGCGAAAAGGCTGCCTGCAGCCGTTCCAGCTCGCGGGTCGCGGTATCCAGCGCCCCGAGAAGTCGCAGGCGAAGACGCCGTTCGCGGATCCAGGCGATTGCGACGACGACGAGAAGCAGAAGCGCCGCAGCGACGACCACGCTCACGCGAGCACGACCTCGAGCCGGCACACGGCGTTGGCCAGCGAGGTGATGCCGATGACATCGAGGTACTGCTCCGGCTCGAGGACGGCGCGGAGTGCGCGCGCGCTGCGCTGCACGATCGCGG
Organism: uncultured Myxococcales bacterium; assembly: GCA_964475235.1. Taxonomy (GTDB): domain Bacteria; phylum Desulfobacterota; class Binatia; order UBA1149; family CAITLU01; genus DATNBU01. The sequence continues at coordinate 16,691 of CAYYVZ010000035.1, read as the reverse complement.
GCTTGTAACGAATCGTGTCGCGCGCGAACCGCGCGATGGCAATCTCGGCGTCGCTCATGCCGGGTGCCGTCAGATTCGCCAGCGCCGACCGTACCTGCGCTTCGTCCATGCCTGCCCGGACCAGCAGGTCGTGAGCCTGGCGTTCGGCGACGGAGGCGCCGAGTCCGTGGGCGATGACTGCAAAACAGAGCGCGCGAGCGCGTTCGTCAAGCGCCGGCGATTCCCATGCTTCGCGCAGCACCGCCGCGAACGGCCGCGCGAGGGAAAGACCGCGAAGAGCATCGACCATGTAAGGAAAAGGCGTGGCGCTCATGTCGACGGCCGAATCGTCGACTCGGCTCCTCAACGGACGCCGCAGCTTCCACGCGACGATCGGCCGCAGCAGTCGCATCTTCCACGAATCGAACAGGTGTTCGACGTCGACCAGCGGCAACGCGGGGAGCGTGGAGAGCCGGTTGTAGAAGGTATGGCAGGCTGCGACGAAGGCGATCTCCTGCATACGGCCGCGCGTACGGCCGGCGGAGACGAGCCGTCGTAACTCGTCCGCGGGAATCGGGTCCGCCCGCGACACGCTGCGCGCGAACGCAAGGTCGGCCTGAAGGTCAGTGTCGGTAGCGACGAGCAAATCCTGCTCGAGGCCGCTCACGACTTCGTCGGGCACGCCGATGAACCTGAGCACGCTCCGGTTGGCCTCGTAGCAGAACCGGCACGAGTTGTCCTGGCTCACCACGAGTGCGATGAAGCGGGCCGTCTGCAGGTCGATGTGCTCGAGCGGGAGCAGGCTCTCGTCGAAACGGACGAACGCTCGCATGATCCAGGGGCAGCGGCTGAAATATCGCGTCGAGGGCGGCGCGAACCCGAGCATCCGCCGGACCCACCGCTCCAGTTCGGGGTCGTCGTGCGGCTCGAGCGTACAGCTCTCCCATGCGACGTCGGCCAGCGCGTCCATCGCCATCATCTTCATGGATTCGACAGATCAGGTCCATCCGGGGGGACGTCGGCCGGCGCGATCGTCACTCGAAGTGCGATGCCGACGACCCGCCGTTCCAAGTCCGGCGAACCGAGGGACGCCGCGTGCGCGACACCGCGCGTAGCTCGATCGCCCTGCTGCTGTGCGCGCCGGCCTTCGTGTGGACCGCGCAGCTGCTCGCGGGAACGCCTCCTCTCATCCTCCTCGCGGCGGTCGCGCCTGCCGCCGTACTGGTCGCGCTCCTCGTCGCCGCGCAGCGAGGCAGCGGCCGACCCGCCTTGACTCTCGCGCTCGCGCTCGCGTGGGGCGCGAGCGTGGCGGCCTGGGCTTCGACGACCGGCAACGAGCTCGCTCGCCCCTGGATCGACTCCGTCACCAGCGGGGACGACCGCACGCTCACGGCGCTCGTCGTGGCTCCGTTCCTCGAGGAAGCGGCCAAGGCGCTCGGCGTCATGCTGATCTTTCGCTTCGCACGCGGCGGCGCGCGCGACGCACGCGACGGCATCGTTTACGGCGCGCTCGTCGGCATCGGCTTCGTGCTGACCGAGAACCTTCTCTACCTCGGCATCGCGATGCTGCAGGGCGGAGAGGCGGGGCTGGTTCGCGCGCTGTTCCTGAGAGGATTTCTCGGCGCTGCGACGCATGCCGTGTTCACGGCGTGCGCGGGTGCAGGCATCGGATGGTGGTGGGCGACGGGGGACCGGCGTTTCGCGCCGCTGCTCGGCTTCTTCGCCGCCCACGTTCAGCACGTCGTCTGGAATGCGGCGGCGGCGCCCGCCATCGCGAGTGCTCTGTGCGGCGCAAGCGGCTCCGGCTGCCGCGCCGTGCCCACGGCGCTCGCCGTGTTCGGGGAGTCGACGGCAATCACGTTCGTGTTTCTGGCACCGGGGATGGTGCTGCTCGTCTGGGCGTGGCGGTGGTCGCCGCGTGCCCGGACGACGGCGTAGCTGCGCACCTGGAAGGTCTGGCGTAGGCGTTCGAAATCACAGAAGATCCCGTGCACGTGTCGTTCCTCCCACCTTTCCTGGCAGTCGCCGCCGCGCTCGGCATGGCGGGCTGCTCGACCATCCTCGCCGTCGACGATCAGGCCGCGCTGACGGCGAAACTCGCCGTTGTCAGCGGCAACGTCTCGGCGGCTGACCACGAAGCGCGCGGCCCGCTGATCGTCGGGCTCGTCGGCCGCGGTCCGAACGGTTTCTATCTCGCCGACCATTTCGTGACGGAGAAGCCCGGCCCCTGGGTGATCGCCGTCCAGGCCGGCACGTACTGGCCGGTGGCCTTCGAGGACGTGAAGCGCGACGGCCACTACGACGACGAGCCGGCCCTTCGCCTTCGCGAGGACCGGCCGATCGTGCTCGCTCCCGGCCAGCGCCTCGAAGGCGTGAACCTCGCCGTGCCCCTCACGGGACGATTCTCGATCACGGGGTTCTCGCCGAGCGACCTGGAGGCTCGCGCGCAGAGCGAGCAGCAGCGCGTGAGCATGATGGCGCTCAGCGTCGCCGGTCAGGTCACCACACTTTCGGATCCGCGTTTCGCGCGCGAAATCGGCGCGTCGGGACTCTGGAAGACGTACGACTTCCTCCTGCAAGTGGGGCCGGGGATCTACTTCCTCGAGCCGTACGACCCGAAGCGGATTCCCGTGCTCTTCGTCCACGGCGCCGGCGGGTCGCCGGTCGAATTCGACTATCTCATCGGCTCCCTCGACCGCAGCCGCTACCAGGCATGGGTTGCGTACTATCCGTCGGGCGCGAGCCTCGACGTGCTCGGCAAGTGGATGGCGCAGCTGTTCGTGCGGCTGCGCTCGCAGTACGGCTTCGAGCGCGCAGCAGTCGTGGCGCACAGCATGGGCGGACTGGTGACGCGGGAGTTCCTTCTCTACCACCACGAAACGGGCGGCGACGACGCGGTGAAGACCTACGTGACGATCTCCTCGCCACTCGGCGGAATGGAACAGGCCGGCAAGGGCATCGAGCGGTCTCCGGTCGTCCTCAAGGCCTGGTACGGGCTGGCCCCGGGCGGCGCATTCCTCGACGGCCTCTTCTACAGCGACGTGCCGAAGAACACGGTGCGGCGGCGGCTGCCCGCGAGCATGCGCTATCACCTGCTCTTCGGGTACCGCGGCGGCGGCAGGTCCGGCTCGAGCGACGGCACCGTGACGCTGGCGAGCGAGCTTCGCGCCGAGGCGCAGGAAGAAGCCGCTTCCGTGCGCGGCTTCGACGAGGATCATACGAGCGTGCTGCGCTCGAAGGCCGTGGCGACGCGCCTCGGCGAGATACTCGCGGAGATGAAGAACTGACTCTCCGGCAGACGCTGGTGCGTTGTCGCGACGGACGCTGTACGCTCCGCGAGAAGAAGCCCGCCGCCGGCGCGAAAGCGAAGAAGGCGGCAAGGAAGACAACATGAGCGTACCCGTCGGCATCGATTCCCTGCGCACCGAAGTCGCGCGTTTCGGCGCGGCTCCGTATCTCCTCACTGTCGCTGCCGACGGCCGCCCGCATTCGGTTTCGGTGAGCGTCGCGTGGGACGGCGACGAGCTGGTCGCCAGGTGCGGCGGGCGCACGCTCGCGAACGTCGCGGCGCGGCCGCTCGTGAGCCTGCTGTGGGCACCGCCCGAAGCCGGCGGCTACAGCCTCATCGTCGATGGCGAGGGCTGGGTGCGTGGCGAAGGCGACGACGCACTCGTCGTCATCCGCCCGACCAAGGGCGTCATGCATCGCCCTGCTTCCGGCCCGGTTCCCGAAGGGGCGCACTGCAGCGACGACTGCAAGCCCGTGCTGCGCTGAATCGGGATCCGTCCCCGATTGAGCGTCAGCGTATCACCGGTCCCCTGCCCCGACGCTTCCTCCCGCCTCCTTCGCCGCGATGCGAGCCAACGCTCGCCCGCTGCGAAGGAGGTTCCGGAAGCGGCTTACTGCAGACAGACCCGGTACGGGGCGACGTACTGACTCGGCGGTTCGAACGTCGTCACGCCTTCGAAACAGTCGCCACCGACTGCCCAGCCGTCGAACGTCGCCTCGTGCGATGCGCCGTCGAAGTACTCGAGCTTCAGGCGATGATCGCCGTCGTTCTGGTTCCACGTTCCCCAGTACGACGGCGGCGCATCCACGAACGCAATCTGCGTCGGGGAGACGAACTCGAAATCATGGAACGAGATCGACGACGGGAACAGCTCGCACTCGTAGAACGACGTGAGGCCCGTGCCCGTGCAGTGCTCGACGTGCGCGTCGTCGCCGACGGCGACGACGGTGTCGGGATGAAGCAGAAACGCCGTGTCGCTGTCCATGTTGTTCGTCGTCGACGATTCGGCCGACGACGTGACGACGGTGGCCGTGACGACGAGAGGCGCCGAGCTCTGTGGCAGCTCGATCGTGAAACGAACGGTCGCCTGCGCGCTCTTGCGCAACGAACCGAGCGGACAGACCAGGTTGGTGCCCGAGCGCGCACAGCGGCTGTCGTAGGCGCCGAGCGCGCCGAGAACATGGACCTGCGGCGACGTGTTCGTGCGCGGAAGCGCAATCGTGAGCACGACCGCGTCTGCCTGCTTGTTGCCCCTGTTCGCGACATCGACGCGATACTCGCCCGGTACGGCGACGTAGGCTCCGGGCGGCGGCGTGATATTGACCGTCAGATCGGCCGCGCTCTGCGGCGGTCCGGCCAGGGCGGGCGCGGCGAACAAGGCGGTCGAAATACCGAGAACACGCGCGGCCGACACGCCACGCGCGAGAAAGCGGGTCCTCATTTGGTCATCCTCCCCAGGATTGGTGTTGATCCGTCCGGGCCTCCCCCGAGGCGCACGGACGTGACCGACGGCGCAATATTCCGTCAGTTGACTTAAATTAACCGGCAGTCGGCTTATCCGCAAGTGCATTTCAGGAGAGCCTGTGCGACTGAACGACCGGTCAGGGGGCGAGGCTCGAAGGAGCGTCGCGTCTCTGGAAGGAGAACGTCCGTGGCTCAAAGGGAGAAAACAGCGACGAGGCGCCAAGCCGATACCCCGACCGAGCTTCTGCGGGCCGCCGAGCGGCTCTTTGCGCAGCGGGGTGTGGACGCGGTGTCGCTCCGCGAAATCGCCGCCGCCGCGGGACAGGCCAATCACTCGGCCGCGCTCTACCACTTCTCGAACAAGCGCGAGCTCATCAACGCGCTGCTCACCCGCCATAGCGATCCGATCCAGGCCGCATGGCGCGTGACACTCGACCATCTCGCATCGTCCGGTCACGAGTCCCTCGAAGAGCTCGTGTCGCTCATGGTGCGATCGCTCATCGCCAAGCTCGACGACCCGGACGGCGGCGCCGACTACCTGATGATCGTCGCGCAGCTCGTCCCGAGCCGCAGCTTTCCGATCACGTCCTTCGAAGCGACGACTGCGCCCGGCATCATCGCGCTTTCGATCGCAATGATGCGACACATCGAAGAGATCCCGTTTCAGCTCATCCAGCTGCGCATGATGCGCGTCGCCGCCGTCCTGTACTGTTCGATTGCGAACTACCAGACGCTCGTCGGCGCGGGCGCGGAGCTCGAGCGTGAGGCTTTCGTCAGCGACCTCATCGCCTCGATCGTGGCCGTCCTCCGTTCCTGACGGTACACTGGCGCCGTGAGCCCGAAGCTCGTCCTTCTCGGCGCCCTCACCCTGCTCTACGTTCCGTTCGCCTTCCTGTGGCTCCGGTCCCTGCGTGCGCGCGGTGGAGTACCGGCGCCCGGCGTCCTCCACCTCGCGACCGGCGCACTCACCGACTTCCTGGACACGCTCGGCATCGGATCCTTCGCCGTCACGACGTCGATCTACAAGCTCGCACGCAGCGTGGACGATGCGCTGATCCCGGGCACGCTGAACGTCGGCCACGCGATTCCCACGCTCGCCCAGGCGCTGATCTTCATTGCGGCCGTGGACGTCGACCTCGTAACTCTCGTCGCGATGACGACGTCGTCCGCGGCAGGTGCATGGCTGGGCGCCGGGTTCGTTTCGCGCTGGCCGAAGCGGCGCATCCAGCTCTCGATGGGCGTGCTGCTTCTGGTTGCCGCCGCCATCGTCGTGCTGCGCCAGACAGGCAGCGTGCCGCCGGGCGGCGACGCGCGCGGCCTCGAGGGAGTGCTTCTCGTCATCGGCGTATCGGCCAACTTCTTCCTCGGCGCGCTGATGACGCTCGGGATCGGACTCTACGCGCCGTGCATGATCCTCGTGTCGCTGCTCGGCATGGACGCGCGAACGGCCTTTCCGATCATGATGGGTTCGTGTGCGCTGCTGATGCCGGCCGCGTCGGTCCGCTTCCTCGGCGAGAACCGCTACGACACGCGAGCAGCCGTCGGCCTCGCGATCGGCGGCACGCCGGCAGTGCTCGTCGCCGGCCTGATCGTGAAATCGCTGCCGCTCGAAGCCGTGCAGTGGCTGGTGGTCGTCGTTGTCGTCTGGACGTCGATCGCGATGCTCCGCTCGGCCGCGGAGGGCAGGCGCATCACGACATGAGGCCGTGAGGGTGAAGCTCGACTTCCCCTTCGATCTCGACCGGAATCCCGAACGGCAGCTCGGCCATGCCGACCGCGCTGCGCGCGTGGCGGCCGACGTCCGGTCCGAAGACCTCCACGACGAGATCCGTGAAGCCGTTGAGAACCGCCGGCTGGTTCGCGAAGCCCGGCGCCGAGTTCACCATCCCGAAGACGCGGGTCCACGCCGCGATGCGGTCGAGACTGCCGAGCTCGCGCTGAAGGCTACCGAGAATGGCTAGCCCGGTGAGGCGAGCCGCCTGAGCCGCCTGCTCCAGCGACAGCTCGCTTCCCACCTTCCCGAGCGGCTGGGCGATGGAACCGTCCGGATTGGTCGGCCCGTGACCCGAAAAAACCGCCCGAGTACCCACCACTCGCACCCACGGGAACGGCAACACGAGGCCGGGCGGCAAATGGAGGGGTTTCGGAAGCACGATCCCGAGATCGGCGAGCCTTCGTTCGATGGCGGACATCGGGTTCACATTTTGCCGTCTTTTCCCTTGGCCGCTACACTGGGCCGGTAGGAAAGTGGCGGTGGCGTGGCCCGGCCGGCAATCGCCGGATCCCTTTCGGGATCCGATGGGCCGGATCCCAATCGGGATCCGCATCGGCCGGATCCTGGACGGGGAGGACAACTCCCTGGATTCGAAAGAAAAGCTCGAGGAGACGATATGAGAAAGGGACTCAGTTCAGCTGTTTGCGCGACCGTTCTGCTGGGAACGGCGTCGCTCGCGATGGCCGGCGCTTACGGCGAACCGGTAGCGCCGGAAGAAGGGCCGGCTCCGGTCGCAATGGCACCGGCAGTCGTCGAGGAGCCGCCCTCCGGTTACCCGTACATCGGTGCCGGTGCGCTCTTCGCTATCGACAACTTCGATTGCGACGTCGACGATGCGTGGGGTTACAACGTCCGCGCAGGCTACCGCTTCAACGACTACGTGGCCCTCGAGGTCATGGGTGAGCACGCGGCCAGCAACTTCGACGACGCCAATAAAGTTGACGGTTTCGGCCGCCTCGACGGCGACGTCTCGGTCTGGAACCTCACGGTCAATGCCAAGGTCTATCCGGTCAAGGGCCGGTTCCAGCCGTACCTGCTGGTCGGACCGGGCTACGGGCAGGCCGACCTTCCGCACGACGACAACCACGGGTTCGTCGCGCGGTTCGGCGCCGGCTTCGACGTGCTCTTCACCGACAGCTTCGGCATGGACGTCGAGTCCGGTTACGTGCTCGGGACGGGAGCGGTCAGCGACTACGACTACATCCCGGTCAGCGTCGGGTTCTTCTACAACTTCATCTGAGACCGGTCGGACGGGTCCGCGAGACCCGACGCCGCGCCGCAGCAGCAGACCGGGTGGCCCCCACGGGGGCACCCGGTCTTTTTTTTGCGCGGCCCGGCATCAGCGGCCCGGCATCAGAAGAGACCTCGGGAGCCGATCGGCCGGGGCCGCCGAAAGTTGCCCAGGATGTTGCAAGTACCCTTTTCTGGATGCCGTCTTCCCCTTAATCTGCAATAGGATACAAGCTTGGCGGGGTCGTGCGGTTCGTGCAGGGACGTGAGGCCAAGGGACGCGGGTTCCGGAGGCCCCACCGCCAGGGGGAAGCTTCGATGACCGAAAAGGATGGGAACGTGACTCACGCTCGCAGATGGGTGCTGTTGGCCGCGCTGGCCGTAGGGATCGGGACGCTTTCCTGGTCGGAACCGGCCGTGGCCGAGTTCACCTGCTCGACGACCGCCGATTGCTGGGAAACCGCGCAGCAGTGCGACCCGGGCGGTATCCCCTGCAACGACGGCATCTGCGATCCCGGCGCGCCGGGAGCCGACGCCATCGGCTGCGTGCTGATCCCGAACGACAGCAACTGCGACGACGACAACTTCTGCAACGGGCTCGAGTTCTGCGACACGCACCACGGCTGCCAGCCAGGCTCGCCGCCGAGCTGCAACGACCAGATCGCGTGCACGGTCGATTCCTGCGACGTCGAGGAAGGCGCCTGCAAGCACGACCGCAAGAACTCGCTCTGCAACAACGGTCTCTTCTGCGACGGTGTCGAGCGCTGCGACGCCGAAGAGGGCTGCGTCCCCGGCACTCCTCCGAACTGCAACGACAACAGCTCGTGCACCGTCGACACTTGCGACGAGAACGCCAACGAGTGCAGGAACGACCCGAACAACAACCAGTGCGACGACGGCCAGTTCTGTAACGGCGTCGAGCTTTGCGGTCCGAACGGCTGCCTGCCCGGCACACCGCCGAACTGCGGTGACGGCATCGCCTGCACGGTGGACGCCTGCAACGAGGCCCAGGACCGCTGCACGCACACCGCCAACAACTCCCTCTGCAACGACGGCGACTTCTGCGACGGTGTCGAGATCTGCAACGTGAACTCCGGCTGCCAGAACGGCCCGCCGCCCAACTGTAACGACGGCGTGGCCTGCACGACCGACGCGTGCAACGAGGCGACCGACTCCTGCACCAACCAGCCGAACAACTCCCTCTGCAGCGACGGCCAGTTCTGCGACGGCACCGAAGTGTGCAACCCGACCAAAGGCTGCCAGGAGGGCACGCCGCCGAACTGCAGCGACCAGGTCCCGTGCACCGTCGACCGCTGCGTCGAGGCAACGGATACCTGTGCCCACCTCGTCAATCACGACTTCTGCGACAACGACGACTTCTGCGACGGAGCCGAGACCTGCAGCCCGACGCTCAACTGCGTGGACGGCACCCCGCCGAACTGTTCGGACAACGTCGCCTGCACGATCGACACCTGCGTCGAGGCCACCAACAGCTGCTCCCACCTCGAGAACCCCTCGTTCTGCAGCGACGGCCTCTACTGCAACGGCGACGAACGCTGCGACGCGCTGCTCGGTTGCTACTTCGGCCTGCCGCCCGACTGCGCGGACGAGACCGCCTGTACAGTGGACGTCTGCATCGAGGAGACGGACAGCTGCGACAGCACGCCGAGCAACGAGCTCTGCGACAACTCGCTGTTCTGCGACGGTGAAGAAGTCTGCAGCCCCCTGCTCGGCTGCACGCCCGGGACGCCGCCGGACTGCTCCGACGACATCGAGTGCACCGACGACAACTGCTCGAACGCCTCGCAGAGCTGCATCCACTCGCCCGACAACACACAGTGCAACAACGGCCTGTTCTGCGACGGCCAGGAAGTGTGCAACCCGGCGATGGGCTGCGTCGGCGGCACGCTGATCGACTGCAACGACATGTCGGTCTGCACCGACGACTTCTGCTACGAGCCGGAGGACGAGTGCCGGAACGTGCCGAACGGCGCACTGTGCGGCAACGGCGTCTTCAACCCCGAGTGCGGCGAAGAGTGCGACGAAGACAACGGCGAGATCTGCAACAACGACATCGACGACGACGGCGATCTGCTGGTCGACTGCGCCGATCCGGACTGCAACCAGTTCCCGATCGAAACCTGCGACGACCAGTGCAGCCTGGTGCCGCCTTGCGTGCCGCTGCTGAGAGACCCGGCCGTCATCCAGTTCGGAACACCCGAGCGCTCCGTCACCGGCGACGAGTCCGCACCGGCAGGACACGGCAAGTATTCGTTCCACGCGCGCATCATGCCGACGACGCCGATCGACCCGGTCGCCGAGGGCTTCCTGCTCACGCTCAGCAACGCGAACGGCGAGATCTACCGCGCCGAGCTCGAAGCTTCCAATTTCAAGTGGTCGCTCAGCAGCTACGTGTACCGCGCCGAGGATCCCGACAGGGTGATGGCCGAAGGCGGCATCATGCGCATCGGCCTTCGCAAGCGTTACTACAACGGCGAGCTCGGCTACGGCATCCGCTTCCGTGCGTACGGCAACTTCTCGCGCGCGACGCTTCCGTTCATGACGACGCAGGTCTACTTCGGCGACGACGTCGGCTACGTGAGCGCGGAGTGGTCCGGCGAAGCGGGACGCTGGACGCTGCGTCCGAAGGACTACGAGCAGTAAGCGGGCTCCTCTGGGCCCCTCGATAAGGAAGGGGACGGATCCAGTCGGCGCGGCGCGCCAACGGATCCGTCCCCTTTTTTCGTTGCAGCATCGGCTGCACGTGGACGTGCAATCGAGCTAACGCTAGCTTGCCCCGCGGCGGCTGCGCGATCGTCGCAGACGGCCGCGGCAACCGAGGAGTCGCGTCGTTGCAGACGGCGACCCTCCTGCAAAGGAGCACGTCATGATCGAAATCGGAAAGAAGGCGCCGGCCTTTCGCCTGCCGGACCAGAACGGCAAGACCCATTCGCTCGCCGACTATGCGGGCCGGTGGCTGGTGCTCTACTTCTATCCGAAGGACGACACGCCGGGCTGCACGACGGAGGCCTGCGAGTTCAGCGCCGGTATCAAGAAGTTCGAAAAGCTCTCCGCTGCCGTGCTGGGCTGCAGCGCGGACGACGCCGAGAAGCACAAGAAGTTCATCGCGAAGTACAAGCTCAAGATCGACCTGCTCTCGGATCCGACCCACGCCGTCATGGCGAAATACGGAGCCTGGGGCGAGAAGGTTCTGTACGGCCGCAAGATGGAGGGCGTGATCCGCTCGACCACGATCATCGACCCGGACGGAAAGGTCGCGCGCCACTGGAAGAAGGTGAAAGCCGCCGGTCACGCCGAGTCGGTGCAGGCCGCGCTCGCCGGATTGCAGAAGGAGGACGCCGAGTGACCACCTCCGCCACGACCTCGTCCGACTCGTTCGATCCTGCTGCGCTGCGCGCGAGATATCGCGAGGAGCGCGACAAGCGCCTGCGCGCCGACGGCAACGAGCAGTACGTCGAGGTCACCGGAGATTTCGCGCACTACCTCGACGATCCCTACGTCGAGCCGGGGTTCCGTCGCGAGCCGTTGACGGACGAAGTCGAGGTTGCGGTGGTCGGTGGCGGTTTCGGCGGCCTGCTCGCGGGCGTACGGCTTCGCCAGCACGGCGTCGAAAGCATCCGCATGATCGACCCGGCCGGCGACTTCGGCGGCACGTGGTACTGGAATCGCTATCCCGGCATCGCCTGCGACATCGAGTCGTACACCTACCTGCCGCTGCTCGAAGAGATGGAGTACATCCCGAAGGAGAAGTACTCGTTCGGAAAGGAAATCCTCGGCCACTCCCAAGCCATCGGCCGCAAGTTCGACCTCTACCGCGACGCATGCTTCCGGACCCGCGTCGAAAAACTGTCGTGGGACGACGACGAAGCACGCTGGACCATCGAGACCAATCACGGCGATCGCATGCGTGCGAAATTCGTCGTGCTCGCGACCGGACCTCTCAACCGGCCGAAGCTGCCCGGCATCCCCGGCATCGACGAGTTCGGCGGCCACTCGTTTCACGCGAGCCGATGGGACTACGGTTATACCGGCGGGGACTCCGAGGGCGGGCTCACCGGCCTTCGCGGCAAACGCGTCGGCATCATCGGCACGGGCGCGACGTCCGTGCAGATCGTGCCGCACGTCGGCGAGTGGGCCGAGCACCTCTACGTGTTCCAGCGCACGCCCTCGTCGATCGACCTCAAGAACAATCCGCCGACGGATCCTGCGTGGGCCGCGTCGCTGCCGAAGGGCTGGCACCAGCACCGCATGGACAATTTCAACAACCTCGTCTCGGGCGTGCCCCAGAGCGAGAACCTCGTCGACGACGGCTGGACCGACATCATCACGAACCTGCTGCTCGGCATGCAGAAGACGGACTCTCCGGACCTGAGCCCGGAAGGCATCCTGCGCGCCGTCGAGATCGCCGACTTCGAGAAGATGGAGTCGATCCGCGCGCGCGTCGATGCCGTCGTCAAGGATCCGAAGACGGCCGAGGCTCTCAAGCCCTGGTACCGTCAGTTCTGCAAGCGTCCCTGCTTCCACAACGAGTACCTCGAGACCTTCAACCGCCCGAACGTGACGCTCGTCGACACGTCGGGCCTCGGTGTCGAGCGCATCACGAGAAAGGGCGTGGTCGTCGCGGGCACCGAGTACGAGGTCGACTGCCTGATCTTCGCGACGGGATTCGAGGTGGGCACCGACTTCTGCCGGCGCGCGGGGATGCAGATCTACGGCCGCGACGCGCGCAGCCTCACCGACTACTGGGCCGGCGGCGTGCGCACGCTGCACGGCATGCACGTGGACGGCTACCCGAACTGCTTCCTCATGACGAACTCGCAGGCGGGATTCACGGCAAGCTTCCCGCACATGCTGAACGAGCAGGCAAAACACCTCGCGTGGATCATCCGCCGCGCGAAAGACGACGAGCTCACGACCGTCGAGGCCAGCCATGACGCGGTCGAGGGGTGGGTCGAGCGCTGCATCGAGAAGGCCGGGGCAGGTGTCGAGTTCTTCGAGAACTGCACTCCGGGCTACTACAACAACGAGGGCAAGCTCTCCGAGCGCAGCGTCCAGAACGGCTTCTACGGCGGCGGCACCGGCTCGCCGGAGTTCATCTCGATCCTCGAGTCGTGGCGAGCCGACGACAAGCTGGCAGGCCTCGTGACACGCTGAACTCGATCTCAGGTGCGCGCCGCCATTCTGACGGCAGGCGAAGAAATCGGGATCCGTCCCCGATTGCCTAGAGGCAGGACTCGATCGTGCAGTGGTCTTTCTTTGCCTGACGGCAGGCGACCTTGCTCGTGGCCTTGAGGTTGTCCGGGCAGACGCCGAGCTCGGGGTTGCAGACCGCACTCTGGCGGCAGGTGTCCTCGAACTTGACGCAGGGTTGGGGCGAGCCTTCGATCTCCGGACACTTGCCGTAGTCGCTGCCGCAGGACAGGTCCGTATCCGTCTCGCAGACTCCCGTCGCGCACCGGCCGTCGATCAGCTCGCCGCCCTTGTTGAAGCAGCTGAGCGCATGCGTGCACTCGGCCGCGATCGCCTCGCCTTCGCCGCCGTCCGCCGTGAGGCAGGCGGCGTTGCACTCGCTGAACGAAACGTTGCCGTGCGCGAGCACGAGCGCGTCGCAATCGGCGGCACCGCTGATCGTGCAGTTGAGCGCGGTCGCCAGCAGCTCGCGGTAGAGGCGGCGCTGCTTCACGCCCTGGGGCTTGATGCACAGGCCCTGCAGGGCGGAGTCGAGCCCGAGGCCGCTCACGTACGGGCTGTCGAAGTTGCTGGTGGCCGTCACCGATTCGCCGCAGATCTGTAAACCGCCGGCCGCTTCCAGGAGTTCCTGCGCGATATTGGGCGAGGTGCCGTCGCCCTCCTCGCCCGAATGCTTCGACCACCACGCCGAGCTGCGGCAGATCTCGTTCGCCGTGCACGCTTCGGCGTCGCCGGCCGGCTGGCAGGACTCGCCGCTTTCGTCGCAGCTCTCCGTGCACAGCGTGCAGGGGTTGCCTTCGTGGCGGCAGCTTCCGGCCGAGCAGGTGTCGGCGCCGTTGCAGAACAGGCCGTCGTCGCACGAAAGTGTGTTCGCGTCGTGGCTGCAGCCGGACGAGTCGCCGAGGCCCGATTCCGCCGAGTTGCACACTTCGTCGGTGCAGGGATTGCCGTCGTCGAAACAGTCGGAGTTGCTCGTGCAGCGCGGAACCGCGTCGTCGGTCATGACGCGCTGGCAGTTGCACTTGGAAGAGGTGCCGGGAACGGCATCGGCAGGCCCGCCGCACTCGCCGTCGGCGTTCTGCGTGTAACTGGCGCAGACGGCGAGATCGAAGAAGCCGTCGTTGTCGGCGTCGGCGCACTCGACCGTCACGTTGCTGATCGACACGACGATCGGCTCGCCGTCATAGTCGCCGCAAGCGTCCCCGTCGTCGGCCGAGCCGGTGCCGGGCGGAACCACCGCCACCGTGCACTGACCCTCGAGGGCCTGAACGCTGTCGTGGCCGATGTAGAAGCCGACATCGAAGCGAGCGGTGTTGCCGCCGTCGTCCGCCGCGATGAGTTGTCCGTTGAACGTCACCGTGTCGCCGATTCCCTGGCAACCGTCGTCGACGATCTCGCCGATCGAGATCGAGGCGACACCGAAGTCGTTTGCGTTGCAGGTGACAGGAGACCCGAAGGCCTCGTTCAGGCAGGGGTCCGCAGGCGTCGGGGTGTGGGCGCACAGGACGGCGAGGGCTGCCGCCGGAAGGATTTTCAGAATGGAAGCCGGGCGCGTGCCCCGGCCGGAACCGAAAGCCATCTCTATCCCCCTCGACCCTCGCTGTCCGTGCCCGGGCATCCCCTCCCGAAGCACATGACCATGGACGCATCCTTTCGAAACGCCCCGGAGTAAAGACTTAATGCATCCTAAACCACTCGGGCTCAAGGGCCGCGGAGGTGCGGAAGGACGAGTGGCGGTCTGTGCACATCGCTTCTTCCGCCGCCGCATCGACAGAGGCGTGCCGGGCACCGCGACACAGCCTTTTCCCTCGTGAAAACAGCGAGATGGCGCCGCCGGCGAGCGGTGTGACCGGCCTGGGTCCAGCCGCGATCGCGCTCGGTGCATGTGGATCCCGCCGGGAGCGGGCCGAGGCCGGGCCCGGCGAGCGGGGGAGCGGGCCCCTGCCCGCAGCGAGCCGCGACGAGCCCGGGCCGCTCTGCGTGTGGAACGGAGAGCCGGCTCCGCGACGTTCCGGGTGTCCCGCGGCAGCCCTCAGGTCGCGGCCTGGGGTTCCGCCGGCTCGCGGTCCGGCAGTCGCATCTCGAACGAGACCGACCAGCCGGGCTCGTCCACGAGGGCGATGTCGCCACCGTGGGAACCGGCGACCAGCCGGCACAGGTAGAGCCCGAGACCGGCGTGATGCCCTCGCCTCGCGCCCATCATCGAATGCTTGCCGAAGAGGTTCCCGCGCGCCTCCAGCGGGATCGCCGGACCGTCGTTGCGCACGCGCAGCAGCAGCGTGCCGTTCTCGCGCGCCGCTTCGACCTCGACGCGCTGGTTACGCGACGCGAACGAGATCGCGTTCGACACGAGATTGTCGAGCGCGCGCCGCACGAGCTCGGTGTCGATGCTCGCCGGCAGCGCGTCGGGCGCCTGAGTCTGCAGCCGGATGCCGCGCACCGCGGCCGAACGCGCGTGGTCGCCGGCAACTTCGGAAACCATCGTGGCCACGTCGGTGTCGGAGCGCGACGCACGAATTCCGCCGTGCTCGAGCCTCGCGATGCCGAGAAGGTCGCCGATCATCCCGAGCAGGCGCGAGGCGGCGCGCCGTCCCGTCGCGAGGTCGTCGAGCAGTCCGGGCACCGTTTCCTCGATGTCCCCGACGTCCTCGAGTCGCATCTCGACGAGATCGAAGGAGCCGAGCACGGCCGTGAGCGGCCCCTTCATATCGTGCACGAGCAGGTTGCTGAGCGTCTCCGCGTTCTGCTGCGCTTCCTGCAGCTCCTGGTTGATGCGTTCGACGGTTGCCTTCGCGCGCGCGAGCTCCTCGCTGTGTTCCTCGGCGACCCGGCGCGCGACCTCGCTCGAGACGACGAGGCCGATCATCGAGACCAGGCGGCGAGCCGCCCACGCCGTCGCCGACGTCGTCAGGCCGAGCACGAGCGCCGACGCCACGACCGGACCCCAGCCCACGCCGGCGGCCCGCTGGAGAACGCCCTCGGCAACGACGCTGACGACGAGCGTCGCGACCAGGACAGGCGTCTCGAGCGCGAGCGCGGAGAGCACGCAGAAAAATACGAAGAGCCCGAGCGACCAGCCCGCCACCCCCGCCGGGAAAGGCGACATCGGCATGCTGAGATACTGAAGGACGAAAACCGCCGGAACATCGAGTAGCGGAACGGCCCACGCGTTGAACGACGGGTTGCGCACGCGCCGCAGCGCCACGGCCACCGCCGCGTAGAGCGAGAGCGGAAGCATGTAGACGCGCCAGTCGTCGAGCTCGTGCGTGATGCCGAGCCACGACACGACCGCGAGGAACGCCACGGCGCCTGCGACGCGGATCTCGGCAAGGCGGCCGAGCGATTCCGCACGCAGCGTGCCCATCGCTTCGAGGGTGCGCTGTTGCTCGGCCGGATGCGGCATCAGTTATCCGTATCCGAGCGGACGGCTGTGCGGCAAGCTCGAACGGGCTTCCGCTCCCTTGCTCGAACGAGGTGTCCGCCCCTGTGCTCGAACAGACTTCCGCCCCGCGCGCGTTTTCAGACCGCGAAATGATCCGAACGGCGCTTCTGGCCGTAGGCAGGGGTTGGCGCGAAGTCCGCCTCGCGGCGGTTGGCGTGAGCTCAGCCTCGCGGCGGGAACTGTTCCCTTCCGCCGCCGGACTCGCCTTCTGCGACCGGCGCGGCGTCTTCGTCCGTCGCCGGCTCGGCAACATCGGCGCTCGCGAACTCGTCGGCATAGGAACTCGCCACGTCATTGTCCGC
>CAYYVZ010000034.1:0-20574 GCA_964475235.1 uncultured Myxococcales bacterium | reverse complement strand
GAAGGATCCGAGCGCCGCCCCGACGGTGTTCGAGAGCGTGAGCGCGGCCGCGGTTGCCGCGTCCGAAGGCACCGCGCTGCGCAGCGGCGTGCCGACGAGCGTGAAGAACGTCCCGGAATAGAACGACGTCGGCAGCATCAGCGCGAACGCCAGCACGAGGATCTCCGCGGCCTTGTCGGGCTTCGGATTGTCGATGAGGATGAGGACGAGCGGGAAGAGCGCGTACGAGAGCAGTCCGGTCACTCCGGCACGGATGACGACGGAGTAAGCGTCGCGATGAGCCCCGGGGTCGCGCCGCAGCATCGAAGCGGCCGACCAGCCGCCGAGCGCGATTCCGGCGAGCACGGTGCCGAGCATCAGCGCGAACGACAGGCCGAGCCCCGGCACGTAGAGCAGCAGGAAGCGGAACCAGACGACTTCGTACGCGAGCACGGCAAAGCCGCACAGGAACGCGGCTGCGAGCCACGGCGCAGCGCGGCGCCAGTCGACCGGCCTGCGATCGGCGGCCGTGGGCGGCGCGATCGCAGCCGAGCGCCGCGACAGCGCCATCGCCGGCGACGAGGTTGCACGCACCCGCAAACAGCGCCGTGCCGCGGATGCCGAACGCCTCGAGCAGGAAGGCTTCGGTCGCGATCGTGCCCGCCATCGCGCCGATCGTGTTCCAGCCGTAGAGGGCGCCGAGCACCGCGCCGAAGCTCGGCTCGATCGCGCACAGCGCGCGCGTCATCAGCGGCAGCGTGACGCCCATCGCCGTGGCAGGCACCAGCAGCATCGCGAACGCGAACGCGAAGCGGGCGGCGTTGAGCGCGAGAGGAGCGTCCCCAAGCGCACGCAGCACCGGAGCGAGCACGACGCCCATCGACGGGAGCACGAGGACGAGCGCGACGCCGGTCAGCGCAATCGTCGCCTCGACGAGGGAGTACGCGCGGATCGGATTGGGAAAGCGGTCCGCGAAGCGCGCCGCAATCGCATTGCCGAGCCCGAGGCCCGCCATGAACCCCGTGAGCACGACACTCGTCGCCCAGACGCTGTTTCCGAACGCGAGCCCCGCCTGCCGGAACCACAGGCTCTCGAAGACCAGCGCCGCCGCGCCCGACAGGAAGAAGATTGCGTAGAGGACGGGTTTCAGGGGATTTCTACTTTCCGAAAGCTCTTTCCGGCCCCGCGATCTCGAATCCGAACTTGCCGCTCGCGAGCACCACGTCGCGGTCGCGCCCGAGCACCTCGCCGAGCGTCTCCGTCGACGACCACGCGGTGATCCAGAGGCCGCTGCCGTCGGTTGCCAGCGACGGCGTCGTATCCTCACCATGATCGCCGCGCGCGTTCGTGTTGAGGATGTAGGACGGCGTCCACGTGGCGCCGTTGTCGCGCGACATTGCCATCAGAAGGTCGGCGTCGGCCCCGCGCGCGGCGCCGCGGCGATCCCACGACGTCCAGACCACCACCCAGTTTCCGCCCGAATCGACGGCGATCTCCGGCGTTTCGTCGTCGCCGGAATCTTCGGCCGCCTCGCGGTTGAGCGTGGCGCGCGGGCTCCAGCTGCGGCCGCCGTCGGTCGAGCGCGAGAAGAGCACGTCGCGGTCCTGTCCGACCGTCTTGCCGAGATCGTCCGAGGAGGCCCACGCGCAGATCCAGCGGCCGCGGCCGTCACCTGCAAGCCTGGGTCCCCAGTCCGGCCGGTCGTCTTCGCTCGCGCCCGACAGCGAGGTCGCAGGGGACCACGTGCTCGTCCCGTCCTCCGAACGCGCGACGAGCACGCCGCGCTGGAACTCGCCGGTTTCCTCGGACGCGCTGCCGCTCGACCACGTCACGAGCCACGTGCCCGTCTGGTCGGCCGCCACGCGCGGCGAGGTGTCGAAGGCTGCGTCGCTTCTGGCCGCCGCGTCGACGACGCCGGGCGAGGACCAGTTGGTGCCGGAGTCCGTCGAGGTGGCAAAGAGAATGTCGCGGTCGCCGCCCTTGGTGTTGCCGAGCGAATCGGCCGACTGCCACACGACCACCCAGCGTCCCTTGTGATCGCTTGCGACGTCGGCCGCCTCGTCGTCGCCCCAGTCGATGGCGGCGTTGCTGTTGAGTGCGCGCGGCGCGCTCCAGGTCAGCGCATTGTCGGTCGAGACTGCAAAGTGGATGTCGCGGTCCTTGCGCGACTTGCCGCCGAGATCGTCGGTAGACGTCCAGGCGACGATCCACGAGCCCCTGCCGTCGGTCGCGATCGACGGCTGGCGATCCTCGGAGCGGTCGCTGGCGAAGCGCTCGGCGAGCGGCCGCGGCGCCGTCCAGTGCTTGCCGTCGTCCGAGCTGCGCGAGAACACGATGTCGACGTCCCGGCCAAGGCCGAGGTCGCCCGCGCCCACGACCTGCCAGACGACGACCCAGACACCGGCCACGCCGGACGCGATGCGCGGCATCTCGTCGCTGTGCGTGTCGGTCCTCGCCCCGGCGTCGATCGCGACCGGAGCGTCGAACCTGGGAACCTGGGCAGCGGCCGGAAGCGGGAGGGCCGCCGTTAGGGAGAGGAGCAAGGCCGTCCGGAGTACCCACAACGCGGCGAACGGCCGGTTGCGGAAAGAGGAAGTCGCCCGGGAGGGCACGGACGGCGAACGCATCCGGCCCAAACTAACCGATCCCCGGGGACCGACCAAGAAACATAATGGACTTCGCCCTATTCGATATTTGCCTTATCGTGTCTTTTGGAATTAGTGAGCACGAAACGCAGAACGGACGGCCGGGGGATCCAAAGGGGGGACCCTTCCGGCCAATGGAGACCCGGCCAGCCCGGGTGATGTACTGGCATGGCTGAAACCCCTTCTCGACGTCGCGGCCGCACTTCCAAGATCTCCCGCGAGCGAATCCTCGACGCGTCCCTGGTCGAGTTCGCCAAGCACGGCTACGAGGGCGCCACCACGGCCTCGGTGGCCCGGCGCATCGGCGTGACCCAGCCGCTGATCCACTACCACTTCGGTTCCAAGGAGGCGCTCTGGCGCGCCGCCGTCGAGCTCGCCTTCAGCCAGATGGCCGGGCTGCTCGAGGACATGGGCGAGGCGGCGCCGGGCGGCGACCCTCGCGAGCGCATGCGCGAGACCGCGCGCCGCTTCGTGCGCTTCAGCGCGAAACATCCCGAAGTGAGCCGCCTCATCATCGCCGAGTCGGCGGTGCCGGGACCGCGGCTCGAATGGATGACGGAGAAGCACCTGCGTCCGCTCATTCGCCGCGTCGAGCAGACCTTCCGCGCCGGTCGCGATGCCGGCATCGTCAAGGATCTCTCGCTCGAATCGCTGATCTTCGTATTCCTCGGCGCCCTGCCTCACTTCTTCGACGGCGCGCCGCTGATCGGACTGCTCTGGGGAATCGATCCCGCCGACGAAGAGCACGTCGAGAAATACGCCGACACGCTCATCGAGGTGCTCGCCTCCGGCGTGCTCGTCCCGGCCAAACCCTGAGCCGCACTCCGGTTTTCCCGCGTTTTCCCCGCGTTTCTCCGACCGATCTGCCGCCGTTTCGATTGAACGCACGCGCTGCCTTGATAGGTTCGCGGCGAAACGAGCGAAGCACGACACTCGCGACGAGCGAAGAGGTCAGGAGACGCCGCGATGGGGAAAGACTCTCTCACTGTCACCGATAACCGCACCGGAAAGACGTACGAGCTGACGATCGAGGACGGAACCATCCGGGCTCTCGACCTCCGCCAGATCAAGACCGGGCCCGACGACTTCGGGCTCATGACCTACGACCCCGCCCTCACCAACACCGCGAGCTGCCGCAGCGCCATCACCTTCATCGACGGCGACAAGGGGATCCTGCGCTACCGCGGCTACCCGATCGAACAGCTCGCCGAAAAGAGCAGCTTCCTCGAGACCGCCTACCTCATCGTGAAGGGCGAGCTCCCGAACCAGGAGCACCTGGATTCGTGGACGCACAACATCACGATGCACACGATGCTCCACGAGAACTGCAAGAGCTTCATGGAGGGCTTCCGCTACGACGCGCACCCCATGGGGATTCTCGTCGGAACGGTCGCGGCGCTCTCGACGTTCTATCCCGACGCCGAGAAGATCCACGACGTCGAGTCGCGACGCATCCAGGCCCGTCGCCTGATCGGCAAGATGCCGACCATCGCCGCCTACGCGTACCGCTACTCGATGGGCCTGCCTTACGTGCAGCCCGACAACGACCTGAGCTACACGGGCAACCTGCTGTCGATGCTGTTCCGCATGACGGAGCAGCGCTACCGGCCGAACCCGGCCCTCGAGAAGGCCCTCGACGTGCTCTTCATCCTGCACGCCGACCACGAGCAGAACTGCTCGGCCAACGCGATGCGCGCGGTCGGAAGCTCGCAGGTGGACCCCTACTGCGCGACGGCCGCGGCCGCCGCGGCGCTGTACGGGCCGCTGCACGGCGGTGCCAACGAAGAAGCGGTACGCATGCTCGAGGAGATCGGCTCGGTCGACAAGATCCCCGCGTTCATCAAGAGCGTGAAGGCGGGCGAGCGGCGCCTCATGGGCTTCGGTCACCGCGTCTACAAGAACTACGACCCGCGCGCGAAGTGCATCAAGAAGATCGCCTACGAGGTCTTCGAGGTCACCGGACGCAACCCCCTCATCGACGTTGCCGTCGAGCTCGAGCGCATCGCTCTCGAGGACGATTACTTCGTCTCGCGCAAACTCTACCCGAACGTCGATTTCTACTCGGGCATCATCTACCAGGCGATGGGTTTCCCCAACGCGATGTTCCCGGTGCTGTTCGCGATCGGCCGCACGCCCGGCTGGATCGCCCAGTGGACCGAGAACGTGCGCGATCCCGAGCAGAAGATCGTCCGGCCCCGCCAGGTCTACATCGGCGAGGGCGAGCGCGACTACGTTCCGATCGCGGACCGGCCCGTCCCGCAGACCGCCGAGACCAAGCTGCTGCGCGGGCGCCTCTGAGCGCCCCGCGGCCGCAGGCCATGCATGGGCGCGCCGCGTGCGATGATCGGGCAATGAAGGCAGCATGAGCGAGCGTCCGTACGACGCGCTGCTGCTGCTCTCGTTCGGCGGGCCCGAAAGGCCCGACGACGTCCTTCCTTTCCTCGAGAACGTCACGCGCGGACGCGGCGTGCCGCGCGAGCGGCTCGAAGTCGTTGCGCAGCAGTACATGCGCTTCGGCGGCCGCAGCCCCCTCAACGACGAGTGCCGCAAGCTGATCGCCGCGCTCGAGCGCGAGCTCGACGCGCGCGGGCCGCGGCTTCCGGTCTACTGGGGCAACCGCAACTGGCACCCGATGCTGGCCGAGACGCTCGCGAAGATGGCGCAGGCCGGCGTGCAGCGCGCGGTTGCGATCGCGACGTCGGCGTTCAGCTCGTACTCGGGATGCCGGCAGTACCTCGAGGACATCGAGAGAGCGCGCGAGGTGGTCGGCCCCGCAGCGCCGGTCATCGAGAAGCTGTCGCCGTTCTGGAACACGCCGGGGTTTCTCGAAACGGTGACGGAGCACACGCGCGATGCCGTGCGCGTGGCGCATTCACGCGGCGCGAAGGTCGAGGAGATGCGGCTCGTGTTCACGGCGCACTCGCTACCGGCGGGGATGGCGGCGGGGTGCGACTACGTCGCGCAGTTGCGCGACGCCGCGTCGATCGTGGCGGCCGGCGCGGCGCTCGGCATGGAGTGGGACCTCGTGTTCCAGAGCCGCAGCGGGGCACCGTCGCAGCCGTGGCTCGAGCCCGACGTCTGCGACCACCTGCGCGCGCTCGCCGACCGGGACGTGCACGACGTTGTGCTGGTGCCGATCGGTTTCGTCGCCGACCACATGGAAGTGCTGTTCGACCTCGACACGCAGGCCCGCGAAGTGGCCGAATCGCTCGGGATCGGGCTGGTGCGCGCGCGGACGGTGGGAGCGGCGCCGCGCTTCGTTGCGGGGCTGGTGGACCTGGTCGCGGATCACATCGCCGGCAGGGTGCCGCGAACCCTCGGGACTCGCGGCGCGAGGCCGTGGCCGTGCGTGCCGGGATGCTGCGCGGCGGGCCACGCCGCCGGCCGCCCGACCTGAGCCGGAATCCCATCTTTGCCATAGGCTCGACGAATGCCTCCGTTGCAGATCGCTTACGTCTCCCGCTGGTAGGCGGCCCGGTTGATGAGGTCGGAGAACCGTCGCGAAGCCTCGGTGGCCGAGATGACCATCGACCTGGCGACGTCGTAGCCGGTCTGGGGCATTGCGACGCGACCCGATCCTGCCTTGGAGTCGACGTAGTACTTGCCTCGAGGGTCGTCCGGCTTCTCTTTGCGCGCCACGAAATCCGATTATCAGATTATCCGGAGCCGGATTCTCGGCACCCTGCCCGTCTTGCCCTTCGATCTGAAGACCGCACGCGTCCACGCTCGACTCTCTTCGGAAACGATGGCGAGCGGTCACACGATCGGGCCGCGCGACCTGATGATCGCCGCGACCGCCGTGGCATGCGAGTGCGAAGTCGTCACGCGCGACATGCGCAGCTTCCCGAGGGTTCCGGGGCTTCGCGTCGTGCACTGGTAAGCGCCGCGCACTCAGACCTGGCCCCTTTTCGTTTCGGTTCTTCGGGGAATCGCGTCGGTCGTTTCCGAGGTCCGGCGATGCGGAAACCACTTGGCAGAAGCACGAGGGCGTGGCTGAGGGGCAGCGGAGACTTGGCGCAGTTTCCCGATGCCAACGCCGGCGCTGAAGGGCGTGCGGCTCGGCTTCGTGGCCCGCATTCCGCGCTACACCAGCCGCCCGGTCACGCCACGTCACGCAACATTCCGCGGGGAATGTTGTCAGTCGCGCGCACCGGCTCTGCGCCTCGCGTCCATGAAGTCCGGGGAGTCGACTGTGAACAATGTCACTCTCTGAGGTTTCCCGGGCTCTCCGGGCGGTCTTCTGCGCCGGCCGCACCCGACCCGACAGGATCGAAGACGGAGCGCGAACTCAGCCCGGCCGGTCTTCGCCTACGCGTTTGCTGTGAGCGCGCGCAAAGGCCTGCAACTCGCGCATGGAGGACAGGTACTCGACCCCTTCGGGCAGCGCGGCCCTGGAAATGGCGCGGCCGCCGACAACGAGGCGAGGGGCGTCGGCCGTCTTGCTCGCGGCAAGGCCGGCGGCCAACTCGTCGACTTCCCGACCCTTGACGCTCGCCGAGTGCCAGACCAGGCAGGGCTTGTACATCCGCACCGCCGTCAGCTTGGTCGTCACCGGGCAGTGCGGTCCGAGGTTGACGTCGCGCAGTCCGGCCTCGGCGACAGTCATCGAGCACATCGTGTTCGGGATCCAGTAAGGGTCGTCGGGCCCGGCCGATCCGACGGCCACCGGCGCGTCATCGGCGACGGTCGGGAGAAGGTCGCGAAGCGAAGCGAGGGCCTGCCGGCATATCTCGGTGGCGCGGTGTTCGACCAGGATGCCGTTCTCGTCGTGCTTCCAAAGCTCGCCGACTTGGGCGAGGGCCTCGCGAACCGGTCCGTCGCAGATCGATGCGACCGACTCTCCCTGCATGTAGGCGGCGTGCAGCAGCCCGACTGCCCGAACACGGTCGCCGTCGAGCAGGGCATCGTGAAAGGCTGAGGATCGAGCCGTCTCGGCCGTGTCGCCTTCACGCGCCGGAACGAGGGCCAGCAGTTCGGGCCGCATCGGCTCGATCCCGCACTTGCGCGCAAAGCGGATGGCCTCGCCCCGTTCGATGCGGCGGTGCCCTCCGGCCGTCTTCCTGGCGACCAGATCCCCGGCGTCCACCCATCTCTTGACGGACGACTCGCTGACCCCGAGGGCGTCGGCGAGGCTCTTCGGGCTGAGCAGAGCTTCCGTCATATCAACAACTTGGACGATTTGAATGATTCAAGCAAACACGCAAATCGATTTTTCTACGCTTTTCCCTTGCAGTCCCGGCCACACAAATGTACTTGGAGAACGAATTGAACGTTTTTAAAGTTCAGGGGGAGAAGCCATGTCCACCACTGTCGCTACCATCGTCGAGCATGTTTCCAAGGCCCCGGAGTCCCCGCGGGCCCTTCTACGCCTGGCCGGAGACCTCGAAAAGCCCGTCGACCTGCGTCGCATCGAAAGCGCCATCCGCGAGATTCTGATCGCCGTCGGCGAGGACCCCGACCGCGACGGCCTGCTCGAAACCCCGGCACGGGTGGCGCGTTCCTATGCCGAGCTGTTCGCCGGCCTTCGCGACTCGCCCAGGCGGCACCTCGCGCGGGTCTTCGAGCACGAGGCGCCCGCGGGCGACCTCGTGGTGGTGCGCGACATCGACTTCCAGAGCACCTGCGAGCACCACCTTCTGCCCTTCCGCGGGACAGCCCACGTGGCCTACCTGCCGGGCAACGGCAAGGTGGTCGGGCTGAGCAAGATCGCCAGGACCGTCGACGTGTTCGCGCGGCGACCCCAGCTCCAGGAGCGCCTGACGGCCAGCGTGGCCGATGCCATCGCCGAGCACCTCGGCGCCCGCGGCGTCGCGGTGGTGGTGCGCGCCGAACACCTTTGCATGCAGCTGCGCGGGGCGCGCAAGCAGTCGGCCGACATGGTGACGACGGCCCTTCGCGGCGAGTTCGCCACCGACGAGGCCATGAAGCGCCAGGCCATGCTGCTGCTGTCCCGCGAGGGTTTCCAAGAACGCTGACCGACTCGAACGTAGCCCTGCCGTGACTACCGCCCGCGGCAGAACCGGCAGACAGGGAGCGGAAGTACATCAACCACCAGGAAGGAGAAAAGTTACGATGAAAACAGGAATGATTCGCGGCCTCGTTGCCGCCTCGATGCTCGTCTCGACGGCCACGCTGGCCTCGGCCCAGACCATCGAACTCAAGGGTGGAAGTACCCTGGTTCGCCTCGACGCCGGCTTTGCCGCCGTGGTGGGACCCATCACCACGACCAACATGCCCGGCAAGTTCAACAACAAGGGCGTCCGCTTCCCGGTGACCGGAGGCGTCGTCGAGGTTTCCACGCTGCGAGCCGAGGTGCCCCACACCGGCGGCCTCGAGATCGCCTGCTCACCCGACACCGTTCGCTTGCTCGACTACGTCATCGACACCACTGCGCTGCCCGGATCCTCCCCGGTACTGACGGGCATCGTCGTGGTCGGCGACCAGCTTCTCGGCCGCTTGCCGCTGTTCAACCTGGACGTCAGCTCGCTGGTCGTGAATGCCGAGGAGGAGCGCATCCGGCTCTCGAACATCGAAGTGTCGCTGACCGACACGGCCGCCGGCGCGCTCAACGGTGTCTGTGGCACCAGCCTCGAAGGCGCTCCGGCCGGCGACGGCAGCGGCGGCACGGTGGTCGGTGTCGCGACGTCCACTCTTCGCATTGACGATCGGGACGAAGAGGACTGAGGTGCTCTTGGTCCCCTCTGGCTCCACCGCCGGGAGTCCTCCCGCCCGGCGGTGGAGCTGTCCGAGAGGGCCTTGGGCTGTCCCGCGTACATGGCGTGCGCTCGGTTCTCGCGATTTCTCTACGCCAGTTCGCTGCGCTTCCTCGCTCATACGGCGCCAGTCGGAGCGCTACGATTCGGTCCTGCTTGCCGCGCGCGACCCAGCGGCGTTCGAAGCACTTGGCTCACCGGGCTTGTGAGCGCGGGACGATGAGCGAGCCGTCGCCCGCGTGATGCGTCGCGGCGGCGGTTGGCCCCGCGTGTCGGCGACGTTACTCTCGACTCATGCGCATCACGGGACCGTGGAGCGAAGCGCGCATCGCCGCGCATCTGTCGGAAGCGACGATTCCCTTGCGGCTGGCCTGTACCGACAAAGACGGTTGGCCTTTGGTGTTGTCGCTCTGGTTCACTTGCATCGAAGGTACGCTCTGGTGCGCCTCCCATTCGTCTGCTCGCGTTTTGGCGATGCTCACGGACGATTCTCGCTGTGCTTTCGAGATCGCCGGCGAGAACCCGCCATACCGAGGCGTGCGGGGCCAGGGAAGGGCCACACTTTATCCCGAGAGAGGCGCCGAGATTCTTGGAACATTGCTCGATCGCTACGACATTTCACGTGAGAGCAAGCTCGGAGCCTGGCTGCTCCTGCGAAGCTCCGACGAGGTCGCGATTCGGATCGACCCCACCTGGATCGGTTCGTGGGATTTCACGGAGAGGATGAGTGGCTCGCGGTCCTGATCCAATCGCGGCGGCGAAGAAGGACGTGTCGTCTATCGTTCGATCGGCCGTCCGAGCGGTGATGGGGCCTCGCGCGGGACTGCTTTACGGAAACACGAATGCGACTTCTTACTCTCGCTTCGATGTTGCTGCTCTGCCTGTCGTCGATCGATGCCGGGCAAGGGAACCGTCGAGTTCGTCAGCGACGACACGGTGGACCAACTCCTCGTCGGCACATCGCGGCTCGTAGGTATTCGCGGGAGCGGTGGCACCGGGCGGCAGCATGCCCCCGGATGCACCCGACACGGCCGGCAGGTCGATGACGCGGACGGCATGAATGCAGGCCGCCCCTGACCCGCTGCGAGAGCTTGCGCACCCGCAAGAAAAAACAGTAGCGCCCGTCAGGCCCCGTAGATCTTCATCACCTCGGCGAGGAACTTGAGCGCATCCGGCTTCGCACGCTGGAAGCTGTTGCGGCCGATGATCGAGCCGAAGCCGCCGCCGTCGCGGATTCCCTTGCACTCCTCGAACACCTTCTCGTCGGCGCCCTTCGCGCCGCCGGAGAAGATCACGATGCGGCGGCCGCCGAACGACGAGTCGACCACGTGCTTCACGCGCTCGGCGAGCGTTGCGACGGGGATCTTCTCTTTCTCGTAGACCTTCTTCGCTTCGGCCTGCTCGACGTGCGCGGAAGGAGGCTTCACCTTGATGATGTTGGCGCCGAGCTGCGCGGCGATCTGTGCGGCGTAGGCGGTCACGTCGATGCCCGTTTCGCCTTCCTTCGAAATGCCGGAGCCGCGCGGGTACGACCACACGACGACCGCGAGGCCGACGGACTTGGCTTCGCGCGTGAGGTCGGCGAGCACCTCGTACATTCCCTGAAACTGCGCGGAGCCCGGGTAGATCGTGTAGCCGATCGCCGAGCAGCCGAGGCGCAGCGCGTCCTGCACCGAGCCGGTGAGCGACGGGGTCGGATCGGAGCCGTCGGGCGCGAGCGAGTCGTGGTTGTTGAGCTTGAGGATGAGCGGAATGTCGCCGGCGTATTCCGCGGCGCCGCCTTCGATGAAGCCGAGCGGAGCGGCGTAGGCATTGCAGCCCGCATCGAGCGCGAGCTGGAAGTGGTAGCGCGGGTCGTAGCCGGCCGGGTTCGGCGCGAAGCTGCGTGCCGGGCCGTGCTCGAAGCCCTGGTCGACGGGAAGGATCACGAAGCGGCCGGTGCCCGCGAGCTTGCCGGTGTTCATGATGCGGGCGAGGTTCGACAGCACGCCGGGGTTTTCGCCTGCGTACCAGCTGAGGATTTCTTTGACTCGCGCGGTTGCCATTCGTTCGGGTCCCTCTCTCGTCGTGAAATGTCGATAGGGGCGCGCCGTCGGCGCCCCGTTCCATGGGCGCGCCCATCGGCGCTGCCGTCCCCGGGCTTCTCAGACACGCGCCGGTAAGAATCAAATCGCGCCTGGCGAAATCGGGATCCGTCCCCGATTTCACGTTCGTCCGTGCGGGTCGGCGGGTTGCGACACGAACGAATCGAGATCCTGCCCGCGTTCCTGCGCGGCACTCAGCGCCGCGAACGCCGCGCGCATATCCGGTTGCCGGCCGAGGAACTCGTCGATCGCACGTCCCTTCGTCGCGTAGCGGTGCGACGCGAGGAACGACGCGTTGTCGAGCCGTCCCGAATCGAACGCCGACTTGAACTCCGCATCGACGCGCGCGATCTCCTGCATCACCTCGGCGTATACCGCTTCGCGCTCGACCAGGATTCTCTCCCGCGTCCAGCCCTCGGTCTTCGCGCGACCGAAGAAGGTCTCGAGGCGCACCGCCGTCGCGTCGAGCACGTCGCTGCGACCCACCCACGCTTCGCGCGCAGCGCGAACCTTCCCGGCCCGGACGGGGTCGCCCTGCTCCGTGTAGAAACGCTCGCCCAGCCGGTACGCGACGGCCGTCGCGAGCGTCTCGTTGAACGCGACCGCGCCGGGCGCGAAGAACGTCTGATGCACGAGCTCGTGCAGCACCGTGATCGCGACGACGCCGGCGCCGCGGTCGAGCAGGTTCGACGGCAGCGGGTCGTCGAGCCAGCCGAGCGTCGAGTACGCCGACGCCTCGACGATCATCGTGTCGAGCCCTTTTCCGCGCAGCTTCGCGGCGAAGCCGTCGGCCTCCGCGCGGTCGAAGTAGCCCCGGTAGGGAATCGCTCCGATCACCGGGTACCACCAGGTGTACGGCTCTAGCCGGTCCGCGTAAGCGGCCGTCACCACGTGAAAGGGCGCAGCCGACGAGACGTCGGCGACCTCACGGTAGCTCCCACCGACAGCGAGGCCTTCGCGCTCGGCGAACTCGCGCACGGAGAGCAAGGTCTCCAACGCGCGGCGTCGTTCCGGATCCTCGGCCTTTGCGAGCATTTCTGTGGCCGGCGTCGCTGAGCGCAGGAAGCGCATCTCCTCGTACGCCAGCTGGGCCAGGTAGCCCGCGCGGCAGCCGCTGCCGAGAAGAAGTGCGGCCATGAGCAGGAAACGCGGTGCAAACCGGTTCGCGAGCGACGCGGCCTCGGATATAGAAGGGAGTCTTCGCCCGTGAATCGCCTCTGGAAATACATACGCCGCTACCGCATCCGCTACGCCGTCGGGGGGCTCGCCCTGTTCGTGACGGCGACGCTCGTCATGGCGATCCCGAAGCTCACGCAGATGGCCTTCGACGTGATTGGCGGCGCGGGCACGACCGAGGAGAAGATCGCCACGGTCACCACCTACGCGCTGACGATCGTCGTCATCGCGATCGTCCAGGCCATCGTGCGCACGTGGTCGCGCGCGCTCATCTTCAACGCCGGCCGCGACGTCGAGTACGACCTGAGGGGCGAGCTCTACGACCATCTCCTGAAGCTGCACCAGGGCTACTACCAGCGCCAGCGCACGGGCGACCTCATGAGCCGCCTCGTCAACGACATCGGCGCCGTGCGCATGCTGCTCGGCCCCGGCATCCTGACCTTCGTCAACACGCCGCTCTACTGCCTCTACGCCTTCTCGCTGATGCTCTGGATGGACTGGCGCCTGACGATCGCGGCGATCCTGCCCTTCCCCTTCGTCCTCGTTTACATGCGCCGCTACATGCGGGGCATGATGGAGGCCACCGTCCGGACCCAGGAGCGGCTCGCCGAGATGTCGGCGTTCGGCCAGGAGACGCTGTCCGGCATGCACGTCGTCAAGTCGTTCGGGCGCGAGGAGTCGCGCGCCGAACACTTCATCGAGCTCAACGAACGCTACAAGGTCGACGCGATGGAGGCGGCGAAGCTTCGCGCGAAGATCTTCCCCGCGATTCGCACCGTGAGCTCGCTCGGCGTCGTCATCGTGATCGGCTACGGCGGCGCGGAAGTCGTGAACGGGCGCCTCAGCCTCGGCGCCCTCGTCGCGTTCATGGGCTACCTGCAGATCCTCGCGTGGCCGATCATGGCGGTCGGCTTCATGATCGCGATCTGGCAGCGCGGCAAGGCGGCGCTCGTGCGTCTCGGCGAGATCTTCGACGTCGAGCCGCAGATCTCGTCGCCAGCCGGGGCTTACGTGCCGGAGGCGGTGCGCGGCGACGTGCGCTTCGAGCACGTCGATTTCTCGCACGCTCCCGACTCGGCCCACGCGCTGCGCGACATCACGATCGACGTTCCGGCGGGCACCACGCTCGGGATCCTCGGCCGCACCGGCTCCGGCAAATCGACCATCGCGAACCTGCCGCCCCGCCTCTTCGACGCGACGGCGGGCCGGGTGCTCGTCGACGGCGTGGACGTTCGCGAGTGGGACCTCACCGAGCTTCGCAGCGCGATCGGCTTCGTGCCCCAGGACCCCTTCCTGTTCTCCACGACGATCGAGAAGAACGTCGAGTTCGGCGTCGATCCGATCGATCCGATGGCCATGGGGCCGCTGCTCGAGACCGCGGGCCTCGACACCGACCTCGCCGAGTTTCCGGGCGGACTGGCCACTCCGGTCGGCGAGCGCGGCGTCACGCTGTCGGGCGGCCAGAAGCAGCGCCTCACACTCGCCCGCGCCGTCGCGCGCGACCCGCGCATCCTCATCCTGGACGATTCGCTGTCGAGCGTGGACGCCGCCACCGAGCGGCGCATCCTCGAACGCCTCGACGACGTGCGTCGCGGGCGCACCGCCATCGTGATCTCGCACCGCGTCTCGTCGGTCGCCAAGGCCGACCGCATCGCCGTCATCGACGAAGGCCGCATCGTCGAGCAGGGCACGCACGGCGAGCTCCTCGCGCACGGCGGCCTCTACGCCGACCTCTGGAAGCGCCAGCGCATCACGGAAGAGCTCGAGGCGATGGCATGAGCGGCGTCGGCGTTCCGGAAGTTCGCGGGATCACCGACGAGGCCCAGCTTCTCGGCACGCGCGACCTCGCGATGGTGCGCTCGATGTGGGGCTTCATCCGGCCCTACAAGGGACTGTTCTTCCTCTCGCTCGGGCTCCTGCCCCTCATCTCGGCGTGCCTGCTCGTGCAGCCGTGGATCATCAAGCAGGCCATCGACCACTGCGTGGCGGCGGGCACCACCGACGGGCTGATCTGGTGGGTGCTGCTCTACTCCGCCGCCTTCGCGGCCGAGTTCGCGCTGCTCTACTGGCAGACCGTCGTCACGATGATGCTGGCGCAGAAGAGCCTCGCCGACCTGCGGCTGGCCGTCTTCCGCAAGATCGAGTCGATGGAGACGGCCTTCTTCGACCGCAACCCCGTCGGCCGCCTCGTCACGCGCATGACGACCGACGTGGACGTGATCAATGAAATGTTCGCCGCCGGCGCCATCACCATGCTGATGGACGCGATGACGCTGGTCGGCATCGTCGTCATCATGTTCGTGCTGCACGCCGAGCTCACGCTCGCGGCGCTGGCGACTCTTCCCGTGATGATGATCCTGACGGACTTCTTCCGCCGGAAGACGCGCAAGTACTACCGCCTCATCCGCGACCGCATCGCGCGCATCAACTCCTTCCTGCAGGAGTCCATCACCGGCATGGCCGTGGTGCAGCTTTTCGCCAGCGAGGAGCGCATGGCGAAGGAGTTCGAGGAGCTGAATTCGCTCTACCGCGACGCCAACCACCGCTCGAACATCTACGAGGCCTCGCTGTTCTCGATCGTCGAGTGCGTGAGCGCGATCTCGACCGCGGCGATTCTCTGGTACGGCGCGCACCTCGTCGTGGGACAGCCCATGTCCACGACGTCGGCCGTCGCGGACGCGGTCGGCTTCGGCACGCTCGTCGCGTTCATGGAGTACATCAACCGCTTCTTCGTGCCGGTGCGCGACTTCTCGACCAAGTATGCCGTGCTGCAGTCGGCGATCACCGCCTGCGAGAAGGTCTTCGGCCTGCTCGAGCTGGAGCCCACGCTGAAGAGCCCGGACCAGCCGGTGCCCGCGCCGCCGCGAACCGGCACCATCGAGTTCGACGACGTCTGGTTCTCGTACATCCCGGGGGAGCCGGTGCTGCGCGGCGTTTCGTTCAAGGTCGGCGCGGGAGAGCACGTCGCCATCGTCGGCGCGACGGGTTCGGGCAAGACGACGATCACGAAGCTGCTCGCGCGATTCTACGACGTCGAGAAGGGCCGCGTGCTCGTGGACGGCGTGGACGTGCGCGAGTGGGACCTGACGGACCTGCGCCGCCGCATCGTCACCGTCCTGCAGGACGTCTACCTGTTCTCGGGAACGGCAGCCGAGAACATCCGGCTCGGCAGGACCGACATCAGCGACGAGGAACTGCGCTCGGCCGCCCGCGCCGTTCACGCCGACCGCTTCCTCGAGCGGCTGCCGGAAGGCTACGACGCGCCGGTGCGCGAGCGCGGCAACAACTTCTCGACCGGACAGCGCCAACTCCTCTCGTTCGCGAGGGCCCTCGCCTACAAGCCCGACATCCTCGTGCTCGACGAGGCGACCTCCAGCGTGGACCACGACACCGAGGAGCTGATCCAGGACGCCGTCGCGAGGCTCCAGGAAGGCCGCACCTCGCTCGTCATCGCGCACCGCCTTGCGACCATCGAGGGCGCCGACCGCATCGTCGTGCTCCACCACGGATGCCTGCGCGAAAGCGGAACGCACGAGGAGCTGATGAGGCTCGGCGGCCGCTACGCGCGCCTCTACCAGCTCCAGCACGACGACGAGACGCACGGTCACCCGGCGCCTGCCGGCGCGGTTGCCACCTCGGCGTAACGGGCGCCCGCGGCGCGCCTCCGGCGCGCGACCTCGATTTGCAGCGCGGATCGCCGTAAACAGTTCCCGATGTCGGGACGGATCCTGCTGCTCGTCGCCGCGGTCGTGCTCGCGGCCGCCGTCCTCATGCTGCGCCTCGGGGCGGGGTTCGTCGCCACCTACCCGCGCAGCAACGTCCTCATCGTCTCGATCGACACGCTGCGCCCCGACCACCTGGCGAGCTACGGCTACGGGCGTGTCACGTCGCCCGGCATCGACGCGCTCGCCAGGCGCGGCATCACGTTCGAGAACGCCTTTGCGCCGCGCGGTTCGACCTGGCCGTCGCTCGCCACGATGCTCACCTCGCTGTCGCCGATCACGACCAACGTGCGCGAGAACGGCCACTATCTCCGCCCCGGCACGGCGACGCTCGCCGACATCCTGCGCACCGAGGGCTACGTCTCGAGGGCCTTCGTGAGCGGCAGCATCTGTCACCTGACGAGGCGGATTCCCGCCTTCGAGCATACGTTCTGCGGCGAGGACGAACCGGTCACGGACCGCGCCGTCGAGTTCCTGCGCACCGCGGACGACCGTCCGTTCTTCGCCTGGGTGCACCTCATCGCGCCGCACGGGCCTTACGACCCGCCGGCCGAGTACGACAAGTTCACGAACGCCGGCTACCGCGGTCCCGTCGGCCGCGACCAGGCCACGCTCGGCGCGCTCATCCGCAACCAGAAGCCGCTGTCCGACGCCGATCGGGCCCAGCTCTACGGGCTCTACGACGGGGAGATCCTTTTTGCGGATGCGCTCGTGGACCGCATGCTCGACGCGCTCGACGAGCGCGGACTTCGCGAAAACACCGTCATCGCGTTTCTCTCCGACCACGGAGAGGAGCTCGCCGATCACAACGGCTACCTCTACCACTCGTGCTCGGTCTACGACTCGGTCCTCCGGATTCCTCTCGTAATCGCGCTACCCGGTGACGCGCTCGCCGGGACGCGCGTGACACCGATCGTGCAGACGGAGGACCTCGCACCGACGCTGCTGGATCTCGTCGGCGTCGCGCGGCTGCCGACGTTCGAGGGGGAATCGCTTCGGCCGCTGCTGGGCGGCAAGCCCGGTGCGCAGGAAAGCGAGGCCGAGCGCATCGCGTGGAGCGAGTGGTACGACATGAACGTCAGCAACACCGTGCAGACGCTTCGCACGAGCCGCTGGCGCTACGTGAGCAACCCCCACGGCATCACGCCGAAGTGCCCGCCCAAGGGGAACTACTACAAGATCGCGCGCGAGGAGCTCTACGACCACACGAACGATCCGCTCGACCAGCACGACGTCGCGGCCGCGCACCCCGACGTGGTACGTCACCTCGCCGCGCTCGCCGAGCAGGCCGCCGCCGCATCGACGAGCGTCGCTCCCCAGCAGATGGACAAGAACCTCGAAGAGGAGCTGCGCTCCTTCGGCTACGTCGAGTAGACTCTACGGCCTGGCTGGAGCGGCGGGCTGCTTCGCCGCCTCCGGCGCGGTAGCGGGTTTCGCGGCGGCGCCGGCCGCTTTCTCCGCTTCCGCCCGCGCGGCGCGCCGCTTCGCGCGCTCTTCCTTCGGATTCTTGCCGTCGCAGCGGCACCATTTGCGCGCAGGCTTTTCCTTCGGCAGCGCCGGAGTCTTCACTGTCTTTTCCGGCTGCGCGATGTGCTTCGGAGGAGCCGGGGCTTCCTTGCCCGCCTGGAGCGCTGCAGCTTCCCGCCTCTTCTTCAGCGCCTGAAGCTGCGCTTCCATTCGCCGCCTCGTCCTCTCCTCGGCGGGCAGCGCCTTGCCGTACTTCTTCTCGAGCTCGTGCGCAGCGTACTGAATGATGCTGGTGACTTGGTATCCCTGGTTCTCGGGCTTCTTGTAGAGCCCGTCGATCACGGAAACCCATTCGCCCGGCTTCGCCTGGGTGACCAACGGGTACTGCGTGTCCACGTATCCGCCGGGATCGAGATTGCGTGCGAGGTTGGCCATGGCCATGAACCCCGTGATGTAGCCGCCCTTGAAGTCCAGGCTGAACTTGGCCCAGCCGTCGTAGCCGAACGAGGCGGCGGAAAGTCCGGCGGTCCCGAGAAGCAATCCGAGGACCGCGCCTGCACCGAAATCGCGAAGCGAGATTTTCCTGCGCATAGAGGGCAAGTGTCCACCAGACCAAAGCGAGCCGCAACGTCGGCTCGCGTCCGGCTGGTCACGCCGGGCGGCGCGGGTTAGCTTCCCGCCGGGATCGCGCCGAGGTGCCGGCCGGCCGCGCGACCAAACGATCGATGACTCCAGAATCCACGTCTTCGCGCGCGACGCGCCGCGTCCTCGTTACGGGCGTCACCGGCCAGGACGGCTCCTACCTGGCCGAGCAGCTTCTCGCCGACGGCTGCTCCGTCTTCGGGCTGGTACTTCCGTCCGATCGCGATCCCGTCCGCGGGGTCGTCCGCCTGGAAGGCGATCTCTGCGATCCGTCCTCGGTGCGCAGCGCGCTGGCTGCCGCGGCGCCCGACGAAGTCTACAACCTCGCCGCGGCAACTTTCGTTCCCGGTTCGTGGGCGGATCCTTCGCTCAACCGCCGCATCAACGCGCTAGGAGCACAGAACCTCTTCGACGCGATCCGCGAGCGCGGCCAGGCCGTCCGCCTCTGCCACGCGTCCACGGCCGAGATCTTCGGAGCGCCCGACGGCACGGCCAAGAACGAGCAGGCCGCGATCGCGCCCGCCACCCCGTACGGCGAAGCCAAGGCGGAGGCCCATCGCGCCGTCACCGAGCTGCGCGAGCGGCACGGCGTGTTCGCGTGCTCGGCCATCCTGTTCAACCACGAGTCGCCGAGGCGTCCGCCTCACTTCGTCACGCGCAAGATCACGATGGCGGCCGCGCGCATCGCATGCGGGCTCGAGACGAGTCTCTCCCTCGGCGACCTCGCGGCGGCCCGCGACTGGGGCTATGCCCCGGAGTACACCACTGCGATGCGCATGATGCTGGCGGCCGCCGAGCCGCGCGACTACGTCCTCGCGACCGGCCGCGCCGCGACCGTCGGCGATTTCGTACGCCTCGCCTTCGAGCGGGCCGGCGTCGACTGGGAGCGCCACGTCACGACCGACCCGGCCTTCGTGCGCGGCGGCGACACGTTCGCGCGCATCGGCGACGCTTCGCGGATCGCGCGCGAGCTCGGCTGGAAAGCTACGACGACGCTCGAAGAGCTCGTCCGCCTGATGGTCGACTCCGACCTCGAGCTCGCCCGCGCCGAACGCAGCTGAAATCGGGGACGGATCCCGATTGCGTTCCACGCAATCGGGATCCGTCCCCGATTTCTTTCCTCGCTGCTCGCCAGCTCGCGGCTCCCGTCCCCGATTTCTTTCAGCGGCGACCTGTCCCGTTGCGCGCGCCGCACATTCCCCGCGGAATGTGGCGTGAGGTTTCGAGGCGTGACCAGGCAGCCGTTCCGACGCTGCGCGGAGTGTCCGCCTGGAAGCCGAGCCCCTTCTAGAGATCGAAGAGCACGCCGGGGGCGAGCAGACCGGCGGGATCGAGCGCACGTTTGGTCGCGCGCATCGACTCGACGCCGGCTTCCCCGTGCAGCATCGCGAGGAGCTTCTTCTTGACGGCATTGCGGCCCGTGCCGTGCTCGGCAAGCGGGCTGCCTCCGAACGAAATGGCCGCTTCCCCGATCGCGAGCTGCGCAGCGCGCGCGCGTTCCATCGTGGAAGCACCCGTCGCGACCAGGTTCGGGTGCACGTTGCCGTCCGAGATGTGGCCCCAGATGGCCGCATCCAGCCCCGTCGACTCGAGAATCTCGCGATAGCGCGCAAGGCTTTCCTCGAAGCGCTCGAACGGCACGATCACGTCGCCGCCCGACTTGGACACCGGCTCGCCGGAAGACAGCGCTGCCGCGCGCACGCGCGCGTTCACGCCCTCGGGCACGGCTTCGCGCAGCGCGAACAGCGCCCTTCGCCGGTCTTCCTCGCCCGGAAGCGCCGGAACCACCGACTCGAGCAGTCCGCGCCCCTCGAGGATGCGGCACAGCGACGCGACCGGGCCGCGGCGCGACGAGTCCGAGAGCTCTTCGACGGCGCGCGAGCGATCGTACGAGGCGGGGAGCTCCACCTGCACGAGCAGCAACGCACGCGTGCCCCCGGGAATCGAAACGCCTACCCGCGACGGGACGCCGTCCTCGCGCAGGATGCCCACGCACCGCTCGTCCATGTACTCGATGGCCGCAACGTCGGCGTGCGACGCATCGGTCTGCGAGAGCGCCGCTTCGTCGCGCAGCTCTCGCGTGAGCGCCGCCACCTCGCCGTCGTCGCGAACGGGAACGAGCACCGCCAGCCACGACGGCCGTTCG